>NZ_CP071462.1:2230370-2548994 GCF_017352155.2 Haloterrigena alkaliphila
CGAGTCGTCGCCCTCGGGGACCTCCCGCTCGGCGCTCCACAGCGACCCCGCGTCCTCGAGGACGTCGTCGACGAGCGCGGGGGTCGTCACGGGCGACTCGAGGCGGAGTTCGCCCGCGCGAGCGGCCCCGTCGCGCTCGTGGACTTCGAAGTAGTCGGTCATACCCGATATGGGCGGGGGCGCGCGAAAGAGGCTGTCGGTCCCGGCGCACGCAGTCGATCGCTATTCGCGGCCGAACCGATGAAAGTTTACTATAATAGTTAATACACCCCCGAAAGCCCTATGAACGACGCTGCCCTTCCACCGTTCGATGACTGACTCTCACTACGAGTGTTCGAACTGCGGCACCGACCTGAACTACCGGACGACGAAACACAACGGCTGTCCCGACTGCGGTACCGTTCCGTTCCACAGCGCCGACTGAGTCGACGCGTCCGCCGATAGCGTTCTCACGCCGACTGCTCTGTGAGTTCACCGGCTGCAATGGCGGCGCCGGCACCGTTCCAGACCGCTCGAGAGCCGGAACGATGGCTCGGAGACGTCCGAGAATCCGCGCCCGTTCACGCTGTCTCGAGGAATCGAACTTCTCTACGCGACTTCAGAAAACCGTGTGCTTCTCTACGCGACTTCGAGCAACCGCGCCTACTTACGCGGTTTCAAGAAACCGCGCCGTCGCCGACGTGTGTCCGCGGTTGAAGGAGAGGATCTCGACGTCGATCACGTCGCCGACCGCGAGGTCGGTCGGCACGTCTTCGACGAAGACGACGAAGCCCTCGATCTTGCAGACCGCGCGTCGCTCGCCGCTGTGGTGGTCGGTGAACTCGTGGACGGCGACCTCCCTGACGTCGCCGAGGTCGACGGGCGGGTCGCGTTGCTGGGCGTCCCGGTGGCGTTCGTAGGACTCCCGCTGTGCTGCCGAGCGGCCCCCGCCCCGGACCCGCCTGAGCAGCCACGCGCCGAAGGCCAGGACCACGAACACGCCGACGCCGAGCGCTTCGACCCCGAACATACTCCCGTCTGGCGTCGCCGGCGTCTTTGCTGTTCCGTTTCGGTCGGGGATGGGCGCCCGTTCGAACCAAAAGCGCTTCCCGATGGACGCGAAACGAGGGGTATGGGGTTCGAACTGGACGATATCGACAGGGGGATTCTACACCGGCTACAGGAAGACGCCCGCCACACCACGGCGACGGACATCGCCGACGACGTCGGTGTAACGGCGAACACCGTCCGCAACCGGATCCAGCGCCTCGAGGACGAAGGGATCGTCGCAGGATACGTACCGCTGATCGACTACGAGCGGACCGAGAAGTCGCTGCACGTGGTCGTCGAGTGTTCGGTCCCGATTCACGAACGGGGGGAACAGGCGGCGTCGGCGCTGGAGATCGACGGCGTCGTCGCCGTCCGCGAACTCATGACCGGCCATCGGAACCTTCGGGTCGACATCGTCGCCGAGGACACCGACCAGATCACGGCCGCCGTCAGCCGCCTCCAGCGGGCCGGCCTCGAGGTCGAGGTGGAAGAGCTCCTCAAGGCCGAGTACCGCCAGCCGTTCAACCACTTCGGAACCGACGCGGTCGAAAGCTGACGCGAGCCTCGGCTACGATGCTTTCCGAATTAGAAACGGGATTCACGTCGGAAAACGAAATGATACCCGAATTTGGTTCGTTAGAGCGAGATTCCTCGATGCGCTTTTATACACGGGTCTGTTGAGGTAGGACGTGAATAACTCACTCATCGGTTCGACTGATAGCGGATTCGACGGGGATGTCAGCATCGCCGTCGTCACTGCGATCGCCGCCAAACGTGACGTCGAACCGACCGAACTGCCGCCCCTCTACGAGTCGATCGATCCCGACGCGCTCGACGCGCTCTTCGCGCCGACGAGGCCGGGCGGCCCGCGCCGCGGCCGACTCGAGTTCACCTACGACGGGCATCAAGTCCTCGTCGAGTGCGGTTCCGACCTCGAGATCACGATCGACGACACGCCGATGGCGGCCGAGCCGATTGCCGTGGGTAACCGCGACTCGTCCACCGAATTCCGTCCCAACGCCTGAAGCGGTCGTCGACGGCTGGTGTCGGCGACGACCGCGCGTCAGTCGACCGCTCGAATTTTGCTGTTTTACCGCCGATACGTATTACCGATGACAGTACGCAGAGAAGACCGGTTGTAATCACGTCTCACTGAGGACGGGGATTCCGAGAGCCGGCTGACTCGAAACGGCCCGCCACCGGTACCACCGGAAGGGATTATCCCGCTCGACCACCGAGAGCCCGTATGCAGTGGTGCGACCAGCCAACGAGAGCATCCGGGATCGAGGGTGTGAGGCCCCCAAATCGAAGCCCGGAGGGGGACGTGGCGTGACCGACGACCCCCTCCCGGCCGAACACCTCTCGCCGCTCGCCGCGCTCGTCGACGAGGTCCTCGCAGCTGTCGGCTACGAGGTGGCGGCCGCTACCGACGCCATCGACGACGCCGTCCCCGGCTACGGCGGGCTCTTCGCTCCCGAGACCACCCCGGCCGAGTTGCGTCGCGCGCTCGAGCGCCTGCTCGAGTCGGGACTCAGCCGGCCGCCCGTTCCCGAGGCGACGAGCGACGCGTTCGTCCTCTACGTCGACGGCAGTTCGCGCGGCAACCCCGGCCCCGCGGGTGCGGGTGCCGTCATCGTGGACGCTGCGGAGGACCAACTCGCCCGTCTCGGCCGCCCCGTCGGCTCCTGGACGGGGAACAACACCGCCGAGTACGTCGCCCTCCAGCTCGGACTCGCCGAACTGCTGGCTCGCTACGAGCCGCGCAGACTGGAGGTGCGGATCGACTCGATGACGGTCATCCGAGACGTCTGGGGTGGCGACGACCCGACGGAATCGGGCGTCGAGACGTACAGCGAAGCCATCACGGCGGCGCTGTCGAGCATCCCGGACCACCGGTACACGCATCTGGCCGACAGCGACCCGAACCCCGCCGACGTGCTGGCGACGGTGGGAGCCGATATCGCGGCTTTCGGACCCGGATAGGAGCGTGACGCCGCGCCGCGGACCGCTCGAGGGTGCCCCGTCAGTCGCGGGTGAGATCGATGAGATCGACGCCAGCAGGGACGCGCTCGAGGACGGCCGCGGGCCAGCCGCGGTGGCCGAGGGTGAGGTCGGCGTCCGGGTTCACGTCGGCGAGTCGCGCGACGCCGTCGGCCGCGGCTTCGAGCGCCGCGCGGTCGGTCCGTTCGGGTACCTCGGCGGTGAGCGGGTACGACCTCGAGAGCGCCCGCGGGAAGGGGCCGAAGGGGGGTTCGACCCGCCACGAGTCGTCGAACTCGTCGCTCCGTGCCGGCTGGCCTTCGGTGAGAAACAGCGATTCGGGAACGGAGAGGCGCTCGAGGCGCTGGTGGTGGCGGACGACTTCGGGTCGGCGCGCGCTCTCGTGAGAGGTGTAGAAGAATGCGCCCTTCGAGACGGGGTCGGAGCGCTCGAGTTGGGCGGCGTGGTCGAGGAGCGTCCGGTAGCCGTCGAGCATCGTCGGGTGCGACCGGGCGCGTTGCTCGACGAGTTCCAGCAGGGTGCCGGCGCGGACGGCCTGCTTGATCCGGCGGATCTCCTCGAAGGTGACGTGGAGGTTGTGGACGGCCAGTTCCGACTCGCGCTCGCGGTCGTCGAGCGCGCGCAGCTCGTCGGACGAGTACTCGGTGCAGATCGGACACGAACACGGGAAGTAGTCGATGTCGGCGAGATTCCGCGTGCCGCGAACCGTCAGATAGCGGTCGTCGCGGGCGTAGAGCGCGTACGCGGCGGAGTCGAACAGGTCACAGCCCATCGCCACGCCGAGGGCGAACATCATGGGGTGGCCCGCGCCGAAGAGGTGGACCGGCGCGTCGGCGCCCAGTCCGCGCTTGGCGGCGGCGACGGCGTCGACCATGTCGTCGTAGCGGTAGTCGTTCAGCAGCGGGACGACCGCGCCGACGGGGAAGACGTCGAGGTCGGTGGCGTCGGCGTTCCGGCCCGCCTTCTCCCGGAGGTCCGAATACGTCGACCCTTGAACGGGCGCCGTCACGAGCATGTCGCCCGTGTCGGCGCCCTCGGCGATCTCGAGGCGTTCTTGGGTCGTCTCGAGTTCGGCTTCCGCGCGCTCGCGGGGGACGTCCGGCGGGGTGGGGATGTCGACGGGCGTCGCGATGTCGGAGCCGATCGCGCGCTGGAACTCGAGGATCTCCTCGGTCGTGACGTCGATATCGCCGTATTCGGAGAGCTGGAAGGAGCCCGAATCGGTCATGATCGCCCCCGGGAAGTCCAGCAGGTCGTGCAGCCCCTCCTCGAGGGCCCGTTCGCGGACGTCGTCGGTCCCGTGGATGATGTAGGAGTTCGTGATGAGGATCTCGGCGCCGAACTCGTCGGCGAGGCGCCGCGGGGCGATCGTGTCCAGATTCGGATTGATCACCGGGAGCAGCGCCGGCGTTTCGACCGTGACGTCGGCGCGGGGAACGGTGAGTTCGCCGATCCGTCCGCCGGCGTCGGTGTCCCGGATTTCGAAGCACTCGCGCATCGATCGCCCGTTAGCGCGTCCGACGTAAGTCAGTGAAGGTTTGCGACCGGTAGCTGCTCGAACGCCTGAAACTCGGTCGGCCGAACAGGACGTAAATTGCCGGTAAACCTCCCGTTCCGTCCCGTTTGCTATAACCCGCAATCGTCTGCAAGCACAACTCCGATTTCACTTCGCGTGGTGACATGATCAGGCCGATTCCCCCGCCGAATCTCGGCACTGATGACCGTCATCGGTCTCGACAGATGAACGCGAGGTTAGGGACCGTTGCACGATTCCAACACTGGTTTTCTCCGAGATAATCTCGAAACAGTCGCTTCGTTTTAGCCGCAATCGGACGGTATAATCGAGCGCAATGGCTTCACGACCACAGAAACTCGGCGTCCTGTTCGTCGCGCTGATGGTTGCGCTGTCCGGGGGTCCTGCCCTGGCCGGCGCGTCATCCGCGCAGAGCGACGACGCCGGAGACATGAGCGACGACGCAGGTGCGAGTGCGACACTCGAGAACGTACAGGTCGGCACACTGGAACTCGACAACGTCACCGTCGAGAACGCGACGATCGAGGAACTGAACGTCGAGGAGTTCGACGCCAACGTGACGGCCCTCCAGGAGGAACTGGACGCCAACGAGAGCGCTAACGCGACCGAAGACAACGCGACGGCCGCCAACGAGAGCGGCAATGTGACGCTCACGAACGTTCAGTTCGAGCAACTCGAGCTCGAAGACGTCGAACTCGAGGAGTTCGAGCAGATGAACGAGTCGGCGAACGCGACCGACAACGCGACTAACGAGACTAACGACACCGAAGACGACGAGACGGAACTCGAAATCGAGGACGAGAACGAGACGGAGACCGGCGCCGCGATCCAAGAGGACGAAGACGACGGCATCGGTCTCGAGGACGACAACGAGACGGAGATGGGCAACGAGACGGCGATGGACAACGAGTCCGCCGGTCAGAGCCTGATCAACGAGAGCACCGAGAACGTCACGGTCCAGAACCTCACCATCGAGACGATGGACGTCGAGACGCTGACCGTAGAAGAGCTGACCGTCGGTGAGGAGGACTCCGCGATGGAGACCGACAACGCGACCAACGAGACCGAAGACGACGAGACGGAGCTCGAAATCGAAGACGACGAGAACGAGACCGAGACTGGCGCTGCGATCCAGGAAGACGAAGACGACGAGATCGAAATCGAGGAGGAGAACGAAACCGAAGACAACGCGACCGCGATGGACAACGAGACGGCGATGGACTCCGAGGAGAACGCGACCCAGGAGTTCCAGAACCTCACGATCCAGCACTTCGACGTCGAAGAGATCACGATCGAGTCGATGAACGCCGAGTCGGTCGAAGAGGGTAACACCACCGACGCCGCGATGGCGTCCGAAGAGAACGCCACCGAGAACGAATCCGAAGACGACGGTCTCGGCATCCTCGACGACGACGAGAACGAGACCGAGACTGGCGCTGCGATCCAGGAAGACGAAGACGACGAGATCGAAATCGAGGAGGAGAACGAAACCGAAGACAACGCGACCGCGATGGACAACGAGACGGCGATGAACAACACGACTGAAGGCCAGACCATCGCCAACCTCTCCGCATCCTCGATCACGATCGGTAACGCGAGCGTCGACACGCTGACGTTCGGCAACGCGAGCGAACTGCAGAACATCGAGAGCAACGACTCCGAGACGGCGACGACGGAGATCGTTAGCGACAACGAGACGGAGACCGAAGACAACGAGACGACGATGGACGACAACGAGTCGGACAACGCGAGCGAAGACAGCGAGTCGGACAACGAGAGCGGCGACGACGACGGCGGACTGTTCGGCGGACTGTTCAACTGATCGGCGCGGACGCCACGCGATCGGTCGGTATCGAACCGACCGCTCCGCGGTTGCGAACTTTTTCGGACCGCCTCCAATTCACCGGTAGCGGCCGCTCAGTCGCCGATCTCGAATCGCCGGTATCGATCGGCCGATTCGATCGGCGAAACCACCGTCCGACGTCGTGGTGAACGCGGGATTAGGGTGCTCAGGGCGGTCGCAAACGGTGCCTTTCCCAGAGATAACTCTGTAACAGTCGACTCGTTTTAGCCGCGAACGACCGGTAGCACCGATCGCAATGGATTCACGACCGCAGACGCTCGGTGCGGTGTTCGTCGCGCTGCTGGTCGCACTCTCGGGGGGTCCTGCCCTCGCGGGCGCGGCGACAGGGGCGAACGCCGACACCGGAGACGTGAGCACCGACAGCGACGTGAGCACCCACGCGGGCGCGACGCTCGAGAACGTACAGGTCGAGACGCTCGAACTCGAGAACGCTACCGTCGAGAACGCGACGATCGAGGAGTTGAACGTCCAACGGCTCGACGCCGCCCAGGAGGACCTCGAGCAACTCAACGAATCCGTCGAGGCGAGCGGCAACGAGAGCGGGGCGAACGACAGCGCCGGTAACGAGAGCGGGGACGCCGGGATAACGATCTCCGGCGTCGCGATCGAACAGCTCGCGCTCGAGAACGTCACGATGGAAGCACTCGAACTCGACGGGCAGCCGGTCGGGAGCGCCGCGAACGACACCGAAGCGATGCCGGCCGACGGCGCAAACGAGACCGCGAGCGGCAACCAGACCGTGATCAGCAACGATACCGACCAGCTCGCCGTCCAGAACCTCACCATCGAGACGATGGACGTCCAGCGGATGTCGATCGACTCCCTCGAGGTCGAAGAGGGCGGCGGAATTCTCGGGGGGATCAGCGACTTCATCGGCGGACTCTTCGGCGGTGACGACGGCGGGGAAAGCGAGAGCGCTGGCAACGAGAGCGCAGCGTCCGCCGAAGAGATCGAGGCGCTCACGATCGAACAGTTCGACGTCGACGAGCTGTCGGTCGACTCGATGACGATCCAGTCCGTCGAAGAAGGTGACGTCGGCGCCGAGGAGAACGCGACCGCCGAGGAAAACGCGACTGCGGATGAGAACGCCACTGAGGAGAACGCCACCGAGACCGGCGAGACGGTCTCCGAAGCCGCCGCGTCGTCGATCTCGATCGAGACGCTGGACGCCAACACCGTCACCCTTCAGGACGCGACCGAACTCCAGGCGGTCACCGAAACGAGTGACGGAGAGAACGCCACCGAGACGGGGAACGAGAGCGAGTAAGCGAACGAAACGGCCAACGAGTCGTAGTCGACCGTCGGTTCGATCCGATCGGGACGGGCGGATTCGATCGGTCGACCGATCGCCGATGGGTCCCCGTGCGATCGATTTTTACAGTCGAGACACCGCCCCGGCCAGTCGTGACGCTCCGCCGGAACGCGGAAGGCGACGTCGGCGTAGTCTCGCGGTTACGCGTCGGCTTCGAACAACTGGTAGTACGACAGCGCGAGAACGGTCCGGCCGTCGCGGATCTCGCCGTCGCGGACGGCCTCGAGGAGGTCCGCGAACGAGCGCCGAGTCACGCGAATGCTCTCGTTGTGGTCGAGTCGCTGCTCGGCGGTCGCGCGACAGCCGCGGGCGACGAAGAAGTGCAGGACGGCGTCCGCGATGCCGTTGGCCGGCTCGACGGTCACCAGGGGCTCGAGCCGATCGGCCTCGTGGCCGGTCTCCTCGGCGAGTTCGCGGCGGGCGGCGGCCTCGAGGTCGTCGTCCTCGGGTTCGGTGCCGCCGACGGGGAGCCCGCGGTTCACGCGGTCGACGGCCTGGCGCCACTCCTCGATGCAGACGACGTCGCCGTCGGGGGTGAACGGGAGCACGCAGACGCTCGGCGACTCGGAGAGGTAGTCGAACTCGGTTTCGGTGCCGTCGGGGAGCCGAACGCTCTCGTTAACCACGTCGAAGCCCGGACAACTGTAGGCTATTCGCCTGTCCATCGTCTCCCAGACGAGCGGATCAGTGGACATAGCGACCTGTACGGCGGTGGTCGCCAAAAGCGCCCCGTCACGGCACAGAGTCGAAACCGGCGTCCGGTGGACGCTCATTACCCACCCACTGTATTGCGTTTCCGGGCGGTTTAGCACACGTATTTGCTCTATAACAAAGTCACAGATAGGTGAACGTCGTCACTCAGAGGGTGATCCATGGATCAGCTAACCGGATTCCAACGCGACTTGCTGTACGTGATCGCAGGTAAAGACCGTCCGTCAGGGCAGGAGATCCTCGACGACATCAACGACTACATCGATCAGCCGGTCACGCACGGCCGGCTGTATCCCAATCTCGACACGCTGGTCGAGAAGGAACTGGTCGAGAAGGGGGAACTCGACCGACGGACGAACTACTACGCACTGACGCCGAAAGGCCGACGCGCGCTGCAGCGCCGTCAGGAGTGGGTCGAACAGTACGTCGACGTCTAACACTCCTGCGCGACCGCTGTGGCCTTCTCGAGGACCGAGATCGCATAGCGCCCCGCTCGACGGCGTCCGGCCGCTGATGGGCCCACGGAACGGCAAACGAGCGGGTCGATGATGTCGTCGACGACCGTCAGGGGTGTCAGCGGAGACCGAGTACTCGGGGCGGGCGGCTGAGGCACCGGTCTGCGATCAGTCGTCGGCCGTTGTCGGTTCTGCGTGGTGCCCGTCGCTGGACCCGTTTCGGTCGCCCGTTTCGTTTCCGGACTCGTCGTCATCGTCACCGGCCTCGAGTTCGTCGTCTCCCTCGTCGTCCTCGCGATCGTCCCCTTGCGCTCGTTCCGTCGTCCCGTCGAGGGCGAGGTACACGTCGAACGATCGGTCGTCCTCGGCGTCGTCGCGGGAGTCATCGTCGCTGTCGTCCGTCTCGGCGTCGATTTCGACTCCCTCCTCGCCCTCGAGGTAGCCGATGGCGTAGGCCGTGTACGCTTGGCCCGCTTCGAGGTCGAGTTCGACCGTCACGACCGGGTCGGACTGCGAGATCACTTCGTCGTCATCCAGTTCGTCGCCGGACGGGTCGTTCGCCGGGAAGAATCCGAGCGCTTCGGCCTCGGGATCGACCGGGGCGTATCCCGACGGTTCGGTAAACGCGACGTCTTCGAAGAGTATCGTGTCGTTCTCCGACTCGGCGATGTCGACGGTCGGCGTGTCCGGTGACGCGTGGACCACTCGGACGAGTGCAGTCCCCTCCTGGACGTCGTCCGGGCCGCGGTCGGCGAGGACGAGGAACTGGAGACCCCCCGTCTCGGAGTCGCTCCCGTCGCCGAGCGACGGGTCAGCGCCGTCGCTCGCGGTCTCGTTGGTGGCGTTCGTCTCTGCGGTCTCGTTCGCGGCGTCGACGCCGTCCCCGGAGTCGTCGCCCGTCTCGTCGCCCTCGAGTTCGCCGATCGCCGCGACCGTGTAGTACCCCGTATCGACGGGGACGGTCTCCTCGAGGACGGGCTCCGCTTCGCCGGCGGGCGTGATCGAAACCGTGTACGTTCCCGGTTCGATGCCGAGATACGGCGAGAGAACGCCGTAACTGACGTCCGTGAGGATCTGTTGATCGTCGACGTAGACGTCCACGTTCGGCGCGTCGGGTGCGAAGTGACCGACCCGGATCGAACCAACTTCGTCGGCCGATGGCTCCTGTCCGCTGTCCTGGTGTTCGTTGACGGCCAGTGCCGTGCCGGTGAGCGCCGATCCGGCACCGACGACACCGATCGTCCTGATCGTCGAACGTCGTGATAGTGTCATGCTACGTTCGGAAGGGGGGCGTGAAATCGAGAAAAACCGCTCAGTCAGTTCCCCTGATTGTCGTCTCGTTTACTCGACGGGTCGAAGTGTAGAACGACCATACTGATCGAAACGAGGGCCTACTGGGGTCTGGTCGCCGCTCGAGCCTCGTTACGCGCCGTCGCCGAGAGACACGTGTGAGAGGTCCGCCTCGAGGTCGTCGACGTGCTCGTTGAACGCGTCGACGAACGCGCCCACGTCCTCCGCGAGCCGACGCACCTCGGCGGCGGACGGCGGGCCGTACTGCGAGAGGAGGTAGGTCCCGTCGGAGCCGCCGACGCGCAGGTAGGCGGCCACGTCGCCGTCCCACTTGAGTTCCCAGCGCGTGCCGGACACCGTCGTCGCGTAGGTGCCGTACTCCCCCTCGAAGCGGTGGAGTTCGCTCGCCATCGCGTTTCCGACCTCGCGGATTCGCTCGAGGATCCGGTCGCGTTCGGCGACCAGTTCGGCCGTCGACTCGATCTCGGGGAACTCGTCGGGGACGTCCGCGAGGATCCCGTCGAACGAGCGCACGTAGGCGTTGTAGGCCGCGACGAACGCCCCGTAGTCGGTCATCGCCGTCTCGAGCGCCTCGGGTTCGGGCGGCTGTTTGCTCGAGACGACGTAGATCTCCGACCCCGACTTCGGATCGAATCGGAGGTACTGGACGTCGCCGGCCTCGTACTTGAGCGTCCAGGCGCCCGCGTCCGTCGTGAACTCCTGCTGGCCGTAGTCGCCGCCCTGCAGGACGGCGAGTTCGCGCGCGATCTCTCCCGCGTGCGTTCGCACCCGCGCCGCCAGTTCGTCGCGCCGCTCCGCGATTTCGTCCATCTCCTCGACGTCCGTCTCGAGTCCCTCGGTCATCACTCGAGGGAGGGGCTGCGGACCGATACCCCTTGCGCCTCGGCACTCACTCGCTTCGCGTACCACCCGACGCACCGGGGCGATCGTCCTCGCCTCGCTCGGTCGTCGTCCGGTTCCGTGGCGCCGGTTCCGTGGCGCGGGGCCGACCGCCGGCTACAGCGCCGCCTCGCTCGCCAGCGCGTCGGCCGCGTCCAGAACGCGACCGCGTTCCCGTTCGGCCTCGACCCGATTCTCGAGCAGGTCCCGGCCGAGGGACTCGAGTTCCGGAACCGAGGCTGCCTCCCACTCGCCGTCCTCGCGGACGAGGACTCGCTCCTCGTCGGGTCGCCACTCGAAGCGCCAGTCCCGCCCGCGGATCGCGACGGCCGGATCGTAGTTGCGGGCCCACGCGGTCGGCTCGAGCAGGTCCTCGAAGTCGTCGCCGGTCGCGAGCCGCGGGAGCAGTTCCGGCAGTCCTCGGAGCGAAAACGGGTGGTCGACGGTTCCCTCGGGCCCGTTCGCGACGACGAACGGGACGTGGAGCATCTCCTCGGAGACCGCCGGACCGTGGCCGTAGATGCCGTTCTCGCCGAAGGCCTCGCCGTGGTCGCCGGTGACCGCGAGCAGGGGGTCGCCGTCGACGTCCGCGAGGAACCGGCGAACGAACTCGTCGGTGTAGCGGATCGTGTCGTCGTAGGAGTCGACCAGCACGTCGTGGAACACCGACTCGAACGGCAGGTCGTACTGCCCGGCGAACAGCGACATGTTCGCGGGATAGCTCAGGAACCGCGACCGCGAGCGGTAGTCGCCGGGCGGGAGGTAGGGCATGTGGACGTCGACGAGAAAGAGCCACAGGAAGTACGGCGAGTCGGCCGACTCCGTCCACGCCAGCACGTCGTCGGCGAACGACTCCCAGTCCATGAACATGTCCTGCCCCTGGACCCAGTTGAGCAACTGGGCGGCGGCGTCGCCGACGAACCCGCGCTGATCGCCCCCTTGCGCGACGAGGCCGTCGGCGAGGCTCTCGTCCATGAAGTCCTCGAAGTGATTGAAGTCCCCGTCGAAGCCGAAGTACCGCGACGTCCACGGGTTGGCCGTAAACGCCGCCGTCTCGTATCCCAGTTCGTCGAACCGGTGGGGGAGGGTTCGCCGGGCCCGCATGTGCTGGCGGATCCGGTCGGTGTACCCGCCTCCGTCGGACTCGAGGTCGGGATTCATGTACTGGCCGGTGAGCATCGCCGAGACGGAGCTGTTGGTCTCCGGCGCCGGTGCGATGGCGTTCGTGAAGGTGAGTCCGTCCTCGGCCAGCGAGTCGAGCGTCGGCGTGACGTCCCGATCGTACCCCATGAACCCGCAGTGGTCGGCGCGCAGGCTGTCGACCGTCACCAGCACGATGTCTTCGAGTCGATCCTCGTCACTCATCATCGGTCGAATCGGATGACACTCACTTTGTAATGGATGGAGTTCCAACTACTCCGTCGGAAGCCGCGCCAGTGAGCGCGTCGAAGCGAGAACGTATCGGGCCGTTTCTTCATGAATACAATAGGTAACACTCACATAACAATAGTCGTCGATGACGTTCGCGGAGACAAGACCATGGCTGCGGAAAACGACCTGAGTACCCCCGAGAACCGAGCGAGGACGACCATCTCCGTTCCCGCAAGCGTCTACGAACGCGTCGAGCGTCGCCTCGAGCGAAGCGAGTTCGAGACCGCGGACGAGTACGCGACGTTCGTCCTCGAGGAAGTCCTCGCTCGCGTCGAGGACGAGACCGACGAGGCGGCCTCGAGCGTCGATCAGGAGGAGGTCGAGACGCGACTCGAGGCGCTGGGCTACCTCGAGTGAGGGTGTCGGAGCGAGGACGGAAGCGAGCGATCCGGTCAACGCCTCGTCCGGGCGATTGCGGCCGTCGTGTCAGCCCGATCCGTCGCCGTTACCTGCGCTCGCGTTGTCACTGTCGTCGGTAGCTCCAGCGTCCTCGCCGCCGCTCTCGTCGACTCCCGCATCGCCGCTGCTGTCGTTTTCGGCGCCTGCGCCCGCCTCCTCCTCGCTCTCCGACTCGTTCCCGTTGCCGTCGACGAGCCCCCCGTCTTCGTCGGCGTCCTGTCCGTTCCCCGTCCCCTCCTCGGCGCTGGGTTCGCCGTTCCCGCTCTCGTTTTCCTCCTCCTGACCGGGTCCGCCGCAGCCGGCGAGCAGCGCCGTCGCCACCGCAGCACCCGATACCTGTAACAGCCGCCGTCGCGTCCGTCGGTTCCGTGTCACATCGATAGCCATTCGGTCGAGGCCGATAAGCCGTTAGCCGACACTCGCCGGTCCGAGCGCAGTCAGTTCCGGGTGTTCGCTCGAGGCGTCGATGCTGGAACCGATCGCGACCGACCCGTTCGACTCACCAGGAGCGACGCCGCGGCGCGTTGGCGCCGTCCTCGAAGCGTTCGACCCGCGGGCCGGGCTCGAAGAAGTCGCCGCGTTCGTCGTAGGTGACCCAGTCGTCGACGGTCATCGTCTCCAGAACGTCCCGCACGAGCCCCGGATCGTAGCCCTCGATTTCCCGGGGCCGCAGCGGGAGCCCCCGGAACAGCATCCACTCGAGGACTTCGTCCCAGATCGCGTCGCGCTCGGGATTGCGCGCGTACATGTCTAGCTGCGGATACCCGACGAGAACCATGAATCTTCTGCCCGTTACGACGCCGCTCGCCGTCGCGGGGGTCGCCGGCTTCTCAATGTAGGCATCAAGCAGAAGCCGACCGTCGGAGAACGCCACCTATGGCTTCCATTCCCGAGGAGTTCCACGACCTGTTCGAGAAGGCAACGTTCGCCCACGTCGCGACGCTGACCGACGAGGGGCTCCCCCACGTCACGCCGGTCTGGGTCGATTACGACGCCGACGACGAGCGGCTGCTGGTCAACACCGAACGCCACCGCCAGAAGGCCCAGAACGTGGAACGAAACTCCGGGGTCGGCGTCAGCATGACCGACCCCGACAACCCGTACCGACGGCTGTCGATCATCGGCGAGGTCGACGAGGTGACGACCGACGGCGCGCGAGAACACATCGACGAACTCGCCCGGCGCTATACGGACGCCGACGAGTACCAGACTCCCATCGAGACCGAACGCGTGATTCTGCGGATTCGAGTCGATCGGGTCGTCGACGCGAGCGACAGCAGCTGAGGCGCTCGAGGACGATTCGACCGTTCTGGGGCTTGCAGGGCGGACGATTAATGACGGCGGTGTGGACCGGACGACCATGCCGTCCACAGCCGACGTACTCGTCGATTGTCTCGAGGCCGAAGGCGTCGAGCGCGTCTTCGGAGTGCCGGGCGAAGAGATCGAGGACCTGCTGTTCGCGCTGCGGGACTCGCCGATCCGCTTCGTTCCGACGCGCCACGAACAGGGGGCCGCGTTCATGGCGGACGTCCACGGCCGGTTGACCGGCGCGGCGGGCGTCTGCTGCTCGACGCTCGGTCCCGGCGCGACGAACCTCATGACCGGCGTCGCCGACGCCCACCTCGACAAGAGCCCGGTCGTCGCCATCACCGGCCAGGGCGGTCGCGAGCGCCTGCACAAGGAGAGCCACCAGGCCCTGAACGTGGTCGACCTCTTCGAACCCATCGTCGAGTGGAACACCCAGATCGCCGAGCCCGAGATCGCACCCGAGTCGGTCCGAAAGGCGTTCAAACTCGCCGAGTACGAGAAGCCGGGCGCGACCCACCTCGAGTTCCCCGAGGACGTCGCCGCTTCGGAGATCGACGCGGACCCGATCGAGGTCCGCGATCCGGTTCGACGGCCGGACCCGGACGACGAATCGGCCGAGCGCGCGGCGCGGTTGCTCGCCGACGCCGAGCGGCCGCTCATCCTCGCGGGCAACGGCGCGGTGCGAACCCGCGCGTCGGAGTACATCCGCGATCTCGTCGAGCGCGTGGGGATCCCCGTCGTCGGGACGTACATGGGCAAGGGGGCGATTTCGGACCGCGAACCCGCCTCGCTGATGACCCTCGATTCGGGGCCGGGGGAGGAGGCCGCGCGGGCGATCGAGCGCGCGGACTGCGTCGCCGCGGTCGGCTACGACATCGCCGAACACGACCCCGAGGGGTGGAACCCCGACCTCGAGAAGACCATCGTCCACGTCGACTCCGAACCCGCGGAGGTCTACCGCCACTACAACCCGGACGTGGAGATCGTCGCCGACGTCGGCGCGGCGCTGTCGGCCATCGACGACCGCCTGCCCGACGAGGCCTGCTCCCTGTGGTGTGACGACCTCCACGATCGGCTGCTCGAGGCGGCGACGGCGCCGCCTGCTGACGACGACCCGATCACCGTCCGGAACGCCCTGCCGCTGTTGCGCGAGGCCATGGCCGACTCCGACGTGCTCGTCTCGGACGTCGGCAGCCACAAGATGGCCATCGCCCAGTCGTTCCCGACGTACGAGCCCAATACCTGCGTGATCTCGAACGGGCTGGCCAGCATGGGAATCGCCGTTCCCGGCGCACTCGCGGCCGATCTGGCGGTCGATTCGAACGTGGTCGCCGGGACCGGGGACGGCGGATTCCTGATGAACGCGGCGGAACTCGAGACCGCCTCGAGGCTGGACTGTGGCTTTACGACCGTGGTGTTCAACGACGACGACTACGGCCTGATCTCCGAGAAGCAGGAGGGTCACCGGGGTGAACACACCGGAACCGAGCTAACGAATCCGGATCTGGTGACGTTCGCGGAGAGCTTCGGTATTGACGCGTATCGGCCCGAGGGGTGGGACGAGGTGGCGGCGGCGTTCGAGGAGGCCGTGCCTTCGGACGAGTTGGCGTTGATCGAGGTTCGGCTCGAGAGTTGAGTGGGGTTTTCGGGAGTTCTCGAGATGAGGACTCACAGACGCAGCGAGTTTCAGCGGCGTCCGCGAACGTCGCGAACTGCGTCGACGGCGTCGGTTTCGACGTCGATGGATAGTTCCTCGAGGGCATCACCGAGAGGAACGTCCTCGTCGTCCGACGGATCGCGGGCCACGAACTCAGCGAGGTCGTCAGCAGCGAGTACCATAGGTGAGGTTACAGGTTTGGGTGAAAAAAGCCTGCTGGTGACGATGAATGAGATATCGCTATGGCGTGGTTCGTCGGAAGAACTGGGCCGGCGCAGATTCGAACCACGGTCGGAGCAAAGCTCCTCCCTGATTCGAATCTGCTTGGTTTCCATTCTCCGCAACGCAGACCGCTCGCTACGCTCGCGGATTTGCGTTGCGGGAGAAGTGGGCCGGCGCAGATTCGAACTGCGGTTACGGCCACCCGAAGGCCGAAGGATACCAAGCTACCCCACCGGCCCGCATCTGAACTGTGAGCGTCCGTTTGTTTAACGCTTCCGAAAGCGCGTGTCGGGTCGCCCGCTATCGATTCGCACGCTCGAGCCCCCGCTCCTAAAACCGCTCGTACCCTTCAGTGTCGAGATAGTGATGCGCGACCGTGATCGCCTGATCGGCGTGCAACAACTCGGGACCGAGCCGCACCCGCCGATCGACGACGTCCTCGAGCACCGCCTCCTCCGCGTCGGTGAAATCCCGGTGATCGGAGAGCACGAACACCGGATCCGCAAGTCCGTCCGCGCCGACGTCCACCACGGCGTCGCCGTCCTCGTGCAACTGTACGACGGTCCCGGAGTCGGCGACCGCCTCGAGCGTCGCCTCGAACCCCCTCCGGTACACCTCGATGCCGGGACTGGGCTCCGCGGGCAGCGCGCCGATGGCTTCGTCGCGGTGCTCGAGGGCCTTGCGCACCAGCGCGGCGGTGCTGCGCTCGTCGGGGTTGAGCCCCCGAAGCTCGCTCCCGTCGAAGGTGATCGTGAGCTCGTCCTGCGCGACGAGGTGGGTGCGGACGTCCTCGCGGATGCCGTGGGAGGTGACGAACGAGGCGGTGATCGACCGACAGAGCGCGTCGAGGCGGCCGGCCCCGCCCGCGAGGTCCTCGAGCGAGAAGTCGGGCTCGGTCGGCACGTCGTGACCGATCAGTACGAACTGGCGCATAGGGACCACGACGGCGACCCGTGGGATAGCCGCCACGGTTTCGAGACTCGACGGGGACCGGCGGTAGCGAGCGCGTATCGCACCCGCGGGCAGGCTGCCCCGTCGTTGCCCCGCCGTCAGGGACTTCTGTCCCTCCCCGTCGGACTCGTCGACGCTGCATAGGCATGGCCAACGATTTCACCGCTCTCGGGTATGGGATACCTATATGGCGAAATCAGAGTCGTCGGCGACGGACGGCGAAGATCGGCAGTTGCTCGCGGTTCTCGAGGGCCGACCGTGTCCGTACTGTTCCGAGGGCGAACTCGAGCGGGGCGTCTACAAGGACAAGCGGGCGGCGGTCTGCGACAGCTGTGACACGCCGCACGCGCAGCTCTGGCAGCCGAGCGACTAGCGCTCGACGGCACCGATCCAGGCGTCGGCGCCGTGGACCGCACACCAATCCTCGTGGGCCTCGTAACAGCCTGGATCCATCGGTTGACCGCACTCACACCACTGTTGGATCGTACGCGGGACGGGTCGAGTACAGAGCGGACAGCGAGCCTTCATGCGAACGGCTCACACGATCAGCCGTAAATCGCTTTCACGGTTTTCACCGGAACGACGTCGAACGAAAACAGCGGGGGCCCGTCACGGTCGCTGCGGGCGGCTCCGGGGAGGACACGCGGGGACCGGGAACCGCGGCGGCGCCGTCCGTTGGCGTCCCGGCCACGGTCACGACGCGCGCGACCCGGGGTAGCTGTGGCCGACGACCAGCGCGAGGGCGTGGACGGCGAGGAGTCCGACGACCAGCGACAGCGACTGGACCGAGTCGATCCCCGAGAGGAAGACGGGGAGGTACGCGACCGGCAACAGCGTGCCGAGCCAGAACCCGGCGGCGGTGAGGGAGTGTCCGACGTGCATGGTCCTCTCTCAGCGCATCGACTCGAGCGAGACGAACCCGTCGTCGTGGGCGACGATCCAGGCGGTTTGCAGTTCGTCTTCGCTCGCCTCCCGCGGGAAGATCGCACACTCGTCGGGAGCGTCTTCGTTCTCGACCGTGACCGCATCGAGGTCGATCGGCGATTCGTCGGTTGGGGTGGGGCTGTCGGCGTTCAGGGTCATGCGTGACGGGCGATGGGTGATCGCTCCGCTCGGGTCTACCGGCGATTCACCTATTGTTATCGGCCGTCTACCCCGTGAACGGTGCCGTTCGCGTCCGATTTCGTCCCAGTTCACCGGGATCGTTCACAAACTCGAGAACGAAATCGATTCTAACCTGTTTGGCGAGATTACGTACCTCCTAGACGACCCGTACCCGTCGTATAATGTGTGCTTTAGAACGGTTTTTCTCGGTTCGAGCGGGAAAACGAGGCCCCGCGATACCGGCGGTACACCGTCGCTACACCCGCGCTACGGACGGGGACGGGCGCCGAGTGTCATCGAGACGGTGGTCTCGCGACCGTCGCGCCAGCATTCGATCTCGATCGGCTCGCCGGGGCGTTTCTGGAGGCCGAGATACGTCGAGAGCGCGTGGCCGTCCGGGATCGGTTCGCCGTCGATCGCGACGATCACGTCGCCCCCGACGGGCCGGGAGTCGCGACGGCGCGGCGAGGCGGGTTCGAGAACGCCGTCCGCCGGGCCACCCGGCTGGACGTCCGTGATGATGATGCCGGTCGCCTCGTCGAGGTCGTTCGCCTCCGCGATGTATCGGTCGACGGTCGCGTACCTGATTCCCATGAAGGGGTGCTCGTACCGCCCGGTCTCGATGAGCGCGGGGACGACGCGACTCGCCAGCGCCGCCGGAATCGCGAAGCCGATGTTGTCGCCGCCGCCGGCGTTGATGACGCCGAGCACGTTGCCCGCGAGATCGACGAGCGGCCCTCCGCTGTTGCCGGGGTTGACCGCGGCGTCGGTCTGGATCGCGTTCGAGAACGCGAACGCCCGGTCCGGCATCTGGAGCCGGCGATTGACGCCGCTGACGATCCCCTTGGTCATCGATCCCTCGAAACCGTAGGGGTTGCCGATCGCGAGGACCTCCTGGCCCACGACCGGGTGTTCGTCGGCCAGCGACAGCGCCGCGGCGTCGTCGGGGACGTGATCGACCTCGAGGACGGCCAGGTCGCTGTAGAAGTCGGTGCCGACGACGGTGGTGTCCGTCCAGTCGCCGTTGATGTACTGGAGGTCGACGTCGTCGGCGCCGGCGACCACGTGTTCGTTCGTGACGACGTGGGTCTCGTCGACGAGAAAGCCCGACCCCTGTCCGCGGCCCTTCTGCCCGGTCGCCGGATCGGTGACGCCGAGGGCCCGAATTTGCGGAACGGCGTCGATGACCGCCTCGTAGACGTCGGTGTACGTCGATCCCTCGGCGACGTTGCCCGGATCGATCGTGTGCGACGAGGTCCCTTCCATCGAACTCTCCGCTCCTCGAGGCTCCGAACAGCCGGCGACGGCACCGACGAGGCCGGCGCCGGCGAGTCCGAGCAGCTCGCGCCGGTCCAGTCGGAAATCGTTCATATTCGTGGGATGGAACCCGACCCATTTGAACCCCCGGGTCCCGGGTAGCGAATGCAAGCACGGATGGGGACGCAAGCACGGACGGTGGTCAACAGGTGGCGAGTGCGGGAGCGGACGGCCACTGTGCGACTGCGTCGCGGCCGACAGGCGCCCGGCGAAGGGAAAACGTGTTACCCGCGGCCGCCCGATTCCCGAGACATGATCACGGAAGACGCCCGCGCGCTGCTCGAGACGGGGCCCGTCTGCGACTCCTGTCTCGGCCGCCCCTTCGCCGAGCGGAGTTTCGGACTGACCAACGCCGAGCGCGGCCGGGCGCTGCGGACGACGATCGCGATGGCAGACGACGCCGACTTCGAGCCCGACGACCCCGCCGACTGCTGGGTCTGCGAGGGCTACTCGGAAACCGTCGACGCGATCGCCGAGACCATCGTCGACGCACTCGAGGGCGTCGACTTCGACGACTATCAGGTCGGGAGCCGCGTCCCGCCGCTGGTCGAGGAGAACGACCTGCTCTTCCGGGAGGATGCCGACCTCGGCCCCGACGCCGGCGAGTCGCTCAAGCGCGAGGTCAACCGCGAGGTCGGCCGGCGCGTCGGCGCGGCGACGGGCACCGACGTCGACTTCGACCGCCCGGACGTCCTCGCGATCGTCGACCTCGAGGCGTTCGACCCGCTCGAGGCCCTCGAGGCCGACTCGGTCACGAGCCACGCGGTCGACGTCCAGATCAACCCCGCCTTCGTCTACGGCCGCTACCGAAAACTCGAGCGAGACATTCCCCAGACGGAGTGGCCCTGCCGGGAGTGTGGCGGCAGCGGGACCCAGTTGAGCGACGACGGCGAGGAGCCCTGCGACTACTGCGGGGGATCGGGCTACCTGTACGACACGAGCGTCGAACAAGTCGTCCGCCCGCACGTCGTCGAGGCCATGGACGGTGACGAGGGGACGTTCCACGGCGCGGGCCGCGAGGACGTCGACGCCCGAATGCTCGAGGAGGGACGCCCCTTCGTCCTCGAGGTCAAACGCCCCAAGACCCGCGATCCGGACGTGGAGTCCCTCGAGCGGGAGATCAACGCGGCCGCCGAGGGGGCCGTCGAAGTCGACGGGCTCCGGCGCGCGACCTACGAGATGGTCGAACGCGTCAAGGAACACGACGCGAGCAAACGGTACCGCGCCGACGTCGAATTCGCCGACCCCGTCGACGAGGCGGCGTTCGAAGCCGCCCTCGAGGAACTGTCCGGGACGACGGTCCGGCAGAACACGCCCCAGCGCGTCGACCACCGGCGGGCCGACCTCACGCGTGAGCGAATCGTCTACGACATCGACGGCGAGTTGCAGTCGTCCACCGAGGGGGAGGTCCGGATCCACGGCGAAGGTGGGCTCTACGTGAAGGAACTGATCAGCAGCGACGACGGTCGCACGGAGCCGAGCCTCGCGGGGCTACTCGAGACCGACGCCGAGGTGACGGCGTTGGACGTGCTCAGCGTGGAGGGTGAAGACGAACCGTTCGAACGCGAGGAGTACTTCCTCGACGAGCCGCGTTCGGCGGCGTAGCGCGATCGAAGCGGCGGCTGATCCGGACGAGTTCGGTCTCGGGTCGAACGGTGGCGGTCTGAGACGGAAACGCCGACGCCCCTGCTCGAGACGACCAGTTTCCGATGGCAAGATGCTGACAGTACCGTTTTGTATTCGTCCCTCGCAGTAGCGCTATGCCACGCGATGACGCGCGCATTCCGCTGTTGACGCGAGAGGAGCTTCCGGACGACTACCAGTACCTCTTCGACGAGGAGGTCCTCGGCGAACTGCATCTCTTCCAGTCGATCGCGCACGTTCCGCGGGCGATGCGGGCGTACATGCGCTACGGCACCGCGCTGTGGAACGCCGGCGATCTCTCGGCGCGCGAACGGGAGCTGGCGATCCTGGCGGTCGCCCGCACCGTCCGAGCGCGCTACGAGTGGCACCAGCACGTCGAACTGGGGCGAGACGCGGGCATCACGACCGACGAACTGGAAGCGATCGCCCGCGACGACGACTGTTCGTTTCCGGAACGGGAGCAGGCGATCGTGCGGTACGCCAGCGCCGTCGCAGCGGGCGCCGTCACCGACCCGCTCTTCGAGGCGGCCGCCGCGGTCACCGACACCGAGACCGTCGTCGGACTGACGATGCTGGCCAGTTACTACCTGATGACAGCGCGCGTCCTCGACGCCCTGTCGGTTCCGATCGACGGCGGCGAGTTCGTCGGCTGGATCCCGGAGTGACCGATAGCGCAACGGTTTAGCGGTCGGCGACGAATCCCGGGAACATGCCATTCGGCGTCGACGAGGCGGGCAAGGGGCCGGCGCTCGGGTCGATGTTCGCCGCGGCCGTCCACTGCGAGGACCCCGCCGACCTCCCGGCGGGTATCGCCGACTCGAAGCGACTCGAGCCCGAGCGCCGCGAGGAACTGGCCGCGGCGATCCGCGGCGACGATCGCATCCGGGTCGGCGTCGCCGAAATCCCGCCGGCCCGCATCGACGATCCGGAGACGGACATGAACTCGCTGGCCGTCGCGGCCCACGCCGAGGCGATCGAGGGCGCCCTCGAGGGACTCGACCCCGACGCACTCGAGGGTGACGCGGTGTCCGGCCTCTGTGACGCCTGCGACACCGACGCAGAACGCTTCGCGCGGCGAGTGAGCGACCGCTGTGCGGATTCGGTCCCGTCGTCGCTCGAGGGTCGAATCGAGATCGAGGCCCGCCACGGCGCCGACGACGAGTCGCCGCTGGTCGGCGCGGCCAGCATCGTCGCCAAGGTCGAGCGCGACGCCCACGTCGCCGCCATCGCCGACGAGTACGGCCCCGTCGGCAGCGGCTACCCGAGCGATCCGAATACCCGCGAATTCCTCGCGTCCTACGTCGACGAGCACGGCGACCTCCCGCCGTTCGCGCGAGCGTCGTGGTCGACCTGCGAGGACCTGCTCGCTGAGGCCCAGCAAACCGGGCTCGAGCAGTTCTGACGGCCGGTCGGCCGTTCGCAAGGAGCGAACCCGCTCCGGAGACGCCGTGTCGACCGTTTTATCCATCCGCTCGAGTCACGATTTACGTATGCTCGACGTGGTCGCGCTCCTCGCGCTCGCGGCGGTCGGCACGGCCGTCGTCTGGAAGGGAAGCACGTGGCTCGAGACGTCCGCGAACAGCCTCGCGGCGGGCTACGGCGTGCCGGCGGTCGTTCAGGGGGCGATCATCGCCGCCGCGGGCTCGAGTATGCCCGAACTGGTGAGCGTGCTCGTCGCGACGCTGCTCCACGGCGAGTTCGAGGTCGGAATCGGGACGATCGTCGGCTCGGCAGTGTTCAACCTGCTGGTAATCCCGGCCGTGTCGGTCCTCGCCGCAGACGGCGGCGCGATGGAGACCGGCCGGGAACTGGTCTACAAGGAGGCGCTGTTCTACATGCTCGCGGTCGCCTCCCTCCTGTTGACGTTCTCGCTGGCGGTGATCTACTACCCCGCCGACGGGACGGCCCTCCAGGGGGACGTCACCCGGCCGCTCGCGCTGTTCCCGCTGGTGCTGTACGGACTCTACGTCTTCACCCAGTACCTCGACACCGCCGAGGACGAGACGGAAGCGGACACCGACGTCGACCGCGGACGGGCCTGGCTGTGGTTCGTCCTCGGGCTGGCGCTGATCGTCGTCGGCGTCGAAGGGCTGGTCCGGGCGGCGATCAGTCTCGGCGACGCCTTCGGCACCCCCGCGTTCCTCTGGGGGATGACGGTCGTCGCCGCGGGCTCGAGCATCCCCGACGCGTTCGTCAGCGTCACCGCCGCGCGGTCGGGCCGTTCGGCGGTCAGCCTCGCGAACGTGCTAGGGAGTAACATCTTCGACCTGCTCGTCGCGGTGCCGGCCGGCGTGCTGGTCGCCGGTACCCTGTCGATCACATTCCCCCACATCGTTCCGATGATGGGCTTTCTGATCGTCGCGACGATCGTCTTCTTCACCATCGTCAGGACCGATATGCTGCTGACCGAGCGGGAGGCCCGGCTGCTGCTCGTCCTCTACAGCCTGTTCGTCGGCTGGTTGCTCCTCGAGAGCGTCGGCGTGTCGACCGTCGTACCGGCCTGAGCTGCGGATCGAGCTAAGTGCCGATAGGTCCCACGCGTCCACGAGCCGCCGCTGCAGCTGCAGGCTGCCCGCTCTTTGCGATCACGGCGATCAGATACGGTGTTCGCAATGCCTGTCTGTACGAACTGTAACAACCCCGTTTCTCTCAAATTCGAACGCGTCCACGGAGACGACGGCACCGTCGACTGGTGTCCGCGGTGTCGGGAGCGATAGGCGAGAGATGAGAGACGAGAATCGAATAGCGAGAACCGAATAGCGAGAATCGAGAGACGAGAGTCGCTACCGAAACGCTGTCGGTCGGACTACTCGACTACTTATCGGTCAGCAGCCGCTGCAGGATGTCGCCGTAGGCCGGCCGCGTGACGAGCACCCCGACGAGCACGCCGAGGATGGTGATGATGGCGAACCCGCGTAGGTCGCCGAGGCTCAGGACGGCCAGCGGCGACATGGCGATGATCGTCGTCGCCGCGGCGGCGCCGATGACCCAGAACGCCTTGCGGAAGCGGGACTCGAACACCCGCCGTGAGCTGACGTCGCCCTGATCCATCACCTCGTCGGCGATGATGAGGAGGTCGTCGACGCCGGTCCCGACGACCGCGATGAAGCCGGCGATGTGGGAGAGATCCAGCGGCATTCGTATCAGCGCGGCGAAGCCCAGCAGGATGACCACCTCCGTCATCGCGGTGAGGATCATCGGCGCGGCGACCCGGGCGTCCCGGTAGCGCAGGAAGACGACCCCGCTGACGGTCACCACCGACAGCGCGCCGATCAGCAGCGAGTAGAGCTTGAACTGGTCCGCCAGCGCCGGCGACAGCGAGTAGGTCTGCTGCTCGCTGAAGTCCAGCGGCGCCGGAAGTTGGCCTGACTGGAGGTTCACCGAGAGGCGCTGGGCCTGTTCTCTGTTCTGCGTGCCCATTACGAACGTCGGATCGTTCTCCCAGGTTTCCTCGCGCATCGGCACGGCGAGATCACCCATCGAGTGCGCGTCGAGGACCTCGCCGTCGACGACCGTGAGCAGGCAGTACTGGTCCCGGCTGTACTCCTGCTGGAAGTTGACGGTCTCGCCGTCGCGAGTGAGGTCACACCGTCCGACCCCCTCGTCGGTGAAGCCGAGTTCGTTCAGCCGGTCCTGGAAGTCCCCCGCCGCGTTACTGTCGACCTGCACCGAGACCCGGTGTTCGCTGTCCGGCGGATCGACCGCCGCGATCTCTCGGCCGGTCAACACCGTCTCGTTCGTGTGGTTGCCGTCCCCGGTCGGGTAGTAGGCCTGCACTTCGACGAGTCCGCGCTCGGCGAGCAGTTCTCGCAGTTCGTCGGCCCCCATGCTCGGGGCCTCGGTGACGATGTAGTACTGGCCGTTGAGGCGGGACGACTCGTAGACGGAGCCGCCGGAGAGTCCGGCCGCGTTGATCCGCGACTGGATGGTGTCGATCATCCGCTGGCGCGTCTGGGCGGTGACGCCGTCGCGGATGTCGTCGGGATCGACGTCGACGCCGGCCTCGCCGAGCGCGGCGGCGAACTCCTCCTCGCTCACGTCTCTCGTGAACAGTTCCGCGTGGGTGTTTCCGTCGTCGTCGACGCTGACGCTGACGTTCCCCGTCTCGAGGTCGAGTTCATCGTAGAGCGTGTTCTCGATCTCGGTGAGCCGTTCCCGGTCGACGCTGCCGTCGTCGCTGACGGCGCCGGCGTCGATGTCCTCGGCGGTCATGCCGATGACCGGAGCGCTGATTCGCGTCCCGCCGTCGAGTCCGAGCCCGTACTCGAGGTTCGTCGGGTTGTCGTTTTGCTGTTCGACGTAGCTGTTGTCCCCCATGACGCCGCCGGGGACGAACAGGGAGACGAGCGAGCCGGTCACGAACAGGACCAGCAGGATCAGTCGCCAGTACTCCTTGACGAAGCTGATCGGCCCCATTACGATCGCACCCCCTCGAACTTGTACCAGCGAAGGAGACTCAGGTTGAGCAGGTACGTGTTCATCAGGTCGGCCGCGAGGCCGACGAAGAGGATGATTCCGATCGACGCCAGCAGTTCGACGCCGAACAGCCACGCGGCGACGCCCATGACGAGCATCGCCGCCATCGACGTCACCGTCATCGTGATCCCGGTCTGCATCGCGCGCCGGGTGCTCTCGTAGAAGTCACCCTGCCGGCGCAACACGTGGTTGTTCAACAGGATGTCCGAGTCGACCGAGTAACCGATCAGCATCAGCAGGGCGGCGACGGTCCCCAGCGAGAGTGAGATGCCGGCGACCGTCATGAACGCCAGCGGGATCACCAGATCCGAAAACGCCGAGATGACGATGGCGATCGACGGCACGAACGTCCGAAAGAGCAGGAACGCGATGGCGCTCATTCCGACGAACGCGACCGCCAGTCCCAGCAGCGCCGTCTGCTGGGTCTGTGCGCCGAAGCTCTCCGAGACCGTCGACTCGAGTTGGACGATATCGGCGTCGCCGTCCTGCTCCAAGTTCTGCTGGGCCTGCTGGCTCAGCGACTCGAGGTCGGTCGAGGCGAACTGGACGACGTACTGGTTCCGGGAGTCGGGCGCCGAGACCGCCTGTATCGACTCCGGTTCCTCGTCGAACGCCGCCGCGATCTCCGCCTCGGAGGAGGTCGTCTGGATCGTCAGTTCCGAACCGCCCGAGAAGTCCATCCCCAGCGGAACCGGCGTTCCCGTCGCGAGGAACGAGCCGGTGAGGACGAGCAATGCGACCGCGAGTACCGCGAGTGGTACCGCCGCGAGTTGGCGGTTACTGTACCGGGTGTAGTCGAACTCCGGTACGTCGAAGGACGCCATATGTCCGACCACTGGGGGGCGGCTGAAGTAAGCCTTCTCAATTTCTACAACGCGCTCCCCGCGGAACGTTAGCGGAACGAGCGCGGTAGGACGCCTCTCGAGGCAGTTTGGGAATTGTGACCGGATAGAAAGGACGGAATACCGGACGGCCGGTGAGTCGATCGATTCGTCGGCGAAACCGATTCCCGCGCCGACAGGTCAATCGGGAAGGTACCGGACGCTCAACACCCCGTCGTCCGCCGAGCGGCGGACCTCGACGCGAACCGCCTCGAGTCGGGCCGCCCTCGCGATGGTCTCCTCGTCCTCGAGGACGTCCTGCGCTGCGGTCTCGACCTCACCCTCGGGAGCGCGGAAGACGTGGATCTCGCCAGTTCCCGCCCGCTCTCGCTGGATCAGGTCGCCGACGTCGGCGTCCGCGGCGACCGCCTTCGACTCCTGGGTCGGCTCGAGGTCGCTGTCGACCAGGTCGATCGAGCGCCGATCCTCGACGTCGATCACCTGCCAGGTGACCTCGAGGGGCGGTTCCGGGGCCACGGTCGCCTCGAGGACGTCGCGGACCTCGAGGCCGGGGTTCGACGCGAGCGTGTGGACCTGTGCGGTCTCGACGTCACGGACGACGGCCGAGTCGCTCTCGGCGTGGGTGACGACGAACGTACCCGTCGTTTCGGTCATAGCCGGGCGTACGGAGCGAGTCGGTTTCCGGGTTTCGTCTTCCGGTCGGATCGGCGGCCGCTCGGCGGTCGATCGCTCGCGGCGCGCGGCGTCGTTCACTCAGTTATTCAAAACCCAGCTCAGCGTGAAAATGCGGCGGAATAAACAGCATCCGTGTCCAAGACGCACGCGTTTATGGCAGATATACAGGACGACGTATTCGACGCTCTGTCAAACGAACAGCGCCGGCAGCTCCTGTTCACGCTCGTCGAGTACGAAGAGTCGATTGATATCGACTCGCCGCCGGACGGGTTCGACGGCGGACAGGGTGCGATCGTCGAGCGATACCACGTCCACCTTCCCAAACTGGCGGACTACGGGTTTATCGAGTGGGACCCGCAGACGAACGTCGTCGAAGAAGGGCCTCGGTTCGAGACCATCAGATCGGTCCTGCGGTTGTTGCTCGAGAATCGAGAAACGCTTCCCGCCACGCTGGCGTAAGATCTCGCTACCGGCAGCAAACACGCGCGTACATCCATACAGCCTACATGCCCGCATTCTCTCAGCGACCGGCAGTCGAATCGATCGACGTCCTCCTCGTCGAAGATAGCCCGCACGACGTCCGCCTGCTTCGAGAGGCGTTCGAGATGACTGAGACGAACGGCGAAACGAACCTGCACGTCGTGACCAGCGGAAGCGAGGCACTGGCGTTTCTGGGGCGCTCGGCCGAATCCGACGCTGATTCGCCACCGAATCTCGTCCTCCTGGATCTGAACTTGCCGGACCACGACGGCCTCGAGGTCCTCGAGACGATCAACGCCGAGCCGACGTTACGGCGGCTTCCGACCGTCGTCCTCACCAGTTCGGACGCCACCGACGATATCGCGCGGTGCTACGACGCCAACGCCAGCGCCTATCTGACGAAGCCGACCGATCTGGACGGGTTCGTCTCGCTCGTCGAGTCGATCGAGCGGTTCTGGCTCACGCAGGTACAACTGCCCCCGATGTCGGCGTAGTTCTCGGTCCGTCACGGCCTCGAGTCGCGTGCGGCGCAGCGGGTTTTGCGGTCGGGTCGTCGTAGTCAGCGATCGACGCAAATAATTATCGTAGTTCCGTCATGTGAAGAAGGCAGGCCCCATAGTGGTTGGGCCAGATGGAACCCGCCATCGATACCTACCGACCGCGCCCCCAAGTAGCTTGTGTGATAATTCGAGTGAATGAAGCATTCTCGAGTGCTCACGCCGGAAAGAAACGATTTCGACTCGGTTGTGAACGCGAATTCTTTTCCATCCCCGCGCCCTATACAGCGTGTTCGGATTTCCGAATTCGTGGTTGGGCCATGTCACAAGATCAAATAACGACGGAGGCGATCAGCCTGTTGCAGGACCTCGGGCTACAGGAGTACGAAGCGCGCTGCTTCATGGCGCTGAACAAACTTCCCAACGGGACCGCAAAGGAGATTCACGAGATTTCCGAAGTGCCGAGGACGCGGGTGTACGACGCGATTCGGGTGCTCGAGTCACAGGGCCTGGTGGAAGTTCAGCACTCGAGTCCGCAGCGGTACCGCGCCGTCGGGATCAACGAGGCGACCGATATTCTCCGCCAGAAGTACACCGATCGGATCGACACGCTCGAGACGTACCTCGAGAACACGGACGTTCAGGACCCCGAGGAGGACGACCACATCCAGGAGATCTGGTCGCTGAACGGCCACGAGGCGATCGAGTCGCGGACGCTCGAACTGATCGGCAACGCCGAGTCTGAGATCGCGTTCCTCGTCGTCGACGAGTCGGTCCTCTCCGAGGCGCTGTTCGACGGCGTCCAGCAGGCGATCGAACGAGACCTCACCGTCTTACTGGGCGGGCAAACGCCGGAGACGGCGGCGACGCTGGAGGGGCGACTGCCCGAGACGCACGTGTTCCAGACCGGTCTCGACTGGCTCACCGGAAGCGAGGCGGACGCGGAGGTCGCGATCAGTCGAATACTGCTCGTCGACCGGGAGACGCTCCTGATCGGGACCTACTACCCCGACGCCAGCAACGGCGAGTGGAAGGAGCAGGCCGTCTTCGCCAAGGGGCTCCAGAACGGGGTCGTCGTGCTCCTGCGGCGGCTCGTGACGGAAGGGCTCGCCGCCATCGAGGATCCGGGGAAGTAACCCCCTCGTCGGTCCTCACCCCGTGACGGAACGCCTTTACCGCAGGCGGTCGCCGTCTCTCGTATGCACGTCGACATCGGTAACGCGCTCGCGTCCGAGGTTTCGCCGGGCGTCTCGCGGGCGGCCCTCGAGCGCCTGGACGACCAGGTCGCGGACGCCCACGAGCGCATCGAGCGGGGGATGGCGAACGCCGAACACGGCTACGAAGCGCTGAATCTCCCGGAGCGAACCGATCCGGACGAGATCAGCGCGGCGGTCGAACCGGTCGCCGACAGCGAGGCCCTGATCACCGTCGGCATCGGCGGCAGCGCGCTGGGTGCGGCGACGATCACGGACGCGCTCGCGGCCGAGAGCGACACTGAGGCTGTCTACCTCGACAACGTCGACCCCGAGTGGGTGTCGAACCACCTCGAGGGACTCCCCCTCGAGGAGACGGCGATCAACGTCGTCTCGCGGTCGGGGACCACGGCGGAGACGCTGGCGAACTTTCTGGTCGTGCGCGACGCCTTCGAGTCCGCGGGCGTCGACTGGACCGAGCGAACGATCGTCACGACGGGCGAGTCCGGACCGCTCCGCGACCTCGCGAACCGCCACGATCTGCCCTCGCTGAAGGTGCCCGACGGCGTCCCGGGCCGCTTCTCCGCCCTCTCCGCAGTGGGGATGGTCGCCGCGGCCGTCTGCGGACACGACCTCGAGGCGCTGCTCGCAGGCGCCGCCGCCGAGCGCGAGACGCTGACCGGTTCGCTGTTCGACTGTCCGGCCTACGCCTACGGCGCGACCGCCTACGCGCTCGACCAGCGCGGCGCCGGAATCAACGCGATGGTCCCCTACGCGGAGTCCCTCGAGACCTTCGCCGAGTGGTTCGCCCAGCTCTGGGCCGAGAGTTTGGGGAAGGACGACCTCGGCCAGACGCCCGTGCGCGCCCTCGGCGTGACCGACCAGCACTCCCAGTTGCAGCTCTATCGCGCGGGCCCGCGCGACAAACTCGTGACGTTCGTCTCGCCGGGCGAGACCGACGACCGGCCGATCCCCGACACCGACGTCGAGGACCTGGCCTACCTCGGCGACGCGACGCTCGGCGAGTTGCTCGAGGCGGAGTTCGAGGCCACCGAGGCCAGCCTCGCCGCTGCGGGGCGGCCGAACGTCCGGCTCGAACTCGAGGCCGTCGACGAGTACGAACTCGGCGGCCTGCTGTACGGCATGGAGGCGGCCTGCGTGCTCGCGGGCGAACTGTACGGCGTCAACACGTTCGAACAGCCGGCCGTCGAGTGGGCGAAGAAGGCGACTCGCGGCCTGCTCGGCGGCGGAGACTTCGAGGAAGCCGACGCCGTCGCCGAGAAGACCGAGCTACGGGTCGAACGGTAGTACCGACTTCGCCGCCGCCGAACTCCGGCCGCACTATTGCGGTGCGCCTATGGGTTCGCGCTCGAAGCATCACGTATGAGCGATATCGCGCGGACCGCCGACGCCGACGGCGACGGTGACGCCGGCCCGGCCCCGTCCGCCGTCGTCCCGACCGTCGGCACCGTCCTCTCCGGCGTGATCCTCGCCGCGATCGTGCTCCCGGTTCGCCGCGGCGTCGACGACCCCGCGGTCTGGGTCGCGGGGGTCGCCGCCCTCGTCGCCACGGTCGCCTTCGTCGGGCGTCGCCACGGTCTCCTCGAGCGCGCCGTCGCCGGCCCGATCGCGGCCGGCGGGAGCCTCCTCGTGGTCGTCTGCACGGGCTACGCGATCACGCAGGGGGTCCTCGGCTCGGTCGCCCTCCCCGGCCTCGAGGGATCGGTGTCGGCGCTGTTCGTCGCGTTTTTCGTCGGGATGGCCGCCGTCGGCGTCGGCGTCGCCGATCGCGCCGGCATCGCGGGGCGGGGGTTGCTCAGCCGACTCACGCGGACGGTCGAGGTGGGAGTCGTCGCCCTCGTCGGCCTCCTCAGCATCTCGATCGCGGCGCTGTTCCTCTCGTTGCCGGTGACCGTCTTCGTCGGCGAACCCACGGAACTCCAGGCGACGCTGATCCAGTATCCCGCCTACGCGCTCGGGCTCGGCGGGGTCGCCGCGGGCTATCTCGCCTACCGCGGGCACGATCGGTCGTTCATCGACCTCGAGGCGCCGACGCCGCGGACCGTCGGCTGGATCGTCGGCGGCCTGATCCTGATCGTCGCCGCGAACGTGGGGATCGCGGAACTCATGGCCGCGCTCGGGATCGAGTCCTCCGAGCACACGACGACCCAGCGGGTGGCCGAGAACCCAGACCTGCTGGTGATCATCGTTCCGTCGATGATCCTGTTCGTCGGGCCGTTCGAGGAACTGCTCTACCGGAACGTCATCCAGAAGTCCCTCTACGAACGGTTCTCGCGGGCGGGTGCGGTCGCCGTCGGGAGCGTCGTGTTCACGCTCGTCCACGTCACCGCGTACGCGACCGCCGGGCCGGGCGAGTTGCTCGCGAGCCTCTCGCTGCTGTTCGTCCTCGCGTTGATCCTCGGAGCGATCTACGAACGGACGGAGAATTTGCTCGTGCCGGCGCTCGTCCACGGCTGTTACAACGCCCTGATCTTCGTCGATATGTTCCTGTGAGGAGAAGTCGGTCGGCGCTCCCTCAGACGGGGCTCACGAGGGGTTTTTCCGGGCCAATTCCGACCCGCAGATCGGACAGCGGTCCTTCTGCTCGTCGAACTCCCGGCCACAGCCCTGACACTGGTAGTGCCAGTGGCGCTGTTCGTCGATCCCCTCGCGGGCGATCACTTCCACGTCGACGTTGAGTTTCTCCGCGACGTTTTGCATCGCGTAGTCGTCGGTCACCAGGCTGGCGTCGAGTTCGAAGCTCGCTGCGACGAGGCGAACGTCCGTCTCGGAGAGGACGTCGAGGTCGCCCGACTCGCGGGCCGCGCGCTGAACCTTCTCGGTGGTGTCCTCGTTGGGAATGTGGATGTGCATCCCGGAGCCTTCCATCGCGTCGTAGCGATAGGCGCTCTCGTCTTCCAGTTCCTCGCGGACGAGCGGGATGGTCGCAGTCTGTTCTGACGTGTGAAAATCGTGAATAAACGCCGAGGAGTCGAGAACGTACATACCGTTAGCGCTGGACGACGATGTAGTCTTTGACCGCCTGAACGCGAGTGACGGGGACGAGGAAGCGACCGGTGTCATCGCGATCGAAGTCGACCTTCCGGGCGGGCAGGTCTTCGTCGGGTTCGATGACGAGATCGTGCAGTTTGCCGGATTTGAGATCCATAGTGATGTTGTAGAGCAGTCCGAGCTCGGTGCCGTCCGACCCCATGACGGACTTCCCCGAGAGATTTTCAGCGAGTATATCGCTCATGCATATCCGTATTTACTAATCGGTATTAAAAACAACGGGGTCCGTGCGAACGCGTGTCGGACCGACGCCGGTCGCGGTCGATCGCGGCCGGCCCAGCCACCGTCGATGACGATGGGTTTAACTACCGCTCGACCGACGCTTTAGACAAGACCTTCTCGGGTGGTTCACCATGTCGAATACGGATACTCGCGACCCCACATCTCTCAGAACACCGATCGTCGCCGTCCTCGGACACGTCGATCACGGCAAGACCAGTCTCCTGGACAAAATACGCGGCTCCGCGGTCATCGAGGGCGAGGCGGGCGCGATCACCCAGCACATCGGGGCGACCGCCGTCCCGCTGGACATCATCTCCACGATCGCGGGCGACCTCGTCGACCCCGACGACTTCGACCTGCCCGGCCTGCTGTTCATCGACACGCCGGGTCACCACTCCTTCACGACGCTTCGCTCACGGGGCGGCGCACTCGCTGACATCGCCATCCTCGTCGTCGACGTCAACGACGGTTTCCAGCCCCAGACGCTCGAGGCCCTGGACATCCTCAAGCGCTCGGAAACGCCGTTTATCGTCGCCGCGAACAAGATCGACACCGTTCCGGGCTGGTCGGTCAACGAGGACTCGCCGATCAACGACACGTACGAGTCCCAGTCCGACCGCGTGCGCCAGCGCTTAGACGAGAGCCTCTACGAGATCATCGGCAACCTCTCCGACAACGGGTTCTCCGCCGACCTCTACTGGCGCGTCCAGAACTTCCAGCGCAACGTCGGCGTCGTCCCCGTCTCGGCGATGACCGGCGAGGGGATCCCCGACCTGCTGACCGTGATGATGGGGCTCTCTCAGCGCTACATGAAAGAGGAGATGGAGATCGACGTCACCGGCCCCGGCGTCGGCACCGTCCTCGAGGTCAAAGAGGAGAAGGGGTTCGGGAAGACGGTCGACATCGTCCTCTACGACGGGACGATCAGGGCCGACGACGAGATCGTCGTCGGCGGCCAGAACGATCCGATCGTCACCGAGGTGCGCGCGCTGCTCCAGCCCCGGCCGCTCGCGGAGATCCGCACCGAGAGCCGGTTCGAAAAGGTCGACGAGGTCTCGGCCGCGGCCGGGATCAAGGTCGCCGCGCCGGACCTCGCGGACGCGATGGCCGGCGCGCCGGTCCGCGTCATCCGGGATCGCAACCGCGACGAGGTGATCGGCGAGGTCGAGGCCGAACTCGCCGACATCGCGGTCGACACCGCCGAGGAGGGCGTCGTCGTCAAGGCCGACACGCTCGGTAGCCTCGAGGCGATGGCCGACGCGCTCGGCGAGGCGGAGGTGCCGATCGTCCGCGCGGAGGTCGGCGACATCGCGCCGCGGGACGTCTCCGTCGCGTCGACGGCCGACGACCCGAAGCAGCAGGTCATCCTCGGCTTCAACGTCGACGCGCTGGACGACGCCGAGTCCCGCGCGGAGGTCGACGACGTGGACCTCTTCACCGACGAGGTCATCTATCAGCTCGTTGAGGGGTACGAGGAGTACGTCGAGGGGATCGAGCAGGCCCAGCAGGACACCATCCTCGAGAACATCACCCGGCCCGCTCGCTTCCGCATCCTGCCGGATCACACCTTCCGCCAGAACGATCCGGCGGTCGTCGGCGTCGAGGTGAACGCCGGGACGATCCAGAACAACGCGAACGTCGTGAAGTTCGACGGCAACGAACCCGAGCGCGTCGGGCAGGTCAAAGGCATTCAGGAACAGGGCGAGGACGTCGACGAGGCCCGCGCGGGCAACCGCGTCTCGGTGGCCATCGACGGCCCCACCGTCGGCCGCCAGATCGAGGAGGACGACGAACTCTGGACGGAGATTCCCGAGAAGCACGCCAAGATCCTCGAGCAGGAACTGACCGGCGAGATTCCCGGCGACGAACTCGAGGCGCTGAACATGTACCTCGACAAGCAGCGCAATCGGGACCCGTTCTGGGGGAAGTGAGTCCGTTCAGGACCGCCGGCGGCGTCTCGTTCTTGACTACCCACTTGGCGTGCGGTGGCGCGCGCTGATCCGCGGTGAGTCACTGACGAACCGCGGTGCAACGCCGTGCGAGGGATGAGCGAGCGACTTCGGAGCGAGCGAATCGGCTGGGGAGGGCGTGGCTACTCCATGTTGCCACGCTAGCAAAAACGGTCTTCTTCATTCTGCTCTGTCTCGAGTATCCCTTGGGTTCCCGTCTCCATACGTCGGAGGTAAACGCCGACTGTGATCGCCGTCATTGTCGGTCGTTTTCGAGTCGAACCCGCGCCTCACCATCCAACTCATCGAGCGGCTCCGTATCAGTAACCCGCCCGACGACGGTCACGGGCGCGGCGGCCCGCGGCTCGCCGTCCTCGCTGGCCGGCGTCGGACCCCAGAACAGACACAGTTTCCCGCCGGCCGGCCAGTAGGCGATCGCACCCTCGGGCACCGCTTCCCGTGCGTTCTCGAGCGGCGCATCTAGTTCGAGATCGAAGTAGAGTTCGTCGCCCCAGCGTGTCGCCTCGCCCGCGACGGGTAGCGCCGCCTCGAGGGCGGCCCTCGTCTCGGGTGCGTCGTCGGTCCACTCGGCCTCGAGGTCGCGGTCGGCGACGGTAACGCGGAGGTCGCTCATACGAACACGTCACGAAGCAGGGGTACTTCTCTGTGGCGACCGACTCGAGTCGCGTCTCAATCCGCGGCCTCGACGGCCCTCGAGTCACGACGGTCGGCCCGGCCGCGAGCGCGCTCGAGCGCCTCGAGCACTGCTTCGGCGTCGTCGATCGCCGAGCGGTCACAGCGGAGGTCGAACAGGCTACTGTCGAGGCCGAAGCGCCGCCGTTCGACGACGAGTTCGTCGTCGGTCAGGCGGACGCCGTCGATCGTCTCCCACGGGACGAACTCGTTCCAGAACGATCGGTCGACGACGAGGCCGGCCTCGTGGGCGCGGATCTCCGGCGGGTTCCAGTGGTCGGTCTCGTCGAGATCGTACCAGCCGTACCGCCGCGAGAGGATCATGACGACGCCGTAGACGATCCAGAACGGACCGAGGTACCACTCCCCCTGCCAGACGCTGACGACGCCGGCGAGGATCATAACCGCCATAATCACGGCGTAAGCCGGTTCGCCGTTCCACCCGCCGCTTCGCTGCCACGTCCACGTCGCGGCGGGTTCGTCGGCCGTGAGCGCGTCGACGTACCGGTTTTTCGCCATCCGATCGAGGCCGAAGCCCGAGACGCCGGCCAGAACGGCCGCGGCGACGGTCAGGACGACGAACCGGCCGGTGGCCTCGACCGGCGTGATCCCGGCGGTGAGGAGGACTGCGGTAAACGCCCCCGCCGGGGCGTAACAGCCGAGACGACGCCATCGGCTCCGGCCGATGCGCTCGGGGAGTCCCCGTGCTCCCCTGGCGTAGATGTGACCGACGATGGCGACGACGGTCACCGTACTCGGCAGGACGCCCAGCAGCGTCGCCGTCCCTACGTCGGCGAGTAGCCCCACGATCGTCGCGACGCCGGCCGCGACGAGGCCGAGGTAGAACCCGAAGCCGGCCTGAAAGCCGATATCGGGCTCGCCGATCTCGAGGGTCGGGCGGCGTTCGTGAGATGTCACTGTGCTCAGGGGTTCGTGCTCCTCGTATAAAATAAACACGGACGTGACGGATCACCAATCGGTCGGGTGCGTATGCCGCGCCAAGGATTAACACACCGTTCGTGATGGGTAGCGGTATGCTCGTACAGCTCCGCCAGTACAAACACGAGGAGGTGCAGTTCGACGACAATCGGACGACCGGCGAGTCCCAGACCGAGGACGCGGTCAACCCCGACGCGGAAGACTACTTCGGGAAGGACATGGACGAACTCGACGCGGAGACGTGGGACACCGTCGAGTACGAGGGCGACCCGATCCAGCGCCGGTCCCTCACGGTCGAGGGAGTCACGGCCGTTTCCGTCCCGCAGGACTCGAGCGACGGCGGCGATCCGGGCCTCCCCGGGCGGACGGTGCAACTCCGTATGGAAGGCGGCATGGAGTCCCTCGAGCACGCCGAGATCGTCGAAGTGCAGGATGAGAACCCCGAGTAGCACGCGCTCGAGTCACCGATCTCGGGAGCGTGACGCCCGGCGGGGCCCGCCGATGAGGAGTGACAACGCCTGTCGGTGGCGGCGCGGTCCCGAAATCGTTTTCAACCGGTCGCGCGGACACTCGGTATGCCGACGGAACCGGACACTCATTATGACCCCTCACTGGGGAACAAGTTCATCTTCGTCACCGGCGGCGTGATGTCGGGACTCGGCAAGGGGATCACGGCCGCGAGCACCGGCCGTCTCCTCAAGAACGCCGGCTTCGACGTCACCGCGGTCAAGATCGACCCGTATCTCAACGTCGACGCGGGGACGATGAACCCGTACCAGCACGGGGAGGTGTACGTCTTGGAGGACGGCGGCGAGGTCGACCTCGATCTGGGGAACTACGAGCGGTTCCTCGACATCGACATGACCTCGGATCACAACATCACCACGGGGAAGACCTACCAGCACGTCATCGAGCAGGAGCGTGCGGGCGACTACCTCGGGAAGACCGTCCAGATCATCCCCCACATCACCGACGACATCAAGCGACGCATTCGGGAGGCCGCCGAAGGCACCGACGTCTGTATCATCGAGGTCGGCGGCACCGTCGGGGACATCGAAGGGATGCCCTACCTCGAGGCCTTACGCCAGTTCGCCCACGAGGAACCCGAGGAGAACGTCCTCTTCACCCACGTCACGCTCGTCCCGTACTCGAAGAACGGCGAGCAGAAGACCAAACCGACCCAGCACTCGGTCAAGGAGGTGCGCTCGATCGGTCTCCAGCCCGACATCATCGTCGGCCGCTGCGAGGACCGCCTCGAGCGAAAGACCAAGGAGAAGATCGCGCTGTTCTGTGACATCCCCACCGAGGCGGTATTCTCGAATCCCGACGTCGAGGACGTCTACCACGTCCCGCTGATGGTCGAGGAGGAGGGGCTGGATCAGTACGTCCTCGAGCACTTCGGGCTGGCCGAGGCGGCCCTGCCGGAGGGGGAACGCGCAAACGAGTGGCGCGAGATCGTCACGACGGAGAAGGAGGGGACGGTCGACATCGCGCTCGTGGGCAAGTACGACCTCGAGGACGCGTACATGTCGATCCACGAGTCGCTGAAACACGCCGGCTTCGAGGTCGGCGTCGACGTCGAGCGCCACTGGGTGGCTGCGGACGAACTGAGCGAGGGTCACGACGGGCAACTCGAGGGGATGGACGGGATCATCGTCCCCGGCGGCTTCGGCATGCGCGGCTCCGAGGGGAAGATCGAGGCCGTCCGCTACGCCCGCGAGAACGACGTGCCCTTTTTGGGGCTGTGCTTGGGCTTCCAGATGGCCGTCGTCGAGTACGCCCGGAACGTGCTGGGACTGGAGGGCGCCCACTCCGCGGAGATGGTCGAGGACACGCCCCATCCCGTCATCGACATCCTGCCCGAGCAGTACGAGGTCGAGGACATGGGCGGGACGATGCGACTCGGCGAGCACACGACCGTCATCGAGCCGCAGACGCTGGCGTACGACCTGTACGACGACACGTCCTGTACGGAGCGCCACCGCCACCGCTACGAGGTCAACCCCGAGTACTTCGACGCCTTCGAGGACGAACCGCTGACGTTCTCGGGCACCGCGGGCAATCGGATGGAGATCCTCGAACTCGAGGACCACCCCTACTTCCTCGGGACGCAGTTCCACCCCGAGTACACGTCCCGCCCCGGCCAGCCGAGCCCGCCGTTCCTGGGACTCGTCGAGGCCATCCTCGAGGAGTCCGACGCGGGTGCGGGGAGCGAGACCGAAGCCGCTGACGCCGACACCGACGCCGACGCGGAAACGGAGGTAACCCACTGATGGTAGACACCGAGACGTTCGTTCCGGACGCAGTCGCAGAGATCGAGACCGAAATCGGCGACGCGAACGCCGTCATCGCCCTCTCGGGCGGCGTCGACTCCTCGGTCGCCGCCGCCCTCGCCTACGAGGCCATCGGCGACCGGCTGACGCCGGTCTACGTCGACACCGGCCTGATGCGGAAAGGTGAGACCGACCAGATCCGCGAGACTTTCGACTACATGGAGTCGCTGCGGATCGTCGACGCCGAGGATCGGTTCCTCGAGGCCCTCTCGGGCGTCACCGACCCCGAAGAGAAGCGCGAGGTCATCGGCGAGCAGTTCATCCGCGAGTTCGAGCGCGAAGCGAAAGACGCGGACGCCGACTACCTCGTCCAGGGGACGATCTACCCCGACCGAATCGAGAGCGAGGGCGGGATCAAGTCCCACCACAACGTCGGCGGCCTGCCGGAGGTCGTCGACTTCGAGGGGATCGTCGAACCGGTCCGGGACCTCTACAAGGACGAAGTGCGGGAGGTCGCCCGCCACCTCGGCTTGGACGAGATCGTCGCCGAACGGATGCCGTTCCCCGGCCCGGGTCTCGCGGTGCGCGTCATCGGTGAGGTCACCGACGAGAAACTCGAGGTCGCGCGCCACGCCTGTCACGTCGTCGAGGAGGAACTCGAGGAGTACGAACCGTGGCAGGCGCTGGCGGCCGTCATCGGCAAGGCGACGGGCGTGAAAGGCGACAACCGCGTCCACGGCTGGGTCGTCTCCGTTCGATCCGTGGAATCCCGCGACGGGATGACCGCCCGCGCACAGGAGATCGACTGGGAGACACTCCAGCGGATCCAGTCCCGGATCACCGGCGGCCACGAGAACGTCGCCCGCGTCGTCTACGACGTGACCCACAAACCGCCGGCGACCATCGAGTACGAATGAGCACGGACGCCATCGTCGCCGGCCCCGACGAGGACGAGATCGGCGCGGCGCTCGAGGCGGAAGGCGCCAGCGTCGCCCGCCTCACGGGCGTGGTTTCGCGGCCCGCCCTCGAGGAGGCAGGGATCGTCGACGCCGACCTGTACGTGCTGACCGACATCGGGCAGGCGACGACGATTCCGATCGTCTGCGATCTCTCTGAGGACGTTCGCACCGTCGTCTACGCCCGCGACACCGTCCCGGAGTTCGTCAAGGGGCAGCTCGATCTCGCGATCGATCCGCAGCTGATGACCGCTGCGATCGTCGCGGACGAGTTGACCAGTTGAACGACCCCGCTGGCGGCGGTAGCGGCCTCGAGTGCGCGTTTCGCCTGGCTCCCGCGTGCTCTTCATCCAGTTTCCGCGCACTTTTCGCCCGGCTTCCACCCGCTTTTCGTCCGGCGCTCGAGGTCACGATCGGTTCCGACCGCGTCTGTCACCCGAAAAACAGTCAGTTACGCTGATATCCGGCGGATAAACGTTCTCGTGCCCGTATTCGTCCGAGTAAATGCGAGTTGAAATCGGCGGAATCCGGCGTAAGCCACTGATACCGTCGCCCCCGTTGAAGTGGCAGGCGGTACTCCACTCGGATGGAGGTCGACGGGCAGACCCCACGAGGCACCCGCTGCCTGCACCCGTGACTTCCAGCAACCCCACCCACAGCACCCTTCCCCCACTGCCAGACCGTACCGATTCCCCGGTACCAACACAGGTCCGCTGCACCCGCCTGTGTGTCCACCCTGCGGTTGGCACTCGAGGCGCCGCCCTTTTGCGGCGCCTCGTCGGGATTCCACTCACTCCTCGCGAGCGCTGAGTCGTTCCAGTACCGGTATCTCCGCGAGTCGCTCCTCCTCGAGCAGTTCCCAGTCGATCCCCGCCGGTTGCTCGCGGCCGTCGGGACGAATCGTCCGCTCGGGCGTCACGATCAGGTCCATCGAGACGTCGTGGTCGTCGATCGGGACGGGGTCGTCGATCACCTGTCGCTCGTGGACCGTCGTCGCGACGGTCGTCGATTCGTCGACGAGGCCGAGTCCTCGCAGAATCGCGTACTCGAGATCGCTGTAGCCCTCCCCCTTCCCGATTCGACCGCCGTCAGCGGTCACGCCGACGCTCCCCGAGACGATCAGATCGATCTCCGCGACCGCGTCGGGGCCGACCTGCTCGCCGTGCTCCGAGGATCCCGAAACGGTCGTCGCCGCGTCGTAGTCCTCGAGAACCGCGGGATCCAGTTTCAGGAAGCAGTCCTCGTCCGCGAGCCGCGGGACGGCCGTGTAGACCGTCTTCCCCTCGCGCAGCGCCCGGCGGCGGACGGGCAGTTGCGGCGCGTCGGGGTTGGCCTTGATCGTCGTCGCCGCCTTCCACTCGGGCTGCTCCGCGAGCCGGTCCGCGGCCTCGTCCGCGCCCGCAAAGTTCGGAATCCGACCGTGGGGCGGAAAGGGGAATCGCGCCTCGCCGCTCTCCTCGAGGTCGTCCCAGACGCGCTGACGGATCGTCTCCTTCTCGACGGTGTCGGCGTCCTCGCGGGCGGAGCGTTCGGTGTCGTTCATCTCATTCGCTTCCGTGTCATCCATTTCGCTCGCCTCCGTGTCGTCCATCTCACTCGTCCCCGCCGTCGTCCGTCTCGGTGGCGGTTTCGGCTTCCTCGTCGGTTTCGGTCGCGGCGTCGTCGCTACTCGCCTCGAGATCGGTTTCGGCCTCGTCCTCACCCTCGGATTCGTCGACGGCCCACCTGTCCTGGGCGATGTCCTCCCGGGCGAGGCTGACCAGATTGTGGATTTCCGGGAGGATGATCTCCTCGAGGCCGAGTCGCGCCGCGTCCCCGTTCCCGGAGAGACAGAACACCGGCGTCCCGTCGGTGACGCCGGCGATCGTTCGGGCCGCGATCGCGTTCGTCCCGACCGCCTCGTAGGCCATCGTCGTGAACAGTTCGCTGAAGGACGTCAGTCGCTTGTCGAGCAGCGGTTCGACGGCCTCGATGGTGACGTCGCTGGGTTCGACGCCAGTCGACCCGCCGGTGAGGACGAGGTCGACGTCGTCGCGGTCGAGCATCCGCGAGACGATCGACTGGATCCGGTCGTGATCGCTCCCGATGTGTTCCCGCGTGACCACCTCGTGGTCGGCCTTCTTGAGAAGCGTGACGATCGCCTTGCCGGCGGGATCCGACTCGAGCGAGCGGTCCGTCGCGATCGTGACGACGCCGGTGCCGAGGGTGCGGCCGTCCACGTCGTCCCTCTCGTCGGCCGAATCGTCGTCCGCGCCGCGCTCCTCGTCCGCAGTCGCCCCGTCGTGGTCCCCCTGTCTCCGGTCCTCGCTCGAGTCCGTTTCGGTCATATCCCGTCGTTCGAGAGCCGGCGGGTAAAACGCTGTCCACCCGTGGTCTCCTCCGACGAGGTCCTGCCTCCCGTGCGGTCGCGCCGATGATTGCGACGGCCACCGACGGAGTGCTGGTAGCCCAACTGTTATGGACGGAGTTTCCGTTGACTCGCGTGTATGCAGGCAGTCAAAATCACCGAGCACGGCGACACGGACGTCATCGAGTACGGGGAGTATCCGGATCCGGAAGTCGGGCGCGACGAGGTACTGGTCGACGTCAAGGCGGCGGCGCTGAACCACCTCGACATCTGGACGCGCCGGGGGATGCCGGGGATCGACCTCGAGATGCCCCACGTTCCGGGCAGCGACGCCGCCGGCGTCGTCGAGGAGGTCGGCGAGGACGTCACCCGGTTCGAGGCGGGCGACCGCGTCGCGGTCACGGCCGGGGTCGGCGACCTGCGGATGGACGATCCGACGCTGGACCCCCGCTTCCACATCATCGGCGAGCACGTCCAGGGCGTTCACTCCGAGTACGCTGCGGTCCCCGAGGACAATCTGATCCCCGTCCCGGAGGGCGTCGACTGGGCGGTCGCCGGCTCCAGTTGCCTCGTGTTCCAGACCGCCTGGCGGATGCTGATCGAGCGCGCCGACCTCGAGGCCGGCGAGAAAGTCCTCGTGCTGGGCGCCAGCGGCGGCGTCGGCCACGCGGCCCTCCAGATCGCCGACTACGCGGGCGCGGAGGTGTACGCGACGGGCAGCACCGAGGAGAAACTCGACTACGCCGAGGAGCACGGCGCGGACCACGTCTGTAACTACGAGGAGGAGGACTTCGCGGACTGGATCCTCGAGGAGACCGGCGGTCGCGGAGTCGACGTCGTCGTCGAACACGTCGGCGCGCCCACCTGGCGGGATTCGCTGAAGAGCCTCACTAAGGGCGGCCGGCTCGTGACCTGCGGCGGCACCGGCGGGGGCAACCCCGAGACGGATATTCCGCGGATCTTCTGGGAACAGCTCACGATCATCGGCTCGACGATGGCGACGCCCGATCAGGTCGACGACGTGATGGAACTCGTCTGGGACGGCACGTTCGAACCCGCGATCCGCGAGGAGCTACCGATGAGCGAGACGCCCCGCGCCCACGAGATCATCCAGAACCGCGAAGGGTTCGGGAAGGTCGTCGTGCGCCCCGATAGCGAATTATAGTCGGCGCTCCGATTGCCCGTTCTTTCTTCGAGAGGCGGTGCGAATACCCCGTTCAGTTGCAGTCTCGAACGTGCTCCGAATACTCACTCGAGTCTCGCGCCGAATCGATTCGGTCCCCTCGCGAAATCCCTCCGGAACCGGGAGGGCTATCACCACGGCCCCGCAAGACCCGTGCGTGACCTCGAGCGACGACGGCGGCTACGTCCACGACCCCTCGACGTTCGACGAGGGCGGGGAGCGAACGGAGTCCGCGGGTGAACCGACCACCGAACCGCCCCATCCCGAGACGGCCGACCGGGAGTTCGACTGGCGAGGCTGGGTCGTCGTCGGCATGATCGTCGTCGCCTTCATCGTCGCGCCGGTGGCGATCCTCCTCTGGCCGCCGGACGTCGGCTACCGCTTCGCGCTGTTGAGCCTCCCGCTGTTCCCGGCCGCACTCCTCGCGCTGGCGGCCGTCTGGGGAACGACGCGTCCCTAACCGGCGGGCAACGACGCGTCCGTAATCTGCCGGGGAACACCGTCCGTCGCTCGTCGAAATCGAAAACCAGTATCGCTCGTTTTTTCGTCGCCGGTTCCGTTCGCGTCGAAGCGCCGTCGTTACGCAGTTTCGGGCGACTCGAGGCGGTCCTCGAGTCGGTCGACGACGCTCGATCCGTGGACGACGTCCCGCTCGGGCGTCTCCTCCCGGTCGACGTACGTCGCCATCGCGTCGAAGAGCTGCTGGGCCTGATAGCCGGTGAGTACGTCCGTCTCGTTCCGGTCCTCGATTTCCTCGAGCAGTTCGACCGCCCACGTCGGGGGGGTCTCGTCCTCGTCGAGGGCCTCGTCGATGGCGTCCGCGAGAACGTGGTGGGCGACCCATTGCTCGTCTCTGGAGAGCGTAACTTCGTACGTCTCGGTTTCCGGTGGTGGGGAACTCATTTCGTCACACGGACCGGTTGTGTCGGTCCTCGGTCGAGGCTACGAACTGCCCTATTATAAGCCTTGTTACCGTGTGGCATATTTCTGTTTCCGGAGGTAATTCGACCCGGCACCCCTGCCTCGGGGGCGTCGCGACCGGTCGTCGGGGCGACCGGTTCGTTCGCCGATCAAAAGCTACTAACAGAACGGTATCCAGCCAGTATACAGGAGCCGACGCCGATGGATTTCGCGACGTTATCCGAGCGAATCGCGACCGGCCGTATCGGACGGACGCTCTCGCGCCTCGTTCCCGCGACGGCGATCTGGGAGCGCGAGTGGGACGTCTGCTGCGTCCTCGACGGCTGTCGCCTCGATCTCATGTGCGAGACGGCCGCGGCGGGTCACGAGGCGCTGCCCGGGCCCGAGGCCGTGGACTCGCTGTGGTCGGTCGGATCGCAGTCCGCCGAGTGGATGGACCGGACCTTCGCGCCCGCCTACCGCGAGGAGATGGCCCGGACCGCCTACGTGACCGGCAACCCCTTCTCCTCGCAGTCCTGTGAACACATCCTCGTCACCTCCGACGACGTCCTGCCGCTGACGGACGCCGACTTCGGCGTCTTCCACGAGGCCTGGCGCGACGACTGGGTCGACGACGACATCTCGACGATCCCGCCCGATTCCCTCACCGACGCCGCGATCGCGATCTGGCGGCGCCGCGAGGAACTCGGGATCGACCGCGTGCTCGTCCACTACATGCAGCCCCACGCACCCTTCCGGTCGGAGCCGGGGTGGTTCTTCGGCGCGGCCGACATCGAACACTGGGGACAGATCGACGCGGGGGACGAGGACGCGGTCGACGCGTCGGCGGAGGAGGAACTCGACCTCGAGGACCTCACGCCCGAGGAGCGCGAGGCGCTCGAGGCCTTCGCCGAGGCCGACGACGATGACGACTCGATGAACGATCCGTGGCTGCGGGTCCGCGACGGCGACCTCCCCTTCGAGGCCGTCTGGGCGGCCTACCGGGACAACCTCGAGTGGGTACTGGACGACGTCGCGCGCCTGCTCGAGAACTGCGACGGCCGGGTCGCGATGACCAGCGACCACGGCAACGCGCTCGGGGAGTACGGCGTCTGGTCCCACCCGCCCGGGACGCCGGTGCCCGCCCTGCGGCGGGTTCCGTGGGTCGTCCGCGAGGGCGCGGATCGCGGGACCTGCGAGCCCGCCCTGCCCGACGCGATCCGCGAGGGCGGTGGGACCGACGACGCGGACGCCAGCACCGGACGAGGCGGTGATGAACCAGAGGAGGACGACGACGTGGAATCGCGCCTCGAGGCGCTGGGGTACCGGTGACGAGGGGTCCGCTGTCCGGCCGCCTGCGAGACGCCGTTTACGCCCTCCGGAAGGCCCGACTGGGCCTCGAGCGCCGTCGCCTCGACTACGGCGAGGAGACCGAGGAGCGGGCCGAGCGGCTGGCACGCGTGCTCCCGGCCACCGCCGAGGAACTCCGCGCGTACGAGCGCGAGTACGAGTCCCTCGAGTGGTTCCACGACAGCTACGCCGACCGCGTGGCGGAGATCCACGACGCCGGCGTGGCGACCGACACCACCCACTGGCGCGACGGGGTGACGCTGTACGTCGTCTGTCGCGCCCTCGAGGTCGAGACGGCCGTCGAGACGGGCGTCCTGTACGGCTCGTTCGACGCGCACGTGCTGGCGGCGATGGAAGAGAACGGCGGCGGGACGCTGCACTCCGTGGACCTGCCCGACGGGCCGCCGGGCCCCTTCGAGTACGGCCACCTGATTCCGGATCGCTGTCGCGATCGGTGGGAACTGCATCGGGGCGACGCGCGGGAGGTTTTGCCGACGTTGCTCGAGCGCGTCGGCTCCGTCGACCTGTTCCTGCACGATTCGGATCACCGGCTACCCCACATGCGCTTCGAGTACGAGACGGCCCTCTCCCACCTCGCAGCGGGCGGCGTGCTCGCCAGTCACGACGTGCGCCTCTCGAGGCTGTTCGACCGGTTCACCTGTACGAACGACTTGCGCGCGTGCGTGGTCTGCGATACGGGAATCGCCCGGATTCCGTCGTCCGGGAGGACGGAGTGAGCGAACGCGTCCGTAGCCACAGCGAGCGACGCGCCTCCGACTCGCCGCTTGAATAACGCGCGCAGCGACCTTTTCAGTGCGTTCGTTCTAGGGGACCCGTGGTTCGACTCTCCACTATCGTCATACTCGTCGGGCTCGTGCGGCTCACGCCGCTCCCGCCGCCGTTGGGGATCGTTTTCGGAGCGACGCTGATACTCGCCGGGGGCGTACTCAGAGTGTTCACGGACAAATAACGCGTCCGCGCCGAACGATCCCGTCTCGGCTCGAGGAGCGTCGCCGATCCGATCTCACTCCGGCTGCGGGTCGGTAAATAGATCTGCCGCGGAAGAGAGCCCCGAGAGCGCGTCCGCGGCCAGCACCGCGGCCGCGCCGGTCCACGTGGGGCGTTCGCCGGGCCAGAACTCCCCGTCCTCGAACTGGTAGCCCGTCCAGAAGACGCCCTCGTCGTCGGTCCACTGGAAGAGCCACTCGTAGATCTCGCGGGCGCGTTCCGTCCGGCCGACCGCGGCCAGCGAGAGCACGAGTTCGCAGGACTCGGCGACGGTCACCCACGGCTCGTCTGCGACGCAGCGACAGCCCAGTTCCGTCTCGAGAAAGCGGTCTTCCCCGGCCTCGAGCCGTCGCCGTGCCGGATCGCCGGTCACGACCCCACAGAGGACGGGGTAAAACCAGTCCATCGCGTACCGGGACTTGCTCTCCCAGGTGCGGTCGAACCGGTCTGGCCGCTCCCGTATCGCCTCGCCGAGGTCGGCGCGGGCCTCGAGCCAGCGGTCGCGGGCCTCGGTGTGGCCGATGACGTCCGCGACGGCCGCGCCGCAGGCGAGGCTCTTGTAGATCGAGGCGCAGCCGGCGACCAGCGCGTCCTCGTAGACCTCGCCGTCGGGACCGACGGTCCAGTAGATCTCGCCGGTCGGGGCCTGGTGGGCGCAGGCGAACGCGAGGGCGTCGCGAACGGTCGGCCACATCGTCTCGAGAAACGCGCGATCGTCGGTACACAGGTAGTGGTGCCAGACGCCGACGGCGACGTAGCAACTCCGGTGGGTCTCCTTGCGCGGTTCGTCGCCCTCGTGGGCGCCGTCGCCGTCCTCGCTGTCGCCGTAGGTCGCCCACAGCGCCCCGTCGTCGTGCTGGACGTCGGCGACCCAGCGGTAGGCCCGCCGGGCCGCCGCGTCCCGGCCGGCGACCGACAGCGCCATCGCGCTCTCGACGTGGTCCCACGGATCCGCGGGGCCGTCGGGATACCAGAGCACGAGACCGTCCTCGCGCTGGGTGCGCTCGACGTAGTCGACCGCGGGTTCGAGCCCCCAGTCGGCGAGCGACCGTCGGCCGGACGCGTCGCTCACGCCGCTCCCTCCAGTTCGAAGTAGTAGACGACGCTCTTGCCCACGACGGGGTCGAGCGCCCGCTCGAGCAGCCGCACCGGCCGGGGCGACTCGAGGACGTCCCACTCGAGGAACCGGTCGTAGGCCCGCAGCGGCAGCGGCGCCTCGTCGCGCTGATCGCGGTCCCACCAGAGGCACTTCAACCACCAGTAGGGGGCGTGCAGCGCGTGGGCGAAGTGGCCGTCGGTGCGCCGAAAGCCGCGCCGTTCGATCGCCTCGCGCAGTTCCTCGCGGTCGAAGATGCGGACGTGGCCGCCCTCGACCTGGTGGTACTCGTCGGACAGCGCCCAGCAGACCCGTTCGGGCCCCTCGCGGGGAACGCTGACCGCGAGCGTGCCGCCCGGCTTACAGACCCGGCGAAGTTCGTCGAGCGCCGCCTCGTAGTCGGGGATGTGCTCGAGGACTTCGGTACAGCAGACGACGTCGAAGGCGCCGTCCTCGAATGGCAGTCGGAGCGCGTCACCCGTCGCGAACGTGACCGGGACGTCCGTCTCGGGGGCGATGTACTCCTCGTAGTCCTCGCGGGCGGCGGTCAGGTTCGAGCGCTCGAGGTCGACGCCGACGACCTCCCGGACGTTCTCGAGGGCGGCGGCGTTGACGTGGCGGCCCTCGCCGCAGCCGACGTCGAGGACGCGCATTCCCGGGGTCAGCGTGAGTCTGTCGAAGTCGATCGTCTCCATGGTCAGGCCTCCCGCGTCGCTCGGGCCTCGATCGCGGTTCGATACGTGCGAACTGTTTCGCGAGCGGCGCGCTCCCAGTCGAACTCCTCGACGATCCGGTCGCGGGCCCGCTCGCCCAGCCGTCGGCGCCGGTCGTCGTCCGCGAGCAGGTCGCGGATCGCGTCGGCCATCTCGCCGGCGTCGCCCGGCTTGACGAGGACGCCCGCGTCCCCGACCACCTCGGGGAGCGCACCGCCGGTCGTCGCGACGACCGGAACGCCACAGGCCATCGCCTCGCCCGCGGGGAGGCCGAAGCCCTCGTATAACGACGGGACCACGGCGACGTCCGCGGTGCCGTAGAGGTCGATCATCCGGTCGTAACTGATCTCGCTGTGGGTCTCGACGGCGTCCGCGATTCCCAGTTCCGAGAGCAGCCGGTCGCAGTCGCCACCCTCGTCGAACTCGCCGACGACGACGAGTTCCGCGTCGACGTCCTCGCGAACCTCGGCGAAGGCCTCGAGCAGGTAGCGCGCCCCCTTCAGGGGCACGTCGGCGCTGACGGTCGTCATCACCCGCGGACGGTCGACGCTCTGATCGACGGGTTCGAACAGGTCGGTGTCGATGCCGTTGTGGACGACGCGGATCGACTCGGGGTCGGCGCTGAAGTCCGAAACGGTGCGACGCTTGGCCGACTCCGAGACCGTCAGGACGTGGGGGAGCTCCCGGACGACCTCGCGTTGCATCCGGAGGAACCGGTACCAGCGGCGGATGAGGAGACGCTCGCCCCAGCCGTCGGCCGCGGCGAGGGCGGCGTCCCGGTCGACGGTGATCGGGTGGTGGACCGTCGCCACGACGGGGTGACCCCGCTCGCGCAGCGTCTGCAGGCCGTAACACAGCGACTGGTTGTCGTGGATCACGTCGTAGTCGGGGTCGCGCTCCTCGAAGTAGTCGACGACGCGGCGGCCGAAGGCGTAGGGGTCCGGAAACCCGCCGGTGAGGGCGCTCAGCCACTCGTACATCGCGAGCGGATCCGTCAGGTACGACGGCTCGAACTGGCCGAGGCGGTCGAGTTCGTCGACGACGTTCTCGCCGGGTAACTTGATCAGGCCGACGTCGTCGTCGAGTTCGGGGTAGGGCTCGCCCGAAATCACGTCGACGGAGTGGCCGAGGTCGGTCAGCGCCCGGCTCAGGTACTTCACGTAGACGCCCTGCCCGCCGGAGTAGGGGTTCGATCGGTAGCTCAACAGACAGATATCCAGCGGCTCGCCCTCGAGCCGCGCCGTCCCGGGTGACGGGCCCGCCTCCGTCGTGGCGCTCGCGGCGGTCGACCCCCCTGCCGACGCCGACGAGGTGATGATACTGCCCCGGAGGAGACGCCTGAACGTATCACTGACCATCGCAGTCTATCCTTCATGTGTGGGCACTCACTAATAAACCTCCCGCTCGTGTACTGTTTCTAGACGGTGTTCGATTCCGAGACGCGGCCGCCATCGCTGCCGATCGGCGAGTACCCAAAACGGCCGTCTGGGGCTCGAGCGGCCGGAATTGAGAACGCCCACTCCTGAGGGGAACCGGGTTTCCAGTCAGGTGAGTCGGGCGAGGTATACGGTTCTAGACACGCTCGAGCGCGGCTACTCGACGTCGCGGCGCATCGCGATCTCGAACCACGGGCAGAGCCGGAGCTGGCGGTACCACTCCGGATTCTCGTGGAGTCGTTCGTAGGGGACCCACAGCAGGCCCGCGACCTCCTCCTCGTCGGGATCGAGGCTGCGATCCTCCAGCGTCAGTTTCAGGACGGCACAGACCTCGTGCTCGACGCCCGCGTTCTCGAAGTAGCGCTTGTACTCGAAGCGATCGGTCAGCCGCAGGTCGCCGTACTGGTCGGGCGTGATCCCCAGTTCCTCCTCGAGTCGCTGGCGGGTCGCCTCCTCCTGGCTCTGGCCCTCGACGGGGTGGGAGGCGACGGTGCCGTCCCAGTAGGTTCCCCAGAGGCGCTTGCCGGGCGCTCGCTGGGCCAGCAACACGTTCCCCTCGCCGTCGAAGACCAGCGAGGTGAACGCGCGGTGGCGGATCCCGTCGCCGGTGTGGGCCTCGAGTCGGTTGACCAGTTCGAGTTCGTTGTCGTCGGCGTCGACGGCGATCACGTCCTGTTCGGCGTTCTTGTGCTCCGCGTCGTGGCGTTCCTGAGGCGTAGTCATACCCTGATAATTACGACGGTTCTTGAAACCAGTATCGTCTTCCGTCGGCGTCTGACCCCGTCGGGATGGTCGTCTCCCCTCGTTCGGACGTCACGTCTCGAAGGGCCAGTGCGGCCCGTCCGCGTCGGGATCCGGCTCGTAGGCGTCGCCGACGGCGATCTCGAGCGCGCTCGCGTTCGTTTCGAGGTGGAGGTGTTCGGTCTCGAGCATCTCGCCGTCCAGGCTGTACTCGACGGCGTCCCGGCGGCTCTCGATCTCGAGCGCCGGCGTCCGCCGCGTGACGATGCAGTCGCTGTCGCCGTCGAACAGCCGCTCGCGGGCCGCGCCGCCGAGCAGCTCCATGGCTGCGGTGTCCTCGACGATCGTGACCTCGAGCAGGCCGTCCTCGACGTCGGCCTGTGCGGTGCGCGCGCCGGTGAACCGTCGACAGTTCCCGATGAGGACGAACAGCGCGTCGCCCTCCCAGGCTTGCGTCCGTTCCCCGTTCGGCCTCGCGGCGGTCTTCACCCGCAGCGGGAGCGATTCGAACGAGCCGACCGTCTCGATCGTGTTCTTCACGTACGCGAGCACGCCCAGTGACTCCTTGCTCTCCGGCGACGTCTCGCTGCTCGCCTCGGCGGTGACGCCGCCGACGCAGGAGTTGACGAAGATCCGGTCGTTCGCCGTCCCGATGTCGATCGATCGACGTCGCCCCTCCTCGATCACCGTGAACGCGTGCTCGATGCTCCGAATCCCGACGTTCGCCGCGAAGTTGTTTCCCGTCCCCGCCGGGACGACCGCGACGCCGGTCGTCGCGAGAGCGTCGGCAGCGGCGATGCCGTTGACGACCGCATTGAGCGTTCCGTCGCCCCCGGCCGCGGCGACGAGGTCGGCGTCGGGTGCGGTCTCGCGGGCGATGCGCTTGGCGTCGCCACCCTCCTCGGTCTGTCGAACCGCGAATCCGTGCTCGGCCGCCAGTTCGGCGACCTCGTCGACGTGATCCCCGCTCCCGCTGACGGGATTGAGAACGAGAACGCGATCGCTCGCAGCGTCGGAGCCCATACTGCAGGAGATGCCGGCCGCAGGCAAAAGAGTCTGCCCGGCGTCTGCTCTACCATGTATACGGTCGACCTCCACGCGCACACGAGATTCTTCCACGGTCGCCGGGCCCTCGGCGATCGGTTCGACCCGCTGGGCGCCCGCCTGCTCGCGCGGGCCGCGGGTCGCCGCGGCCTCGAGGGCGTCGCGACGACCAACCACGACTACTACACGCCGCTGGACCCGCCAGGGGGCGCCCAGACGATTCCCGGGATCGAGATCACGACCGATCAGGGCCACGTCCTCGTCGTGGGACCGGACCCACCGTCGGCGACGAAACCCGGCGCGCTCTCGCCGGCGGAAGCGGTCGCGCTGGCTCACGACCGGGACTGCGCCGCCATCGTCGCCCACCCGTTTCGCAACAGCTCCGTACGGGAACTCGAGGAGGTCCCCTTCGACGCGATCGAGGTCAACGGCAAACACCCGCGCTCGCGGCCGCTCGTGGAGGAACTGGCCGCGGAACGCGACCTCCCGCTGGTCGGCGGGAGCGACGCCCACTACCCCTTCGAGGTGGGGCGGGCGTACACGGTCGTCGAGGCCGACCGATTCACCCCCGAGGCGGTCGTGGACGCGATCCGCGACGGCCGGGTGAGCGCTCGCGTCGCCGATTCGCCGCTCGATCGGCTCCTGCGCCGGGCGTACCGGGTGATTCACCGGCACAAACACGTGATCGACGCGATCGAACGGCCGACGCCGGGTGTCGGGACCCCGCCGGGCGAGGACTGACCGTGCTGTGACGAGGACCGCACGCTGTCAGTGTGACGAGGAGGGGACTGCGGTGGCGCGTGCTGAATCGCGGCGAGCGAAGCGAGGGCTGAACGAAGTGGCGGACTCGGAAACGCGAGCGGCGACCACCGGGAGCCGTGAGCGATCAGCGAGGCGCGATTCGAAATCACGCGAGGGATGAGTGAGCGAGAGCGCGGCGCTACGCGCCGCGAACGCGAACGGCGTAGTCGTTCGAAACGCCGACGGCGTTTCGTGACTGAGCGGAACGGAGTTCCGCGAGGTCCGCGAAATCTTCGATTTCGCTTGATGACGAGAGAGCGAACCTCTCTCGAACCACCGTTCGCTCCTTGCGTCGCTCACTCATCCACTGGAAGACGCTTTACGTCTTCCAAGCTGTCGCTCGCTTCGTCTTCGCGCGGCGTTGCCGCGCGAACGGCTCGCGGGACCGAGGGTCCCGCGCTGCTCACGACGACCTCGCACGGCGTCATCGGCCGCCCTCGCTATCACTCGGTCGGCCGACAGCGCGCGCCACCGCAAACGCTCCTCCTAGTCCGAAAGCACGCCACGATGACGCAAAGCTTTTGTACATATGAGTACGTCGATGTACAATAATGAACCCCGACACGGACCTCGCGCCCGCGGTCGAGTCGATCCTCGAGGCTGCACGGGAGCGCACCGGCGGCGACGAGGTCGTCGACGTCGACGCGCGGTCGCTGCCCGACGCGATCGCGCAGGCCGAGGCCGACGACCGCGTTCCGGTGATCGCCGAGGTGAAACCCACGAGCCCCACGTCCGACGGGACCCGCGACGACGACCCCGTCGAACTCGCCGAGGCGATGGTCGCGGGCGGCGCGACGGCGATTTCGGTGCTCACCGAACCGAGCCACTTCGGCGGGTCGCCGGAAGCGCTGACCCGGATCCGCGAGGCCGTCGACGTCCCCGTTCTCCGGAAAGACTTCGTCCTCCGCGAGAAACAATTGGATACCGTCGAGGCCGACCTACTCCTGCTGATCGTCCGCTTCCTCGAGACCGACGCGCTCGAGGAACTCATCGGCGCCGCGCGCGAGCGCGGGTTCCAGCCGCTCGTCGAGGTTCACGACCGATCGGAACTCGAGGCCGCCCTCGAGGTCGGTGCCGACATCATCGGCGTCAACAACCGTGATCTGGCGCGACTCGAGGTCGACCTCGAAACCTTCGAGTCCGTGGCACCCCACGCTCCGGACGAGGTAACGCTGATCGCCGAGAGCGGCGTCTCGTCGCCGGCCGACGTCCGACGGATGCGCGAGGCGGGGGCCGACGCCTTGCTCGTCGGCAGCGCCATCATGGACCACGGTGCGGCCGACAGCGACGTGACCGAGAACACCCGGCGATTGGTTTCCGCGGAGACCGAGGACGAGACATGAGCACGAGCGACCACGCACACGACGGAGACGAGACAGAGAAATGAGCACGAGCGATCACGACCACGACCGCGAGCGCGACAGCGAGGCCACGTTCGGCGACTACGGCGGCCAGTACGTCCCCGAGGCCCTGATGCCGGCCCTGCAGGAACTCGAGGACGCCTACGAGCGCTACGTCCTGAACAACGAGGACGGCTTCATGGACGAGTTTCGCGAGCGAATGCGCGATTTCGGCGGCCGACCGACGCCGCTCCAGCGCGCGGATCGACTCAGCGAGCGCTACGACCGCGACATCTACCTCAAGCGGGAGGACCTGGTCCACGGCGGCGCGCACAAACTGAATAACGCGCTCGGACAGGTCCTGCTGGCCAAGTACATGGGCAAGGAGCGGATCATCGCCGAGACCGGCGCCGGCCAGCACGGCACGGCGACCGCAATGGCTGCGGCCCACCTCGATATGCCCTGCGAGATCTACATGGGCCGGACGGACGTCAACCGCCAGCGGCCCAACGTTTACCGGATGCGGATGAACGGCGCCGAGGTGAATCCCGTCGAGGCCGGCAGCGGGACCCTGAAGGAGGCGATCAACGAGACGCTGCGCGACTGGGCGACGACCGTCGAGAACACCCACTACGTCATCGGTTCGGTCGTCGGTCCCCACCCGTTCCCGAAACTGGTCCGGGACTTCCAGAGCGTTATCGGCCGCGAGGCCCGCGAACAGGTGCAGGAGAAGGCCGGGCGGCTGCCCGACAGCGTCGTCGCCTGCGCCGGCGGCGGCTCGAACACGATGGGCACGTTCCACGAGTTCGTCCCCGACGAGGACGTCGACCTCTACGCGGTGGAAGCGGGCGGCTCGAGCCTCGAGATCGACGCCGAATCGGGCGTCGCGCCCAACTCCGCGACGCTCTCGACGGGCACGGACGGCGTCCTCCACGGTGCGATGACCAGACTCCTCCAGAGCGAGGAGGGCCAGATCATGGAATCCCACAGCGTGAGCGCGGGGCTCGACTACGCCGGCGTCGGCCCGGAGCTCTCCCACCTCGTCGATATCGGTCGCGTTACCCCCGTGAGCGTCGACGACGAGGCCGCGCTCAACGGCTTCCACCGACTCTCGCGCCTCGAGGGGATCATCCCCGCGCTCGAGTCGAGCCACGCGCTGGGCTACCTCGAGCGCGCGGCGGGAACCGCCGCGGATACGTCGAGCGGGCGAAGCCCGCGAGACGAAGAGAGCTCTGAGGAACTCGGCGACCTCGTCGTCGTCAACGTCTCGGGCCGCGGCGACAAGGACCTCGAGACGGTGCTCGAGGAGACCGAAAAGCGCGACCTCGAGGCCGCGCCCGAGGTGGAGGTGTTCGACGGATGACCGCCGATTCGACGGGGACGGAGTACGACAGCGACGTCGAAGCCGCCATCCGCGAGAAGCACCCCGCGCTGATTACCTACCTCACCGCGGGCGATCCCTCCCTCGAGGACACCAAGGCGTACGTCGAGGCCCTCGATCGCGGCGGATCGGACCTGATCGAACTCGGCCTGCCGTTCTCGGAACCGATCGCGGAGGGACCGACGATCCAGGCCGCGATCAACCGCGCGCTCGAGGCCGGGACGACCCCCGAGGGCTTCTTCGAACTGGTCGACGACCTCGAGACGGAGGCGCCGCTGCTGGTGATGACCTACTACAACATGATTCTCCAATATGGAGACGAGCCCGACGTTCGGCCGTTCGTCGAACGCGCGGCCGAGGCCGGCCTCGCGGGGATCATCGTCCCCGACCTGCCCGCCGAGGAGGCCGATCCCCTCCGCGAGGCCTGCGACGACCACGGCCTCGATCTCGTCTTCATCGTCGCGCCGACGACGGAAGGCGAGCGCCTCGAGACCATCATGTCGCAGGTCTCGGGCTTCACCTACGTGCAGGCCCGCCTCGGAACGACCGGCGCGCGCGCGGACGTCTCGACGGCCACCCATGAGAGTCTCGAGCGTCTGTCGGCGTTCGACGTGCCCAAGGCGGTCGGCTTCGGCGTCAGCGAGGGCGACCACGCGGCCGAGATCGTCGAGGCCGGCGCCGACGGCGTCATCGTCGGCAGCGCGCTGGTGGATATCGTCGCCTCGAGCGACGAGCCGGCGGTCGATCTCGAGGCGAAGGCCCGCGAACTCAAACGCGGCGCCCGGCGCGGCGCGGACAGTATCACGGTCGATCCGGAAGATACACCGGAACCAGAACAGCCATAACTGCAAGCTTGCTACAAACTCGCAATGACTACCACAGGCATCGACGCGCGACTCGACCGAATCGGCACGGACGGCTCCTACGTGATCGTCCCGATGGATCACGGGGTCACGATGGGCGCCGTCCAGGGGCTCAAGGACATCGAATCGACCATCGACGGCGTGACCCGCGGCGGCGCCGACGCGGTCCTCACGCAGAAGGGGATCGCGCCCCGCGTCCACGAGCACAAGAACGGCAAGGGGTACATCGTCCACCTCAACGGCTCGACGACGATCGGGCCCGACGAGAACGATAAGCGTCCGACCGGCACCGTCGAAGAGGCCGTCCGCGTCGGCGCCGACGCCGTCTCCTTCCACATCAACGTCGGCTCCGACCACGAGCCCGACCAACTCTCCCAGCTCTCGGAGGTCACCGCGGAAGCGGACCGCCTCGGCATGCCGGTGCTCGCGATGGCCTACGCCCGCGGTCCGGGGGTCGACCCCGAGGACCCCGAGGCGCTCGGCCACGCCGTCCGGATCGCCGAGGAATTGGGCGCCGATATCGTCAAGACGGGCTACAGCGGCGACGCCGAGAGCTTCCAGCACGTCGTCGAGTCGACCCGGCTCCCGGTCGTCATCGCCGGTGGCTCGAAGGGCACCGACCGCGAGACGATCGAGATGGTCCGCGGCGTGATGGACGCCGGCGGCGCCGGCGTCTCGATGGGGCGGTCGATCTTCCAGCACGAGGACCCCGAGGCCATCGCGACCGCCGTCGCCGCGGTCGTCCACGACGACTGCTCGGCCGAGGAGGCACTGACGAAGGCCGGACTGGCCCTCGAGGCCTGAGCGCCGGTCCCGTCTCGAGTCCCGCTTTTCTCACTTGATCGGTCGCTTGCCCGCAGACGCGACTGTCGCAACCGACCGCTCCGTCTCGCACCCTCGGTTGGCGACTTCTCGGTGTACCACCGGCGGTACTCGGTTCCCGACGAGCGGTCTCGTGGACCGGCTGTTCGGCTACTTACCATTCCTGCGCGTTGTATTTGCAAGTTAGTTATCCGTCAGTGGCCGATGCAAGCCGAACCCACTCCCCTATCTTGGCGTAGTGGTGTGTATGGAACTACGATCCGCCACGGTCACCCGCAAACTCATACGCGTCACCCGATGGTCGGAGGTGGTCGTCGATGGCGAGTGAGACATATCAAGTCGGCGGCGTGCAGGCGAAGCTCGCCGATCTCCTGGAAGCGTACGGTCTCGGCGTACTGTTCGCGGCGAACGTCTTCGGCGCGGGATCGGTCTACATTCTGGCGGACACCGGCGCGAACTTCGCGTTCGCGCTCCTGTGGGTGCTCCCGCTGGCGTTCCTCATCGATATCGCACTCCACGACATGTCGGCCCGGCTGGCGGTCTCCCGCGAACCGCTGACCGACTACCTGGTCGATCGCCTGCCCGGTCCCAGCGGGCGAGCGCTCATCGTTTTGATGGCCGCGATGAGTTCCCTCTGGTCGATCTCGAACTACGCGATCGCCGGCGCGGCGCTGGCGTGGCTGGTTCCGGGACTGGACAACGTCCTCATCGGCATCCTGCTGGCGAGCGGCGTCGGGATCGCGCTGGTCGAGTTGCGGGTCTACGAACGCATCGAGGGTGCGATCGCCGCGATGGTGATCGCCGTCTTCGCCTCCTACGGGCTCCTGCTCGTGGGGCTCGACATCCCGATCGGTGACGTCGCCGCGGGACTCGTTCCGGCGCTGACCAGCGATATCGGCTACCTCACGGCGATCATCGCGCTGCTCGGGACGACCGTCTACTGGCCCAATTTCTTCATCCAGTCGAGCATGGGCCCGACCAAGGAGTGGTCCGACGTCAACAGCTACCGGCGCGACAACGCCGCCGGGATCATGACCACGCTCACCATCGGCGCGTTCGTGATGATCGTCTCGGCGGTCACGCTCACCGAAGGGACGATGACGCTCACCGGACCCGGCGAACCGCTGGCGGAAAGCCTCGGTCAGGGCGCGCTCTACGTCTTCCTGATCGCGGCGCTGCTCGCCAGCTTCAGCTCGGCGACCGGGACGCTGTTCGGCGCCGGCTACATGGTCCCGCAGGCGCTGGGCCACCACACCGAGTTCGGCGACGCGCGGTTCCGGGCGACCGTCGTCGGCCTCATCGCCCTCTCGGCGCTGTCCGCGTTCTGGCTGCTGGCCAACACCGGCCTCACGCCCGTTCGGATGGCGATCATCATGCCCGCGATCAACGGCCTGATCGCCCTGCCGGTCACCGTCCTCGGACTGATCGGCGCCGTCAACCGGTACGGCGATATATCGAAAAAAGAGAACGTCGCCTTCGCGCTCGTCGCGCTCGTCCTGCTCATCGGCAGCGCCATGACGGCCGAGTCGCTCGCGACGACGCTCGCTGGCTGGCTCTAGTCCTCGATCCGGCGGGCGCCAGGACGGGTATTTTTCCGATCGATCGCGTATTCGGCTCCGTGACTCGAGCGACGTTTCGGAGCCACCGGCTCGAGGAGACCGACACCGGACACTACACCGAGCTGTTGTACGACGACGGGACGAACGACGAGGTGCTGGTCTGTGCCGCCCACGGCGGGCAGGTCGAACCCTGGACCGCCGAGCAGGCGATCGACCTGACCGCCCGGCTCCCGAACGCCAGTTGCTGGGCGTGTCTGGGGTACGACGACGAGCGGAACTCGTTCGAACTGTGGCACCCGCCCTCGAGCGACGTTTCTCCCGACGAGTACCCGCTGCTCGGCGAGATCGCCGACCGGGGGTTCGAGACGGTCGTCAGCTTCCACGGCCTCGGCGACGATCGGGTGCTCGTCGGCGGCGCCACCGACCGCGAGACGAAACGCCGCGTCAGCCGTCGTCTTTCGAGGTGCCTCTCGGCGCCCGTCGAACCGGTTTCGTCGGGCCCCTGCGCCGGCGTCAGCCCGGACAACTTCGTTAACTGGCTCGCACGGGACGGCGCGGGCGGTTTGCAGCTCGAGCAGAGCCGCGCCGTCCGCGACGACGAGCGCGAGGCGGTCGTCGCCGCGCTCGCGGACCTCCGGACCGCCGGCGTACTCTAACTCCCTCGAGGTCGAGCAATCAGGCGGAACGATCCGTACCGATCCCGAGTGGGTCAGCCTCGATCAGGGCTTCGACGATTGCGCTCCCGACGCGGGCCGCGTTGTCGATCGCCAGCGCCAGACTCGCGGGATCGCCGTCGAAGCTCTCCGCGACGGACTCGCCGGGCGCCGGCCGGTCGTAGTTGGAGACGGCGCGCACGCTCAGGTACCGGTCGCGGAGACCGAACCGCTCGAGGGCGGTCGCCGTCGCGGCGTCTTCCATCTGGGTCGTCACGTAGGGCCCGACGCCGTAGGCCTCGCAGAGCCACGCGACCTCCCGCGCGTAGCGGGGGCCGTGCCAGAACTCGTCGCCGCAGACGGTCGTCCCGCGTTCGATGGTCGGCCCCGTCTGGGGCGCGGCGGGATACTCGCGCTGGTACTCGAGCGCGTCGTCGTCCTCGAGCGGGTCGACGTCGCCGGCGGCCGCGAGCGCACGGTCGACGACCGATTCCTCGAGTCGGTGAACGTAGTCCCGCGGGCGGTAGGCCAGGAGGTCGATGGGACGCTCGTCAGCCGTCCCAATGTCGTCCCCAGGCGCGCTCGAGTCGCTCCCGCTCGACCCGTGATCCCACCGGTGTTTCCGATCCCAGTCGACGACCGCGTCCGCGACCGCGACCGATCCCAGCGCGGCGGTGTCGGGCGACGACCCCGCGATGCCACACGAGACGACGTAGGCCGACTCGAGGTCGAGCCCCGGCGCCGCGAGCAGGGCGGTGACGGTCGTCGCCGCGTCGCTCTTGCCGATCCCGGTGGTCGTGACGGCGATCCCCTCCTCGGTCAGGTAGATCGGGGTGTCGGCGCCCGGAACCTCGAGCGCGCCGGCGATCTCGTCTCGCTCGAGCCACGGCCGACGCTCGTCGAGCGGCGCCTCGAACGCCGCGGTGAGGACCAGCGCGGCGGGGCAGACGGGCGCGTCCGGATCGGGCGTCCGCGGCGTCGGCAGCGCGTCGTCGCTGTCACTCATAGCGGTGGCCAGGGCGCCGTCGCGCAAAGGCCCACCGGATTCGTCAGACCGGAAGAGTTTCTATCACCGCCTGCGTTCCCCGGCCCGTGATCGACGAGGACGCCGACCTCACGGTCGACGACGAACTCCTCGCCCGGGCGCGGATCCACGCCCGCGAGGTCCTCGAGGAGTACGACTTCGCCGTCGACCGCGACGCCCTCGAGTGGGACGTCTCGACCCGCGCCCGTCGGCGCGCGGGAGCGTGTCGCTGGAACGCCGACCGCGAGGTGGCGACCATCGTGCTCACGCGGCGAGCCTACCGGCGCTACGACTGGGAGACGTTCGCGGGCGTCGTGAGACACGAACTCGTCCACGCCTGGGAGTTCCAGCGGTTCGGCGAGTCCGGCCACGGACCGCGGTTTCGCGAGAAGGCGGCCGAACTCGAGGCGCCGCGGCACTGCGAGTCGTTCTCCGAGCCCCGCTACGTCCTGCGCTGTCTGACGGCCGACTGCGACTGGACGGCAAACCGTCACCGAGCGTCGAAGCCGGTGAAGTCGCCCGATCAGTACCGCTGTGGCGTCTGCGGCGGAGCTTACGAAGTCGAACACGCCGAGAGCGGCCGGACGTGGACGACAGCCAGCGGATTCGGCGGGGCGAAGGCGGCCCTCGAGGACGAGTGGTGATGGCGACGACGAGCGGTGACGGCGACGGCGACGAGTGGTGACGACGACGGCAGCGAGCGATGACGGCGACGAGCGAGCGACCGACCGCGATTCGGCCGCTCGCCCGTGTGATCGGTCGAGCGCGGAACACTTATTCACCTGCCGCTATCCTGTTCAGCTATGGGTATACTCGAGCTAATGCTGGGCGACTCCGGCCCCGGCAAACAGGGGATCGAGGGGAAGTCGTTCAAACTACCGCAGGAGACCCACGACTTCGTCTATCCGGTCGCCGTGCGGCGCGCGGAACTGGACGCCTTCGACGAGTTGCTCGAGACCGAATCCGACGCGCCGCCCGTCGAGGGCGACGCCGACGGGCTGCAGGAGGCGTTCGACGAGGTCCTCGCCGACGTCGAAATCGACGCCGAGCAACTGGCCGCGAAACAGCAACAGCCGCGACTCGAGACCGAGGCGATCCTCGAGCGCTGGGACGAACAGGTGACCGACGACATCGGCGTCGTCTACGCCCGCGTCGACACCTACCCGACGCTGCTCACCTACGTCAACCGCTGCAAGCGCCGCGACGAGGACGGCGACGACCCGTTCGAACTGCCCGAGAGCTTCGGACGGGGAACGGCGCTGCTCAAACGACTCGACGAAGCCACGGAGAATCAGTACCGCGCGCTGGTTCACGAGGACCTGCTGCCGGAGCAGCAGTAGCCGGTTTCACGCCGGAACGGACCGCCCGTTCGACCGTTTCCTCCCGCTCGACACTCGATCCGGACTAGACGATCGTTTCGAACGCTTCGAGCGACGCGAGTTCGTAGGTCGGTTCGTGGTCGACGCCGTCGAGCCCCTCGTGGCCGGTGTCGATCCAGGCCGAGTCGATTCCCATCGCGTTCGCACCCGCGATATCGGCGTGCAGCGAGTCGCCGACGTGAATCGCCGTCTCGGGGGTCGCCTCGAGCCCCGCGAGCGCGCGTTCGAAGGGAGCCGCGTCGGGTTTCGGGTGGATTCCCTTCCCCGGATCGGTGAACACGCGGACGTCGAACGCGTCGGCGATGCCCAGCGCCTCGAGCTTTTTCGTCTGTGTCGGCCGCCCGCCGTTGGTGATCAGGCCGACCTGTGCGCGGTCGCGGGCGTGCTCGAGGGCCGCCTCCGCCCCGGGTCGAAACCGGACGGCGGTCGGGTCCTGCAGGTCGAGATAGTGGTCCGCGAGCGTCGGCGCGAGGGCCGGATCGGCGCCGGCGCGGCGGGCGACTTCGACGAACAACTGGTCGAAGAACTCGCGATCCGTTTCGGCGGTCGGCAGCGCGGGAATCGCGGCCCGCAGGTCCGTCGGCGTGCAGAACGGCTCGCAGTCGGCCCGCTCGAACGTCGCCTCGAGCAGCGTCGCGGGGTCCCGCGTGGGCTCGCAGAGGGTACTGTCGAGATCGAAACAGATCGCATCGTACGCGGCCATCGCCTCGAGAGAGGAGGGCTGGCGGTCTTAACGTTTCGATCGTGGCAGGATACCGCACGGTCGAGCGGTGGACGCGACCAGAGTATTGAACGCGTCCTCCGGTTACGGACGCCCTCGTTCGGTCACCGGCCGGGGTCAGCGACCGACGGGGCGATGTGGTCGCGAATCGGCGGTCGGTCGTCGCGACCTGCGGCATTCGCCACGTTCAAGCCGGTTCCCTTCGAGGGTCGAGATATGACGCGATCTGTCTGGGTCAAAGCCGACGACGCCGTCGGCGATTGGGACGACCGCCGGGCGCGGATCACCGCCGCGCTCGAGGCGGGCGCCGACTGGGTACTGGTCGACGAAGACGACGTCGAACGCGTGCGCGAACTCGGCGACATCGGCGTCGCGGCGTTCCGGACCGACGGCGACGTGACGCTGGTCGACGAGGTCGACACCGTCGACGATATCGACGACATCGACGAGGCCGAAGCCGACGGCGACGGCGACGGGACGACCGTCCGGCCCGACGCCGTCGTCGTCGGCAAGGAGGGCGAGGGCGACGCGACGATCGACCTCCCCGAGGACTTCTCCGGGTCGGCGGACCTCTCGACGCTTCGCCGCCGCGACGGCGACCTCGCCCGCGGCGCCTACGTCCGCATCCTCGGTAAGGAGTACGAGCGGTTCGCCGAGACCGCCGCCGACGAGGCCGACTACACCATCGTCGTCGGCGAGGACTGGACGATCATCCCCCTCGAGAACCTGATCGCCCGCATCGGCGAGGAGACCACGCTCGTCGCGGGCGTCTCCAGCGCCGAGGAGGCTAAAACGGCGTTCGAGACCCTCGAGATCGGCGCCGACGCCGTCCTGCTCGACTCGGACGACCCCGACGAGATCCGCGAGACCGTCGAGGTCCGCGACGAGGCCGAACGCGAGTCGCTCGACCTCGAGTACGCCGAGGTGCTCGACGTCGAGCGCGTCGGCAGCGCCGACCGGGTCTGCGTGGACACCGGAAATCTGATGGAACACGACGAGGGGATGCTCGTCGGCTCGATGTCCCGGGGCCTCGTGTTCGTCCACGCCGAGACCGCCGAGTCGCCCTACGTCGCCTCCCGGCCCTTCCGAGTCAACGCGGGCGCCGTCCACGCCTACGTCCGCACGCCCGACGGCGGCACGAGGTACCTCTCGGAACTCCAGAGCGGCGACGAGGTGCAGGTCGTCGACACCGCGGGCAACACCCGCGAGGCCATCGTCGGGCGGGTCAAGATCGAGCAGCGACCGATGTTCCGGGTCGCCCTCGAGACCGAGTCGGGCGATCGGGTCGAGACCCTCCTCCAGAACGCCGAGACGATAAAAGTCCCCACTCGCGATGGACGGACGGCGGTGACGGACCTCGAGGCCGGCGACGAACTCCTCCTCTACTACGAGGACACGGCGCGCCACTTCGGCGAAGCCGTCGAGGAGAGCATCATCGAGAAGTAGTCGGCCGGAACTTCGGCGCGCGATCGAACGGGCTGTAGATCAGATTCACGACCGTGCCGTCTCTTCCGCTTCGGCCTCGTCGGTCTCGGCGGTCATCGGCTCGAGCCGAGTCGTACACCAGTGACAGAACTCGAGGTCGGCGTCGACTTCTTTGCCACACTCGGGACAGGTCGGACCGTCGCTCGAGGCGTTCGCAGTCGGCGGGAACCCGAACGCGCGGAGGATCGCGTCGAACGTCGCGATCGCGACCACGAGCATGATCGTCATCTGGGCCATCGGATCGACGTTCGCGGCGACGTCCATCGACTCGGACATCATCTCGGACAGCGAGCCGCCGTCGGTGGCGAGATCCTGAACCGGGTAGAAGAACCAGATCGCCACGAAGTAGAGCCCGGCGAACAGCAGGGCGCGGAGCCAATCCCGAAGGAGAGCGTGGCCGGCGCCGGGGAGCAACAGCGAGAGGACACCGGCGGCGACCGCGCGAAGCCATGTCATCGTACGTGGTGCTAGGGCACCCCTGCCCTTAACATTCCGATTTCTCTTCGGCGCTGACTAGTCGCGAACGCCCAGTCGGGTCAGCAGGTCCGACAGCGTCTCGAGGTCGTACTGGCCGGGAGCGGTCGCCTCATCGGGGTCGACGGGGGCGTAGCCGATCTTCGACCCGTAGATCGGCGCCACCGCGCGCGTGTGGCTCCCCACCTCGCCCATCGCCATCGTCGCGACGGTATCGCCGTGGTACTCCAGTTGCTCGGTCGCCGAGAGCAGGGCGATGGTGTCGGCTTTCGACTCGGCCGTCACGGCCAGTTTCGCGACGTCGCCGTACTTGCTCGCCTCGGTCAGCGTCGAGACCAGTTCGCCCCGCGGCGGCGTCCCCTCGAAGTCGTGGGCCGAGACCACTACTGAAACGTCGCGCTCACGTGCGGTTTCGAGGACTGCGTCGGTGTCGAGCTCGTCGTCCAGAATCGCCTCGAGCTCCACGTCGATCGCCTCCACGGCCTCGAACGCGGTCGTCTCTGCCAGTACCTCGAGTCGCTCCGCATCGTCCTCGTCCCACTCGCCGCCCTCCCATGCGGCCCGGTTGGTCGCGAGGATCGGCAGATCGCCGTCGGAGGCTTCGAGTGCGTCGAGGTGGTCGTCGGCGAGATCCATCCGGAACTCGATCGCGTCCGCGTGCTCGCGAGCGGCCGGTTCCGCGAAGAGATCGGCGGTCGCAGCAGCGAGAACGAACGAATCGAAGTCGAGACTCATACCTAGCCTCTCGAACGAGCGCGAGAAAAACGGTGTCGTTCCGGCGAGTTACGCCACCCGTCGCGCGGTCTCAGGCCAGCCCCAGCGTCTCCTCGGCCTCGAGGAGTTCGTGGTACCGGTTTCGAATCGTCACTTCGGAGATGTCCGCGACGTCGCTGACGGCGGCCTGCGTGGTCTTCTCGTTGGTCAGGAGCGCGGCGGCGTAGACGGCGGCGGCCGCGAGACCGACCGGCGACTTGCCGCTGTGGACGCCCTTCTCCTTGGCGTTCTGGAGGAGCCCGCGGGCGCGGTGTTCGGCCTCGTCGGAGAGCTCCAGTCCGGAGGCGAAGCGGGGAACGTAGCTCTCGGGGTCGGCCGGCTGGACCTCGAGTCCGAGTTCGCGGACGACGTAACGGTAGGTCCGAGCGATCTCGTTCTTCTCGACGCGGGAGACGTCCGCGATCTCGTCGAGGCTCCGGGGGACGCCGGCCTGTCGGGCCGCCGCGTAGACGCAGGCCGTCGAAACGCCCTCGATGGAGCGACCGGGCAGCAGGTCCTCCTCGAGCGCGCGCCGGTAGATGACCGAGGCGGTCTCGCGGACGTTCGTCGGCAGGCCCAGCGCGGAGGCCATCCGGTCGATCTCGCCCAGCGCCTGCTTCAGGTTGCGCTCCTTGGAGTCGCGGGTTCGGAAGCGCTCGTTCCACTTGCGCAGGCGCTGCATCTTCTCCCGCTGCCGGGATCCCAGGGAGTTGCCGTAGGCGTCCTTGTTGCGCCAGTCGATGTTCGTCGAGAGCCCCTTGTCGTGCATCGTGTTCGTCGTGGGCGCGCCCACGCGGGACTTCTCGTTCTTTTCGGCGGCGTCGAACGCGCGCCACTCGGGGCCGCGGTCGACCGAGTCCTCCTCGACGACGAGGCCGCAATCCTCACAGACCGTCTCGCCGTGTTCGTCGTCGACGACGAGGTTGCCCGTACACTCGGGGCAGGCGAGGTCGCTTTGCTCGCTCTCGGTTTCGCTCGTCGATTCGTCCGTTTCCCGCTCGGTACGTCGTACTCTGGTGTTCGATGGAGTGTTGGTCATACGATGGCGAATGCTGACCGGCCGAACTGGCTGCAAAAGCCCGGACGGATTCGTTACCTACGTGGTTCTGACACTCGATGGTTAAGGGTTTCGAAATCGCGACCCGACACCTCTCGAAAGCGGGTAATTCGCGGGAACTAGCATCAACGATCAAAACATTAAAGCTGAGAAAGAGACCCGCACCGGTGGGTCCAACTGCGTGCCGTTCGAATCGCCGCCATGGAGCTCGCAGTCGGGAGTACGAACCCGGTCAAGGTGGAGGCGGTCGAACGCACGCTCGAGCGATTCGAGCCGACGGTCACGGCGGCCGACGTCGACTCCGGCGTCCCCGAACAGCCCTGGTCGATCGAGGAGACCGTGACGGGTGCCGAAACCCGCGCGCGGCGGACCCTCGCGGCGACCGGAGCCGACTACGGCATCGGTCTCGAGGGCGGCGTCGCCCGCATCGAAGGGGTTCCGGGGCTGTCGCTGATCATGTGGGGTGCCGCGACCGACGGCGATCGGATGGAACGCGGCGGCGGTCCCACGCTCCGCCTCCCGGACGACGTCGCCGACCGCCTCGCGGACGGAGCGGAACTGGGTCCGGTGATGGACGACGTTCTCGACACTTCGGGTGTCGCCGAGACCGAGGGTGCGGCCGGCGTGCTCACGGCCGGGTTGACGGGCCGGGCACAGGCGCTGGGCGAAGCAGTAGCCTGTGCCTTCGGCCCGTTCGTCGCGAGCGAATCGCTTCCAATCGACTACTGATTCGTCGGTTCAGGACCGCTTGAGGCCGTTCGTCCTATCGTGTCGGTCCCGCGCGATCGTCCGCGTTTAGCCTTCTGTGATGGTTTTAGACTTGTGATAGTCACGAAATATACTATATTAACCGGACGTACCAACGGAAGCTTTCTAACCCGTTATCGTTCCATTACCGTCCCCCGAAACCGCAAGCAGGCGCCGGGTTAACCTAGCGTACCAAACCCCATAAGGGCATTCCTGCCATCGAACGAAGTATGAGCACCGCAATAACTGCCGACCTCACGAGCAAACAACAGCGAATCCTCCAGTATCTCCGGGAAAACGCGGCAACGAAGACGTACTTCAAATCCCGCCTCATCGGACAGGATCTCGGCATGACGGCCAAGGAAGTCGGATCGAACATCACCGCCCTCCAGGACGGAAACTACGACGTCGAGATCGAAAAGTGGGGTTACTCCTCGAGTACGACGTGGAAAGTTAACGTTTAAGCAGACGCTTCGATCCAAACGCCCTGATCGGATCCTCCTCACACCCCGTTCTTCTCGACGCAACTGTCCCCCACAGCGACCGCTTTCTCACGGTGCGGTTCGTATCGACGGCCGAATGCCGACGCCGATTTTGTTCGACATGGACGGGGTGATCCTCGAGGGATCGGGAACCGATCCGCAGGTGTACGCCGACGCTATCGTCAGAACGCGCGCGTTCTGACGGGCCATCAGACGGCACCTGATGACGGCTGACGACGCCCTCGCCGATCTCGGCGCCGATCCGACGCCGGCCCAGCGAGCCGATCTCAGGCGTCACGACATCGAACAGGTCCGGGCCTACTGCGAAACGCTGGGTGTCAACCCGGCGCGGTTCTGGGAGTTGAAAGACGCGTACGCCTCCCAACGAACCCACGAACGGCTTCGATCGGGTGACCGCGGCTACTACGACGACGTCGACGCCATCGCCGAGCTGGCCGAGCGGACCACCGTCGGACTGGTCACCGACAACCGCCACGCGACCGCAGAGTTCGTCGGCGACTCGACCACAGACGTCACCGACGCCCGCGCGGCCGGCCTCGAGGCGGCGTTCCTCCGCCGGCCGCACAATCGCGACGTCGACACTCCCTCCGGGGCGCTCGCGGAATTCGAATCGCTGACCGAAATCGGGCCGCTGCTCGAGTCGCTCGACGACCCTAATTCGCGACTGAACGGGCCCGATTTCGAGAAGTAATGTCCTCTTACCGCCGATATCCGCGCCTTACCGGCCGCCGTACGTGAGGAACTGATCCGCGTTGCGCGCGAGTCCCTGTGCCGCCTCGCCGAAGGAATCGGCGTGGCGCACGACCAGAATCAGCACCGTCTCGGGCCGTTCGACGGCGTAGCCGTCCTCGCGGGAGAGCAGGCCGGCCTCCTCGAGTTCGCCGGCGTACTTGCTCACCGTCGGCGGCGAGACGTCCAGCGCGGTGGCGAGATCGCCGGCCGTCGCCTCGGGGTTGCCCAGCAGTTCGATCAGCATGCCGCGAGGCGTCTCCCGACGGAGATAGCCCAACGCCTGCTTTTCGAACTCGTCGAACCGCTCGGCCGGGACGAACCGCTTGTAGTCGCCGTCGCGATAGCGCTCGATCGCGCCGACGTCCTCGAGGCGACGCAGGTGGTGCTGGGTTTCGCCAGTGCCCAACTGGAGGTCGTCTCGAATCTTCGAGAAGTGCGCGCCGGGCGTCATCGAGAGGTAACCGGCGATTGCGTCGCGTGCGTCGCTCTCGCCGGCGTCTGCCGCCGCCGACTCCGAGAGGCCGACCAGCGGCGAAGCGGCGCCGAGCGCAGCGAAACGACGAAGTGTCGCTCGTTTTTCGTTATCGACGCCATTTGAGTCCGTCATGCTATGCCTACTACCCGAAATGGGGCCAATCGTAAAACAGGTTTCGCTCGACTTTATTCACCGAAAACTGACTGTCTTCGTATCTAGGTGTTCGTATCGGCGTCGCCGGCGAACTCCTGATCCATCTCTTCGATGACCTCGTCCGGATCCGAGATGTTGGACGGGTCGGCCCCTTCTTTGATCGCCTGAGCCTCCTGCTCCATCGCTTCGACGTCCATCTCGGCTTCCTGATCGATTTCGCCGATGATCTCCGCGATGTCGTCCAGTCCGATCAGTTCGCGCGTTTCGTCGTCGAACTCGCGGCTCTCGAGTTCCGAACCGTTCTCCTTGATGTCGCTGCCCGAGAGGTGTTTGCCGTAGCGGCCGACCAGCGAGGTCAGTTCCTGGGGCATGACGAACGTCGTCGATTCGCCCTGCCCGATCTCGGCCAGCGTCTCCATCCCCTTGTCGATGACCGCGCGTTCGCCCATCGATTCGGCGGAGCGGGCGCGCAGCACGGTCGAGATCGCGTCACCCTGCGCTTCGAGGATCTGGCTTTGCTTCTCGCCCTGAGCGCGGATGATCTCGCTCTGTTTGTCACCCTCCGCTTTCTCGACGGCGCTGCGGCGTTCACCCTGGGCCTCGAGGATCATGGCGCGGCGTTTCCGCTCGGCGGAGGTCTGTTGCTCCATCGCGCGCTGGACGTCCTTCGAGGGGTTGACCTCGCGAACCTCGACCGACTCGACGCGGATGCCCCATTCGTCGGTGGGTTCGTCGAGTTCCTGGCGGATGCGCGCGTTGATCTCCTGGCGTTTGTTCAGCGTGTCGTCGAGTTCCATGTCGCCCAGCACGGCACGGAGGGTGGTCTGGGCGAGATTGGAGACGGCCCGCTTGTAGTCGTCGACCTGCAGGAACGCCTTCTTGGCGTCCATCACCTTGATGTAGACGACCGCGTCGGCCGTCACGGGGGAGTTGTCCCGCGTGATCGCTTCCTGACGGGGGACGTCCAGTGTCTGCGTTCGCATGTCGAACGCGTACGTGTTCGAGACGAACGGCGGGACGAAGTTGATCCCCGGCTCGAGCAGTTTGCGGTACTCGCCGAAGACCGTGAGCGCGCGCTTCTCGTACGCATCGACGATCTCGATCGCACTGAGGAGGGCGGCGATGACGACGAGGAGGACGAGCGCTCCCACGAACAGCAATGCGCCGCCAGCGGCTTGTAGTGGTACTAGATCTACGACCATAATCGATCTTGTCACGGGAACGGGAAAAACGTTCCCTTATTTCGCTAACAGGTCCGCCCGCCGCAGGTCGGCTAGCTCGACCGCTCCGTTTCGGTTTCCGACGCCGATTCGGCGACGCCGTCGGCGTCGGGCGTCGGCTCGAGGTCGTCTCCCCCGTCGGTGTCGGTCTCGGTCTCGGTCGCAGCCCGGTCCCGCTCGAGCGCCCGATCGATCTCGTCCTCGCCGATCGCGCCGAGCGATTCGACCGTCACCACGTTGCCGCCGCCGGGATCGAGGACGATGATCTCTTCGCCCTCCTCGATCGTCCCGCTGGTCGAGCGGGCGCTGTAGTAGGGGGCGAAGCCCCCTTCGTCGAGTTTGACCTCACCGTCGCGAGCCGTGACCGTCTCCGTGACGTATCCCGTCGCCCCCGCCAGCGAACTCGAGTCGGTCGTCCGCGCGGTGCCCTTGCCGCCGTAGAAGTCGAATTCGCGGTAGACGTACGCCGCACCGAGGCCGATAACGAGCGTCAGCGCCGCCAGAACGATCGGACTCAGGGTGAGCGGGACGAGCACGCCGATCAGTCCCGCGCCGACCAGCGCGACGCCGATGACGATGAGGTGTGCACCCGGCGAGATGGCCTCGAGGCCCATCAGGACGAGCCCTGCGACCAGGAGCGCCAACGGCATGTTCCCCAGCAGGAGGTCGAGCATGTGCCGAGCTAAGTTCTCACCGGAATTAAAGGTTATCGAGCCGATAGGCCGTTGACGTGACGAGCGGATCGGTCGGGTCCGACGATCCGCCGGGGCTCACCCGTCTCACAACGGCAGGGAGAGGAGCCGAAACAGCACGAGTACCATCGCGACGGCTCCGAGGAACACGAAGATGACGTGCTCGAGGTCCGGATCGCCGGGTTCGATCGGCGTCGAACTGGGTTCCGGCGCGTACGCGTCGTCTGCGTCGGCGTCGGCCGCGTCGACGTCGTCCGTCTCGTCCCCGTTGCCTTCCGAGAGATCGAGCGGGATCCGATACCCCTCCTCGCGAGGGTCGTCGTCGCGCGCGACGGAGCCGAATCGATCGTCGGAGCCGCGGCGGTCCTCGCTTCCCGTCAGATCCCAGTCGTCCGAGTCGGTCGCCGACGAATCCGACGTTCGGTCGCGGTCGTCGGTCCCGGACGCGTCGTCTGCCATACCCGACCTAACGCGTCGGGCATCAAAAACCCGCGGTCCGCGCGGCGGTTCCGACTCGAGGCCCGACTGCCGTCCCCGAAGTCGATCAGGCCGTGACTGCCGCCCCGAAGACGATCGGGTCGCGGCTGCAGTCCCGGAAATCGATCAGGGGCGCGTCGGCCGATCGCCGATGTCGCCGCCGTAGACGACCCCGCGTTCGGCGTCGAGGGTGACGACGGTCCCGTCAGCGAGATTCTCGAGGGTCGCACCGCTGATCATGGGAATATCCATTTCGCGGGCGATCAGGGCCGGATACCCCGTCAGCCCTCGCTGGGCGTCGATCAGCCCGCCGATCTTCGAGACGTCGCCCGTGAACTCCTCGTCGAAATCCGCCGGCAGGGAGAGGATCGCCCCCTCGGGGACGTCCGAGAGGTCGCCGTCGGTGAGCCGTACGACGGGCCCGGTCACGCGGCCGTCGACGACGACCCGGCCGGTGGTCAGCGCCTCCGCGGCGACGTGGACCTTCATCATGTTGGTCGTGTTCGCCCCCTCGAGTTCGGTCATCATGCCACAGAGGACGACGACCGTATCTCCGCTGTCGGCGACGCCAGCGTTCAGGGCCGCCTGTACGGCCCGTTCGACGACGGCGTCGGCACCCTGGTCGGAGACGCGGGCGTACAGCGGCGTCACGCCCCACGTTAGGGCCAGTTGCCGGCGCACGTGGTGGTTGGGCGTCGACGCGACGACCGGCACGCCGGGGCGGTACTTCGCGGTCTTCAGCGCCGTGTAGCCGGACTCGGTCGCGGCGACGACCGCGTCGGCACCGATGTCTCGCGCGAGGAACCGCGCCGACCGGGCCAGCGCGTCCGTTCGCGCCTCCCCCGCCGCGGGGACGCGTTGCTCGAGCAACTCGGCGTACTCCCCCGAGTTCTCGACCTGACGGACGATGCTGTCCATCGCGTCGACGACCGCAACGGGGTGGTCGCCGATGGCAGTCTCGGCGGAGAGCATCACCGCGTCGGTGCCGTCGAGGACGGCGTTAGCGACGTCCGAGGCCTCCGCCCGCGTCGGCCGGCGGGCGTGGACCATCGAGTCGAGCATCTCCGTCGCGGTGATCACCGGCGATCCGGCGTTGCGACACTTCCGAATGATTCGCTTCTGGATCATCGGAACGTCCTCCATGGGACACTCGACGCCCAGATCGCCGCGGGCGACCATGATCCCGTACGACGCCTCGATGATCTCCTCGAGGTTCTCGACCGCGCCCGCGCGTTCGATCTTGGCGATCAGCGGGATCTCGGCGCCCAGTTCCTCGAGCACCTCGCTGACCGCGTAGACGTCCGCCGCGTCGCGGACGAAACTGGCCGCGACGAAGTCGACCTCGCGCTCGGCGGCCAACTCGAGGTCCTTGCGGTCCTTCCCGGTGACGACGTCCAGATCGAGATCGACGCCCGGCACGTTGACCCCCTTGCGGCCGCCGAGTTCGCCGCCGGTATCGACGCGTGCGTGGACCGTCTCGCCCTCGTGTTCGGTCACGGTCGTCTCGATCAACCCGTCCGCGAGGAGAATCCGATCGCCCGCCTCGACGGCGTCGATCGACAGCGAGAGCCCCACCGTCTCCGAATCCGCCTCGTCACCCTCGACGAACCGGATCTCGGAGCCGGTCTCGAGGGTCACCGTCTCCCCCTCCGGCAACGGGGCCGTCCGGATCTCCGGGCCCTGCATGTCGAGCATCACGGCGACGGGCCTGTCGCGGGCTTCGTCGACGGATCGGACCCGCTGGATCAACTCGGCGCGGTCCTCCCGGCTGCCGTGGCTGGCGTTCAGCCTGGCGACGGACATCCCCGCGTCGGCGAGTTCCCGGATCGTCCCCCGATCGCTCGAGGCCGGCCCCAGCGTACAGACGATCTTCGCGTTTCTCATAGCGGAGGCTAGCGCGAGTACGGCCAAAAAGGTAGGTGGATAACTCGGATTCGAGTTTTTATTTCTTCTGTCGGTTCCCTACCGTCCGGTTCCCTGCCGGACGACTTCGCGCAGCCGGTCGACGAGATCTGAGCCGATTCGCCGAGTGACGGATCCGCTGGAGTCGTGGATGGTATTTCGCGAGGGACTCGGCCTGGACTGGGTCGCGTCGCGGGACCCGAGACTTGAGTGAGAACGTCGTGGCACCGTCGCGTACGGCGGGCGTCCCTCGCGAAATCCACAGAGCTACAACTTCGCGCTCACCCAGTGGGGACCGTATGGCGGACGACATCGACCTCGGCGGACGGGACGAACCGGTACGGGGTGACGACGATCACGCCGAACTCTTCTCCGAACTCGACTCGCACGACCTGGCCGTCGCGACCGAACCGGACGCCGACGTCGAGGCCGATCAGTTCGAGTCCGATCCCGACGCGGATCCGGACGCGGTGTTTCCCCAGTCGGTGGCCAGCGGCGGGCCGACCCCGAACGGCGTGATCCTCTGGACGCGACTCGCGCCCGCCGCCTTCGATCCGGAGGAGTTTCTCACTGTTCGCGTAGCCCGCGACCCCGACCTCGAGGACGTCGTCTACGAGGGCGTGGTCACCGACGCCGAGCGAATTCGGGCCCACGACTACACGGTCAAAGTCGACCTCGACGGCCACCTCGAGTCCGACAGCGAGTACTATTACCGGTTCTACTACCGCGACACGGCCTCCCGGACCGGGCGCTGCCGAACGCTGCCCGCCCCCGACGCGTCCCCCGAGTCCGTGCGGTTCGCGGTGCTCGCCTGCCAGAACTATCTCAACGGCTACTACCCCGCGCTCCACTACGTCGCCGAGGAGGACGTCGACTTCATCGTCCACGTCGGCGACTTCATCTACGAATCCAGCGAGGGCCACTTCAAGGGACTCGGCTCGTACGACTACCCCGGCCGCGAGAAGGACCTGCCGAGCGGCAACGGCCGCGTCTGGGGACTCGAGGACTACCGATATCTGTACCGCACGTATCGGAGGGACCGATTCCTCCGGGAAGCGCTGGAAGCGCACACGCTGATCGCCGGCTGGGACGACCACGAGATGGTCAACGACCTCTACTGGGACCGGCGGACGGACGCGCCCGCGGGCGACCATCCCCGCGGCGACGATCCCGAGTTCATGACCGACCTCGTCGCGGACGCGATGCACGCGTGGTGGGAGTACATGCCCGCCCGCGTCCACTACGACCCGGGCGGCGAGGACCTTCAGGACCGATTTCAGCTCTGGCGCGAGTTCGAGTTCGGGGACGTCGTGACGCTCGCGATGACCGACGAACGGCTGTTCCGCGATCCCCCTCGCGAGGCGATTCCGACGCCCGACAACGTCGGCCCACACCGCGAACCGCCCGGACGGACGATGCTCGGCGACGACCAGCGCGAGTGGCTGATCGATACGATCACCGGCTCCGACGCGACGTGGACGGTGTGGGCCGACGAGGTCCTGACGGTTCCCTTCCGGATCGGTTCCGGACCGCTCTCGCTCTATCCCGTCCAGGGCGGCTGGGACGGCTACACGAGAGAACGGATGCAGATTACCGAGGCGATCGCGGCCGCAGACGTCGACAACTTCGTGACGCTGACCGGCGACATGCACTGCTACGTCGCCGCGTACTCGCAAGCGTCGTATCCCGGCCGGGTTACCGGCGGAGAGGGCGTCGCGCAGGGCGACCGGATCGGCGTCGAGTTCATGACGCCCGCCGTGACCTCGCTCAACGTCGCGGAAGCCCTGCATCTGACCCGCGGTTGGCGGCGGACGCTCACCGAACCGCTGTTGTCGCGACTCGTGCCGGCGATGAATCCGCACATCGAGTTCTTCGACAGCCACCACTGGGGGTATTCGGTGGTCGAATTCACGCGCGACGCGTGTACGTACGTCGGCTACGCGGTCGACAAGACGACGAACGGCCCCGACGCCGATCGGTCGGTCGTGGCCGCGTACCGCGTTACGGAGGGTGAGGTCGAACTCGAGGACGTGACCGCCCGATATCGGGCGCGGTAGCGGGAGCAGGGGAGTCGCGAACGAGACAGGCCAAAACGAGTAACAATCGAGCGGACCGCTCCGTTACCGAATCTTCTCGCCGACCTCGGCGTCGCCGTGGGTCGTCAGCAGGTCGGCCTCCTCGCCCGCGGCGAGGATCATGCCGTTGGACTCGACGCCGAACAGCTCCGCTTTCTCCATGTTCGCCAGCATGACGCACTTCTCGCCGGGGAGTTCCTCGAGGTCGTGGAGCTGCTTGATTCCCGCGACGATCTGCCGGGTCTCGAAGCCGATGTCGACCTCGAGTCGCGCGAGGTCGTCGGCGCCCTCGATGCCTTCTGCCGACTCGATGCGGCCGACGCGGATGTCGAGTTCCTGGAAGTCCTCGAACCCGATTCGCTCCTCGGCTAACGGCTCGAGGTCGTCGGTGTCAGCCATACCGCCGGATTCGTCCGCGGCGGTGTCGTCGCTTTCGGTTTCCGCGTCTGCGGCGGACTCGTCTTCTTCGTCGCCCGCGGCCGCTGCAACGCGTTCCTCGAGTTTCTCGTTCAGTTCTTCGACGCGGTCGTCCTCGATCTTCCCGAAGAGTTCGCCGGGTTCGTCGAAGTTCTGCGGCGGGGCCTCGAGGGCGTCCTCGAGGTGGGCGTCGGCAACCGCACCGTCCTCGCCCAGCTGTTCCCACAGCCGCTGGGCCTTGTCGGGGGCGATCGGCTCGAGGAGGACGCCGACGGCCTTGGCGATCTGGACGCAGTCGCGGATCACCTGCGTCGCCTCCTCGCTCTCGGCGTCGAGCTTCCAGGGCTCGTTGCGCTGGATGTACTCGTTGCCGAACTGGGCCAGTTGCGTGGCGGCCTGCCCGATCCCGCGCAGGTCGTAGTCGTTGACGCTCTCGCGGGTGTCGCCGATGGCGCCCTCGATGCGCTCCCGCACTTCTTCGGAGACGTCCGCATCGGGCGTCCCCTCGTAGTTCCGGTAGGCGAACAGCAGCGAGCGGTACCAGAAGTTGCCGACCGTCCCGACGAGTTCGCCGTTGACCTTCTCCTGGAAGGCGTCCCAGGAGAAGTCGACGTCCTGCTGGAGGCCGCCGGTGGTCGTCAGGTAGTACCGCAGCAGGTCGGGGTGGAACCCCTCCTCGAGGTACTCCTTCGCCCAGATCGCGCGGTTACGACTCGTGGAGAGGCCCTTGCCGTTGATGGTGATGAAGCCGGTCGCGGCGATTCCGCGGGGCTTGTTGTAGCCGGCGCCCTCGAGCATCGCGGGCCAGAAGATGGTGTGGTGCTGGATGATGTCCCGGCCGATGACGTGCATGATCTCGCCGTCGCCCTTCCAGACTTGTTCCCAGTCGAACTCGTCCGTGCCGACGCGCTCGGAGTACTGCTTGGTCGAGGCGATGTACTCGATCGGCGCGTCGACCCAGACGTAGAGGACGAGATCGCTTTCATCCTCTCCGTCAGCAGTCGGGTACTCGATCCCCCAGTCCATGTCCCGCGTGATACACCAGTCCTGCAGGCCGTCTTCAATCCACTGCCGCGGCTGGTTGCGCGCGTTCGAGGTCCCCTCGAGGCCGTCGAGGAACTCGGTGAGGAAGTCGGCGAACTCCGAGACCTCGAAGAACTTGTGGGTGCGCTCGCGGTACTCCGCCGGGTTGCCCGTGATCGTACTGGTCGGGTCCTCGACCTCGCCGGGCTCCAAGTGGCGCTGACAGCCCTCGTCGCACTCGTCGCCGCGGGCCTTCTCGCCGCAGTAGGGACAGGTCCCCTCGACGTAGCGGTCGGGCAGATATTGGTCGGCCTCGGGATCGTAGGCGACCTGAATCTCCTTCTCGTAGATGTAGCCCTCGTCGTCCAACGTCCGGACGATCTCCTGGGTCAGTTCGGTGTTGGTCTCGTCGTGGGTGTGGCCGTAGTTGTCGAACTCGACGTTGAACTGGGGGAACGTCTCCTCGTACTGTTCGTGCCAGTCCAGCGCGAAGTCCTCGGGGTCGACCCCCTCCTGTTCGGCGTTGACGGCCACCGGCGTGCCGTGCATGTCCGACCCGCAGACGTAGGCGGTTTCCTGGCCGAGCGTCTCGAGGGCGCGCGAGAACGCGTCCGCGCCGATGTACCCGCGCAGGTGACCGATGTGGAGGTCACCGTTCGCGTAGGGCAACCCGCAGGTCACGACTGCAGGCTGCGCCGTCGGGAACTCGTCGTTGCTCATACGCACTACGAGTCGGTGCCGGGCGTAAAACCCGCCGGTTTTCGATCGACGGTGGCGTCCTCACCTCGAGTCGCCACAGCCGTCGACCGACTCGTCGCTCGTCGATCCCCGGTCGCGGTTCCAGATCGTCGGTAACCGTCCCGCTCGAGCCCCGAACAGCAGTCCGAGGCCAACCACTAGCAGCGCCAGAAACGCGACGACCCCCGGCGTCCCGGGAACGATGACGACCGCGACGGCCGCGCCGACCCAGGCCAGCCAGGCCAGCGCCTCCCACGGCCGCCCGCCGTGGAGCCGCCAGGTCGACAGCGAGAGCGCGAAGCCGCCGATCACGGTCGCGACGACCACGCCCTCGAGGACCGTCGACGCCGCGACCAGCGCGAGGAAGCCGACGATCGAGACGGCGTCGATCCGATCCAGTGCCAGCGCCATACTCGAATCTTCGGGTGAGAGGGCAAACGGCTACCGATCGCTTGTCGCTCTTGCCAGTGTACGCAGCGCGCTCGAATCTATCAGTAGTTAGTAACGCTGTCAGCACTGTGAAACTGAAGACGATCGATTCAGTAATCACGCGTGCGAACTGAACGGGCCCTCCCATGGTAGCAGAGAAGTATGCGATATCGGTTCGACAGCGTCTCGACTTAGGAGTCAAGCTCCACGTGTAGTATTTCTAAACTGCTCTCGCCACACGGACACTGGTTTAGCAATCCGATGCCGATAAGAAATACCGATCCGTCGCTCCTGGTTTCGACGGTGTGGATTTCACCACAACTACTGCACCGTGCAACGGTCTTCTCAGCCGTAGTGTAGGACATACTACACACAACAGCACGGCCCAAGATGAAGGCGTTTCCAAAAAATATTGGAATAAACTAAGATAAATCAGAGAATATAACTATAATGAATGTACATCCATCCATTTGTAACGATGAGGGTCGAAAAGTAATGAATCCCCAGGCCGCTCCCCACGTTCACTGTACAGCCTGTACGTAACGCGAGTTCCGTGAGAAGCTCCGAATAACGAACCCAGGCTCCTATCGAGTGTTAGAACCCCGCAACAGCGACTCGAGCGAGAGAAACGATCCGTGGACCCGATTCCCGATTAATCGTCGCTCGCGACGGGCACGCTCGCACGCACCTCGAGCCGATCGAGATCCCCGATAAAGGAAGCCAACATCTCCCGCGTCACGTGAGGCATACAGACGATCCGCAACTCCCCCGTGGCGGTCCGCGAGATGCGCCAGCCCTTCGCGCGCAACGCGTCGAAGGTCGAGCGGGGGACGTCGGCCGCGACCAGCGGCAGCGTCGGATCGACGACCTCGTACCCCCGCTTCTCGAGGGCGTCCGCGAGCCACTCGGCGTTGTTCTGCGAGCGGACGTACTGGCGCCTGTAGCCCTCGGGCCACAGCTCCTCCATCGCGGCGACGGCGCTCGCGACGCCCGCGCCGGAGCGGGTTCCGGTCAGCGTCGCCTGCGAGGTCGACTCGAGGTAGGGCGTGTCGACGGCGAGTTCGTCGAGCAACTCCCCGGAGCGGGCCAGCAGCCCGCCCGCGGGGACGGCGGCCTGCCCCATCTTGTGGGGGTCGATCGCCATCGTGTCGACCGGCGCGTGCTCGAAGTTCCACTCGTAGTCCGTGAAGGGGAGGACGAACCCGCCCCACGCGGCGTCGACATGGAGCATGGCGTCGACCGATCGGGCGATCTCGCCGAGTTCCGGAATCGGGTCGACGCGGCCGTACTCGGTGGTTCCCGCGACCCCGCCCACCAGCGCGGTCGACCCATCGACAGAGGCGCGAACCGCCTCGAGGTCGGCCCGGTGGCGGTCGTCCGTCGGGACGATTCGCAACTCGACGCCGAGGATGTCGGCGGCCTTCTGGAAACTGAAGTGGGCCGACTCGGGCATGACCACGTTCGGCGTCCGCGTCTCCGCACGGTTGCGAGCGATCCGGACGGCCTGAATGTTCGCTTCCGTCCCCCCGCTGGCGATGTAGCCGGCCGGGTCCTCGAGGCCCGCGATCGTCCCCAACATCGCGATCGCGTCCTCCTCGAGGGCCGACACCGACGGATACGTCCCCGGGTCCCCGGGATTCGTCGCGAGGAACCGCTCGGCCGCGTCGCGCGCTACCGGGTGTGGCTCCGTACACATCGACGAGAGCACCCGGTCGAACGCTTGCGGCTCGATTTGCATATCACGCACAAGTACGTTCACCGGTTTAGACGTTGCGCTTGGTGGCGATAACTGCATTCGTCACGCTTCTAGCGATTATTCAACCAATTCGCCACAAGTATCGAGAATAGATCGCACGATCAATAGTTTAAATCCCTGGAAGTTGATTATTTGCCGGGAAACCATCACCTCGGAGCAGTCACGGACGTAAAAATAGCGGTGGTTCGAGGGGTACGAGCGCGTTTCCGCCCGAACCCTGCCGCAACCTGTCCGCTCCCAAGCGAGTCAGTCGGCGGTCGGACGAACCAGGGCTCGGCCGCGGAATATATAACCCATTAGTCGAAACCACCCGATAATGATCGGGATCGCGTCTCGAGTCGCCGAGTACGGCGGGACCGTCGCTGGCGTTCTCGCACTGCTCGTCTTCGGGTTTCTCGACGCGAGCGAGGTTCAGTCGTTTACGTTCGACCTGCTGGCCATCACCGTCCGCTTCGCCTTCGTCGAGGCGATGTCGGCCGCGGCCGTCTTCACGGGATTCCTGGCGCTGACTGGCCTGTTGCTGGTCCGCGAGGTCTGGACCTCCCGCGACTCCCGCGAGTCCGTCACCGACGGGCCGAAGCTGACGGCGATCGTGCCCGTCTACCGCGACCACGATGTGATGGACGTCAGCGTCGAGAGCCTCTGTGAGAGCGCTTACGAGAACCTCGAGGTCGCCGTCGTCGCCGAGCTGAACGACGAGGCGACCCTCGAGCGAGCGCGGGAACTCGCGGCCGAACACGACCGCGTGACGTGTTTGATAAACGGCGAGCCCGGATCGAAGGCGGGCGCGATCAACGACGCCGTTCGCGAGAGCGAGAGTGACCACTTCGCCGTCTTCGACGCCGACGAGTGGATCGCCCCCGAGTTCCTGCCGACGGCGATGGGCGAACTGCGCGACGGCGCGGACGTCTTTCAGGGCCGGCGCGTCCCGCGACCCACCGGCGTCGTGGAGACCGTCGCCTACTGCGAGCGGATCGTCTTCCACGCCAGCTACAAGCTGGTCGAACTGGCCGGCTTCACGAACTGCCGCAGCTCCTCGACGGCGTTCACCCGCGAGGCCCTCGAGCGCGTCGACGGCTACGACGACGTGCTCACCGAGGACCTGGACTTCGCCCACGCCTGCTATCGGGAGGGCCTCGAGGTCAGGCAGGCCCGCCAGTGTACCAACACGATGGAGGCCCCACACGCGTGGGGCGACCTCTGGGGCCAGCGCAAGCGCTGGCGCGTCGGACAGGTCGAGGTGCTCCACGCCACCCTCGTCGACCTCCTGCGGGGCCGCGTCGGCTACCGGGGGGCGATCTCGATCGGCCGAATGTGCTCGAGCCTGGGCGGGTGCCTGCTGACCCTCGCGCTGGTCTCGAAGCTCCTCTTCCTGTTCGTCCTCGACGTCGAGTCGGCCATCCTGATCCCGTCGCTCGCGCTGGTGGCCACGGTCGGCCTCGTCGCCGCCCGCGACTACCGCGACGGCCGCATCGACGGCCTCTCGTGGAGCGTCGCCCTCGCGCCGCTTTGCTTCCCCGCGTTCGGGGTGTTGACGCTCCGGTCGTTCCTCGAGTACGGGCTCAGCTGGGACGGGAGCTGGTATCACGTCGAGAAGACCGGCTCGTAGCCGGTCGGGCGAGCGCCGGTCGGGTCGATCGAGCACAGATCGACTCGAGGCAGGGGAGGACCGACCGCAGTGAGTCCCCCGCGTTTATTCGGGCCTGCCGCGTACGGATGGTATGAGTATTATCGCGGAGTTCTCGGTCAAATCCGACGATCTGGCACTGAATCACGCGCTCACGGCGGCGCCGCAGATGGTCGTCGAGATCGAACAGGTCGTGGCGACGATGGAGGATCGGGTGATGCCGTACTTCTGGGTCAGCGGCGGCGATCACGCGGAGTTCGAAGTTGCGTTTCAGGAGGACGAATCGGTGACGGATATCGCCCCGATCGACGAAACCGACGGTGCCAGACTGTACCGGGCCGAGTGGACGGAGAACGTCGAAACGATCGTCTACGCCTACGTCGAACTCGGGGCGTCCATCCTGCAAGCGGTGGGGCGGGCCGACAACTGGGAGTTGCGCATGCGATTCGACGATCGGGACAGCCTCTCGCAGTTCCAGACCTACTGCGAGGACAACGGGATCGTCTTCGAACTCAACCGCATTCAGGAGCAGGAACAGCCGATGACCAGCGCCCAGTACGATCTCACGACGAAGCAACGCGAGACGCTGGTCACCGCGCTCGAGGCGGGCTACTACGAAATCCCACAGGGGATCACGATGAGCGAACTGGCGGACCGACTGGAGATTTCCCAGCAGGCGCTCTCGAAACGGTTTCACGCCGCACACAGGAATCTCATCACGAGTACCCTGACGTTCACCCACCCGGACGACGAGTAGGCCGTCCCCGGATTCCCGTCACCGACGATCGAAGTGGTCCATACAACCCCTCGACTCTTCCACAGGGTTGGCGTTTATTCCTTCGTGGCAGGTAACCGCCAGACGCACGATGCCGACGCGCGCCCGACCGACGGACGGACGAAAGTAGCCGCGCGATGTCGGAATTGCGGCTCGGTCTACTCCGCGTGGGTCTTCGCCGACGACACCGTGCAACCGATCGGTCGAAAGGACGGCTGTCAGTGCGGCACTGCGGAGTTCGAAGCCCTCTCGAACTGATCGCGACGGAACTCGACCGGAGCGTGGTCGTCCGAACCGAGCCCTTAGAATTGACTGGACTCGAGCCGAGCGAGCCGATTACCGAGCGAAAATAGCCGTAATGGCCGCGAGCTAGCGGTCAGCGAACCGAATCGCGCAGCAGTTTCTGTTCGACATGCTTGCCCTCGTGCTGTATATCGCGGACAATGTCAGTTCGATCTAGGACGATGTAGATACAGGACGTACAGGGCTACGGTGGTAACGCTTACTACACTCTGACGACGAATATGAGGTATGTCGATCGATATCGAGACGTTCGAAACGACGCCCGAAGCTGACCTCCGGGAACTGAGTAATCCCGAGAAAGTCCTCCAGTTTCTGCTCGCGAACGACGATAGGGCGTTCAAGGCCACCGAAATTGCCGCCCGAACGGACGTCAACGAGAACTCGATACACACGGTCCTCAGTCGACTCGAGAAGCGGGAGCTGGTTCGTCACAAGGGCGACTACTGGGCGATCGGCGATCAGGATCGAATTCGATCGTTCGACCGGTACCGCCGAGCGACCGAGCGACTAAACGAACGATACGGCGTCGAAAACAAGGACGAATGGCGGGCCCACGCAGCGGAAGACGCGACAACGGCGTCGAACGATGACGAGTGATCTCGAGCGGTGTGACGTCTGCTACGGAGCCGACGCGTTCAAGGGGGCGGACTACTCGCGCCCGTGGGTGATCATCAGCAACGAATCGAGCCCGTTTCAGGGGGAGCAGTATATCGTCCTCGCACTCACGACGCGAACGTGGCACGACGGGTTCGTTCGGATTCCGGACGATGCGTGGATCGTCGGCGGGACACCGAAATCGAGCAGCATCGTCCCGTGGAGCGTCGAAACCATCGACGCCGACGATATCGAGTTCCGACAGGGTCGACTCGAGGCGGACTTCGTCGACGAGACGGTCGCCCAACTGACGGAGTACGTAACGAGACGGTGAACGAGACCGATTGCCGACGAAAAACGGGTCGATCGGCCCGAATTAGCGAACCGAATCGAGCAGCAGTTTCTGTTCGACGCGCTTGACTTCGTGCTGGACGTCGCGGACGGCGTCGATGTTCGCGGAGATCGACGTGACCCCTTCCTTGGCGAGGAACTGGACCATTTCGGGCTTGGAGCCGGCCTGCCCGCAGATACTGGTGTCGACGTCGTGTTCGCGACAGGTTTCGATGACGTCACTGATCAGTTTCAGGATCGCGGGGTGGAGCTCGTCGAACCGATCGGCGACGTGCTCGTTGTTGCGGTCGACCGCGAGCGTGTACTGGGTCAGGTCGTTAGTCCCGAAGGAGGCGAAGTCGATGCCCGCCTCGGCCATCTCCTCGACCGACAGCGCCGAGGCCGGCGTCTCGATCATCGCCCCCCACTTGCGCTTCTCGGGGTCGATGCCGGCCTCCTTCATGAGCGACCTGGCCTGGTAGATGTCCTCGGCGTCGTTGACCAGCGGGAACATGATCTCGACGTTGTCGTACCCCAGTTCGTAGAGCCGACGGAACGCCTCGAGTTCGTGGGCGAAGACGTCCGGCCGATCCAGCGACCGCCGGATGCCCCGGTAGCCGAGCATCGGGTTGTGCTCCTCGGGTTCGTCCTCGCCGCCCTCGAGCTGGCGGAACTCGTCGGTCGGCGCGTCCAGCGTTCGGACGCGGACGGGTCGCGGGTAGAACTCGTCGGCGACGCCGCGAATCCCCTCGACCAGTTCCGTGATGTAGGCGTCCTCGCCGTTCTCCGCGATGAACTTCGCGGGCGTCTGGTTCAGCGAGAGGATCATGTGCTCCATGCGGAGCAGCCCGACGCCGTCGGCGCCGGTTGCGGCGGCGCGTTCGGCAGCCTCCGGAATGGAGACGTTGACCTTCACCTCGGTCGCGGTCATGGGCTTGACCGGCGACTGCGGACGGACCTCCTCGACGGGTTCGGTCTCCTCGTCGGGTTCGACCTCGCTGCCCTCGAGCACGGCGCCCTTGTCGCCGTCGAGCGTGACGATCTGGCCGTCCTCGAGCGTCGTCGTCGCGTTGGTCGTGCCGACGATGGCGGGGACGCCCAGTTCCCGGGAGACGATGGCGGCGTGGCTGGTCATGCCGCCCTCGTCGGTGACGATCCCCGAGGCGCGTTTCATCGCGGGCACCATGTCGGGCATGGTCATCTCCGTAACGATGATGTCGCCCTCGCCGACCTTGTCCAGATCGTCGAGCTTTTTGACGATCCGCGCGGCGCCGCTGACGGTACCCGGACTCGAGCCCAGTCCGTCGACGATGACGCCGCCGGAGGAACTCGAGTCGGCGCCGCCACTACCGCCCTCCGCGGCCTGCACGCCGCCGCTCCCGTCGGTCAGTCCCTTCGAGGCGTCGACGCTACCGGCCGCCTCGGCCGCGTCGGCGCCGCCCTCGTCGATCGTCGTGATCGGTCGGGACTGGAGCATGTAGACGTCGCCGCCGACGATGGCCCACTCGACGTCCTGGGGTTCGCCGTAGTGATCCTCGACGCGCTCGCCGAGGTCCATGAGGGCGTCGATCTCCTCGTCGGAGACGACCCGCTCGTTGCGCTTGTCCTCGGGCACCTCGCGCTCGACGGTCTCGCCGGTCGCCTCGTCCTTCTCGTGCATCACCTTCTTCTCGGCGACGGTGACGTCGACCGATCGCCCGTCGCGCTCGATGACGTAGTTGTCGGGCGAGACGGCACCGGAGACGACGGCCTCCCCCAGTCCCCAGGCGGCTTCGATGATCATCGTCGGGTCGCCGGTCGACGGGTGACTGGTGAACATCACGCCCGACTTCTCGGCGTCGACCATCTGCTGGACGACGACCGCGATGTTCACGGCGGAGTGATCGAACCCCTGCTCCTGGCGGTAGTAGATCGCCCGCTGGGTGAACAGCGACGCCCAGCACTCGCGGACGCGATCGAGGAGCGCCTCCTCGGTCACGTTGAGGAACGTCTCCTGCTGGCCCGCGAAGGACGCGTCGGGCAGGTCCTCCGCCGTCGCCGAGGACCGAACGGCGACGAACGCCTCGCCGTCGCCGACCTCGTGGTAGGACGCGAGGATCTCCTCGCGCAGTTCGTCGGGAAACGGCGTCTCGAGAATGAGTTCCTGCGCGCGGTCGGACGCGTCCGCGAGCGCGGCCGAGTCGTCGACGTCGACGTCGACGACTTCGAACAGTTCTTCGTCGATTTCGGCTTCTTCGATGAACGATCGATAGGTCCCGGCGGTTACGACGAATCCCGGCGGCACGGGCAGCCCAGCACCCGTGAGTTCGCCCAGGGAAGCGCCTTTGCCGCCGACCTTCTCGAGGTCGCCGGCACTGATCTCGTCCAGCCAGAGTACAGCCATTGCTATCTGATTCGACACCCGAACGAATAAAGAAGGTTGCGAACGGTCGCGCGCATTCGCAACTCACAACCGAATGAGTATCTGCGGTAGGTCCCAGTTTACAATCCGGTTGCGCGACCGCACCTGTGAGAGATCAGACAGTTGAAGTCGCCGTCGATCAGACGTTTCGAGCGATCGTCAGATACCCCGTGTGCCCGACCGGCGCGGTCGACGGCCGCGAGCCGCGGTCGTCGAACTGCATCTCCCGCTGGATCGTCTCCCGCGTGCGGACGTTCGACAGGTCCGTTTCGCGGGCCGCCTCGACGACCGCCCGGGTCGACTCGATGAAGGGGCTGTAGACCGCCAGAAAGCCGCCCTCGACCAACAACTCGGGCGCGTGCTCGACGATCGACGCCGCGTCGCCCGTATCGAGCGTCAGCACGTCGAACGACGACGGCTCGAGCGCGTCTACTTCCTCGGTCAGATCGCCCGTCCGAACGTCCACGCTGTCGGCGACGCCGCCGAGTTTCATGTTCTCGCGGGCGACGTCTGCGAACTCCGGATCGCGCTCGTAGGTCACGACCTCGGCGCCGGCCCGGGCCATCGACGCCGCGAGGACGCCCGTCCCGGTACCCGTATCGAGCACGCGGTCACCCGTCGCGACGCCCGTTTCACCGATGACGAGTCCGATATCGCGGGGGACCATCGGCGCCCCCGTCCGCTCGAACTGGTGAAAGAGGTCCGGCCCGCGCAGCCTGCGCACCTGAAACGCCTCGCCCAGATGGGTCTCGACGGTGTCGCCCGGTTGCACGTCTTCGGGCACCTCGAGGACGCCGAGGTCGGTCCCCTGTTCACCGCCCGGTTGGACGAGGAACTCGCGGTCGCCTCTGACCAGCAAGACGGGAACGCGGTCCTCGTCGGTCACGCCCTCGCCGCCGGTTCCGGTCTCGGAATCGCGTTCGTCGCGCACGCGTTACTCGAGTCGCTCGACCGCCGCGGCGAGGTCGCCGTCGGCGTCCTCGAGGGCGTCGCGGGCCTCGTCCTCGCTCACGCCGGCGCGGGTAGCGACGAGTTCGACGTCCTCGTCGGGAATCTCGGTGCCGGCACTCTCGTCGGCACCGGCGTCGGCGCCGCCCGCGGCGCCGGACTCGACCTGTTCGGGCGAGCCGATGACCTGGTAGGTCTCCTGACCGCGGGCGTCCATCTTGGTGACCTCGGCGTCGTTGAAGACGAGGTCGTACTCCTCGGTGCGGATGATGACCTCTTCGGCGTCGATGTCCTCGACGTCGATCCCCATCTGCTGCATCATCTGTTCCATCTTGCGCGGGTTCAGTCCGCCGCCGCCTCCTCCTCCGAACATACCCGACACCTCGGCACGGGCGACCTTTTACCCTGCGGTCTGCCGTGCCGTTCTCGAGAAGCGCAGTTGAACACCGTTACAGCTACGACATCGCCGCAATATCCTCGCACATCCCGCCACGCAACTCCTCACGCACGCGGGTCATCCCCGCTGCTGTTTCGGCACCACTGGTCGAGAGGGCGCCGAATCCGGCCCATTTGTCTCGATCAGAATCGACCATCGACGGACCAGTACGTTCGTCATCTCAAACAGCCTTGCGGTGGTCATTCGAAGCGACGACTCGACCATATCCGATAATTCGTCCCTACGAATTCTCTGCAGACGCGCCCTCGCGAACGCTCACCGCCATCCCGGTCTCGAAGTCCGCGATGGCGTCGGCCGCGAGTTCCGCCGTGCCGACCGCGATCAACTCGCCGCGCTCGTGGACCACCAGTACCTCGTCGCCCGGCCGGATCTCGGGGCCCGTCTCGAGGACGAACTTCGTGAAGACGTTCTTCTCGTCGCGGACGAACGGTTCGCTCTCGTCGTCGACGACGACCCTGTACGCGGGGTGCTCGAGGGCTTCGTGGAGCCGTCGACCGCCCTCGAGACCCAGCGTGAAGCGGCCGTCGGTCCCGAAGGAGACGATCCGGCCCGCGTCGGCGTGGATCTGGCGCGGACGACCCGAGGACGTGCGGTTGATCGTCAGCGATTCGGCGGGCGGGAAGAGCGCCTTCCCCGCACCGGCGCCGAACTGGTAGTCCGCGATGGTCCGGAGCTGGGGAAGTCCCGCGTGTCCGCCGGCGGCTGCTGCATCACTCATTGGTTCGACCTCGGGGGCCACGGTCGAAAGCCCTTCGACCTCGAGGTGCGGTGGCGGCGAATTCACCAGACAAGACGCGAGAAAACGAGGGAAGGCGCGACGAGACGTACGGGAACGCGAGGAGACGCGACGAGTTCCGACGAATCGCGACGAGACGATCCGACGACCGCGCCTCGAGCGAGGCCCCGCGGGAACGACGAGAGCCGCGGCTGCCGACGGGATAGCGAATGTTATAATACGTGAATCTGTACTACGGACATTCAATGGACGTTACGCAAATCGGGCTCGGGGTCGCCCTGCTCGCGCTCGGCACCCTGACGCTGGCCGGACCCGCGTCGCTCGTCTCGGGGCCGATCACCTATCTCCTGACGGCCGCGACGCTGCTGGTCACGGGCTACGCGCTGTTGATCGGCCTCTGGCGGAGCGAGTACCCCCGCCGGTTCTGATCCCGTCGGACGGGCCCGACTCGAGCAGGACCGACTTACAGCAGGAACGTCTCGTGGCGCTCGCCCAGATCGAGGAAGGAGTCGGCTTCCTCGATGAGTTCCTCGGCGGTCGACGACTCGAACGCCATCACCTCGACGCGGACGCCCTCGTGGCGCAGGTGCGAGCAGAGCCGCGAGAAGTCGCCGTCACCCGTACAGAGCACGAGCGTATCGATGTGGTTCGCGAGCGTCACCGCGTCGAGGCTCATGCCGACGTCCCAGTCGGCCTTCTTGGAGCCGTCGGAGAACGTCTTGATGTCCTTGATCTTGGGCTCGAAGCCGATGTCGACCAGCGCCTCGAAGAAGCTCTCCTCCTCGGGCGAGTCCGCGCGGATCACGTACGCGATCGCGCGAGTCAACTGGCGGCCTTGGACGGCCTTCTCGAGCAGCGACGAGTAGTCGATGTTGCGGCTGTGCAGACTCTGTGCGGTGTGATAGAGGTTCTGTGCGTCGACGAGAACGGCGACGCGCTGACCGGGATGAATCTCCGTCATATGCTACGTTGTATCGGCTACCGTTAAAAAGACGGGTCGTTCGAACGATGATCTCACGGCCCGGAGCGTCGTTAGCTGCGGAGCCTCTGGATGCGCTTTTCCGTCGGCGGGTGGGTCGCGAACAGCTTCGCCAGCAGGCTCTTGTCGGCGTTGAAGATACACAGCGCGCTCACGCTGTCGTCGACGGTCGACTCCCGCCCCTGTGCGCCCTTGGAAATCTTCTCGAGCGCGCGGGCGAGCGGGTCGCCGCTGCCGATGTACTGGCGGGCGTCCTCGTCGGCGACGTACTCGCGGTACCGCGAGATCGCCAGGACGAAGACCATCACGAGCATCTGGGCGAGGTTCGAGATGAGCAGGCCGACGAAGATGCTCCCGATGTTGCGCTCCCCGCCCATCATGTAGACCATGTAGGCGACCCAGCCGACCATCATCCCGATCGACTGGCCGACGACCATCGTGACGACGTCGCGGTTCTTGAGGTGGGCGAGTTCGTGGGCGATCACGCCCTCGAGTTCGTCGCGCTGGAGGAGGCGAACGAGTTCCGTCGAGACGACGACGACGCCGTTGCCCCTCCGACCGGTCGCGAAGGCGTTAGGGACGCCCATCTCCATGACCATCAGTTTGGGCTTGTCGATGCCCATGTCCCGACAGAGGGACTCGGTCATTCCGTGAATGTCCGCGTACTGGCCCTCCTCGGGCATGGGTTCAGCACGTCTAGTCGCGGACCAGACGCCGATCTTGTACTGGATCACGGGGAGAACGAGCAGGCCGAGCAGGACGAACGGCCACGCGCCGACGCCGAACATCGCCAGTCCGAACGCGCCGACGAGCATGTAGAACGCGAACAGGATCGAGCCGACGATCGCCATCCGCACTTTCAGTCCAAAGTCTGTCATAGGTGGGAGTACGGGCCGCCGTAGGTATAAATTTCGCGGAGTTTCATGGGATGGAACCACACGGAGATCGCGATCGAGCGGCCGTGAACGCCGGGAACGGTCGACGGAAGACACAACGTACAAGTTAGTTCGGGTCGCTGTACCGAACATGCGTCGCGTCGCTCACCGAACCGTCGGCCCCGTCGTGAGCGGCGTCTCCCCTCGTTTTCCGAAACGTAAACGCGCGTGAGAGCGCTCGTCGCGGGAGTAGCGACCCCGTTTCGGGCGCGGTTTCGGACCGCACGCGAGCAGCGCCGACCGAACACGGCTCCGACCGATCGACGCGCGAGACACCGCGCGACGTCGAGCGACCGACCCGCGACACGCGACACGACATCCACCGATCCACAATGACAGACATCGACCTTTCGGGCGTCTTCCCGGCAATGTGTACGCCCTTCGACGAGGACGAACGCATCGACTTCGAAACGCTCCAGACCGACGCGCAGCGCCTCGAGACCGCGGGCGTCGACGGCCTCGTTCCCGTGGGCTCGACGGGCGAGTCGGCGACGCTGACCCACGACGAACACGTGCAGGTCGTCGAGGCGGTCATCGAGGCCGTCGACGACGTGCCCGTCATCGCGGGCACCGGTTCGAACAACACCCGCGAGGCGCTGGAACTCTCCGAACGCGCCGCCGACGCGGGCGCGGACGGTCTCCTGCTCATCTCGCCGTACTACAACAAGCCCGAACAGCGCGGGCTGGTCGAACACTTCCGGACCATCGCTGACGCCGTCGACCTGCCCCAGATCGTCTACAACGTTCCCTCGCGGACGGGCCGCAATATCGAGCCCGACACCGCGGTCGAACTCGCGAGCCACGAGAACGTCGCGGGCTACAAGGCCGCCAGCGGCGACCTCGGCCAAATCGGCGAGATCGCCGAGCGAACGGCCGACGAGGAGTTCGCCGTCCTCTCGGGTGACGACGCGCTCACGGTGCCGACCATCTCCGTCGGCGGAACCGGCACCATCAGCGTCGCCGCGAACGTCGAACCCGAGCGAACCTGCGCGATGGTCGGCGCCGCGCTCGAGGGCGACTACGCGCGGGCGCGAGAACTGCACCGCGAACTCGGGCCGCTGTTCCGCGAGCTGTTCGTCGAGACCAACCCGATCCCGGTCAAGGAGGCCATGCAGATCCGCGGCTACGGCCCCGCCCGCCTGCGCTCGCCGCTCTCCCGACTGGCCGACGAGTACCGGGAGGATCTCGAGGCCGTCCTGGCCGACCTCGAGGGCGAGTCGGCGGTCGACGGCGTCGACGCGAGCGACGACGGCGCGGCGGTGGAGAGCGATCGATGACGGTCAGGATCGGCGTCACCGGCGCCACGGGCCGGATGGGCCGGGAAGTGATCGCCGCCGTCGCCGACCGCGAGGACTGCGAGGTCGTCTTCGCGGTCAACCGGGATCCGGACGACGAGACGATCGCCGGCAACGAGATCGAATCCGCCGAGGAGTTCGACTCGCTGGTCGTCGACCGCGAGCCCACCGTCGTCGTCGACTTCACCGGCCCCGAATCGGCCGTCGACTACGCCGACGCGTGCGCCGACTCCAACGTCGCCTTCGTCACCGGAACCACCGGCTTCGACGACGATCAACTCGAGGCGCTCGAGGCGGCCGGCGACGACGTCGCCGTGCTCCACGCGCCGAACTTCGCCCGCGGGGTCCAGGCCCTGCTGAACGTCGTCGGCGAGGCGGTCCAGAACCTGCCGGGCTACGACGTCGAACTCGTCGAGACCCACCACAACGGAAAGCGCGACGCGCCCAGCGGGACCGCGAACCGCCTGCTCGAGGAGATCGAAGCCAACGGGGAGTTCTCCGAGCGCACGCACGGCCGCGAGGGCGAGGCCCCCCGCGAGGAGGCCGAGATCGGCGTCCACGCGCTGCGTGCGGGGAACATTACGGGCGAACACGAGATCGTTCTGGCGGATAACCACGAGGAGGTCCGACTCACCCACCGCGCCGAGGACCGCGGGGTCTTCGCCGCGGGCGCGGTCGACGCGGCGGTCTGGATCGCTGGACAGAAGGCGGGCCGATACGACTTCGCGGACGTGATCAGCGAATGAGCGCACTCGAGAGCGAAATTTCGGAGCTGTGGACGCAGTACCAGAACGACGACGTGAGCGCCGACACCGCCGTCGAGGACGAGTACGCGACGCTCGAGGCCTTCCTCGAGGCCCTCGCGGACGGCGAGGTCCGCGCCGCCGAGAAGCAGGGTGACTCGTGGGAGGCCAACGAGTGGGTCAAGCAGGGCATCCTGCTCAACTTCGGCCTCCGCTCGATCCAGCGGTACGAACACGGCGGCACCACGTACAACGACGTGCTGCCGCTGGCCGACTCGAGCGCGTACGGCGACCGCGGGAGCCGGAATACGCCCGACGGCACGGTCGTCCGGAAGGGCGCCCACATCGGCTCGGACTGCATCCTGATGAGCCCGGCGTTCGTCAACATCGGCGCCCACGTCGGCGACGGCACCCTCGTCGACTCCTGTGACACGGTCGGCTCCTGCGCGCAGATCGGCTCGAACGTCAAGCTCGGCGCCAACACGTTAATCGGCGGCGTGCTCGAGCCGGTCGAGAACGCGCCGGTCATCGTCGAAGATAACGTCTCGCTCGGCGCCGGCTGCCGCGTGACCTCGGGCTTCGTCGTCGGCGAGAACAGCGTCGTCGGCGAGAATACCCTGCTCACGCCGCGCATCCCGGTCTACGACCTCGTCGAGGAGGAGGTCGTCTACGGCGAACTGCCCGCCGACCGCCGCGCGTTCACGCGGTTCGTCGAGTCCTCGATCAGCGACCACGACCTCTTCGAGGGCGGCGCCTACAAGCCCGCCGTGGTGGCGACCGATCTGGAGACGGAGACGCTCGAGGCGACGGAACGCGAGGACGCGCTTCGGGAATAGACGGACTGCAAACGGAGGTATCGAGCCAATCGATTCGATCGCAATCGAGTTGGGGAAGTCAGCTACTTTCGTGGGAGGTTTTTTGATCGTTCCCGCATTAGTAGTAGCTGTAATGAGTAAACGGGCCGAGGCTGACGACCGAGGGCGAATCGTCATCCCTCACGAAATCCGTGAGAAACACGGCGACCGGTACCGGGTCGTCGAACTCGACGATCGGGTCGAACTGATCCCGCTGAAAGACGACCCGATCGAGGGCCTCCGCGATGCCGTCGGTGACGCATTCGACGACAAATCGATCGACGAGATCAAGCGAGAGGCGCGCGAGGCCGCTCGAGAAGATGCGATAGACGACGTGAGTGAGTAGCGTTCGATGATCTACGCCGATACGGACTTCTTCATCGCGCTAGTGAAAGACGACGACTGGCTTCAGGATCGGGCGGCCAAGATCGCACTCGAAAACGAGGGGGAGATCTACACCTCACGCGCGACGCTGCTCGAACTGCTCATGATTTCTGACCGGTTCGAGTTCGATCGGATGGAGGCACTTACCTACGCGCTCGAGATCGCGATGGTCCCTGAAGACGAAGACGTTCTGTTTCAGGCGGCGGACTACATGGAACAAGACGGACTCACTCCGTTCGATGCCTATCACGTCGCCTACGCGGACGAAGATCCGCTCGTCTCGTCGGACAAATCGTTCGACGAGGTAACGGACGACCGGATCGCAATAGAGGAACGGGAACCCGAGTAGTCGAGAGCGAGACCCAAACGCTTGAATCCTCGCGGTTACTTTGACGCGATAATGACTAAACTCACGGAATCGCCGGCGGTCCGCCGGCTCGCCGACTGGGACGCGGCACGCCTCGAGTCCCTCGTCGGCGACTACGGCTCGCCGCTGTACGTGCTCGATCTCGAGCGCGTGCGCGAGAACTACCGTCGCCTCGCGGCGGCGTTTCCGGACGCCGAGATCATGTACGCGGTGAAGGCTAACGCGCTGGGGGACGTTCTCGAGACGCTCCACGAGGAGGGGGCGGGCCTCGAGTGCGCCTCCGCCGGAGAGGTCAAACGGGCGCTCGCGGCCGCCGACTCGAGCGACGGGAGCGACGCATCCGGAGCAGATGTCCACTACACGGCCGTCAACCCGCCCGCGCGGGATCTGGACTGGGTCGTCAATGCGTGGGAGGAGTATCCAGAGCTGACGATCACCGTTGGGGCCGAGGACACCATCGACCGCCTCGAGGAGCGGGGCTACGACGGGCGGCTCTGTCTCCGCGTGAATCCGGGCATCGACGCCGGCCACCACGAGAAGGTCAAGACCGGCGCCGCGGCGAAGTTCGGCGTCCCGATCGAGCGCGCCGTCGACGTCCTCGTCGACGCGGCCGAGCGCGGCTTCGACGTCGTCGGGATCCACGCCCACGTCGGGTCGGGCGTCTCGAGCGACCAACTGGACGACCACCGGGCGTTCGTCGAACGGATGGGCGACCTCGCGCGTGAGGTGAACGAGACCCTGGACGGCGACGGCCTCGAGTTCGTCGATGTCGGCGGCGGCTTCGGGGTACCCTACCGCGACGACGAGGAACCGCTGGACCTCGAGGCGGTCGCCGCGGCGACCCGCGAGGCGCTGGGCGACGTCGACGCGCGGCTGACGATCGAACCCGGCCGCTACTTCGTCGCCGACGCGGGCGTCCTCCTGACCGAAGTGAACACGGTCAAGGAGGCCCGCGACACCCTCGCCGTCGGGGTCGACGCCGGGATGACCACCCTGCTCCGGCCCGCGATGTACGACGCCTCCCACCCGATTCGGAACCTGACGGCCGACCTCGAGGGCGGGTCCGATTCCGACTCGAGCGACGGCAGCGCCGACTCGAGCGACGAGGGTGGCGAAACCACCGATACCGGCCGCGAAATCGTCCCGCAGACGATCGCCGGGCCCATCTGCGAGAGCGGCGACGTTTTCTGTACCGACCGCCAACTCCCGGCCAGCAGACGCACGGACGCCCTCGCGATCGGTAACGCCGGGGCCTACGGCTACGAGATGGCCAACCAGTACAACTCCCGGCCCCGACCCGCGTCGGTCGTCGTCGACGGCGACGCAGTCCGACTCGCCCGGCGGCGCGAGACGTTCGACGACGTGATCCGGCCGGAGACGAACGCGGCGAATCCGACGAACGCGGCGAATCCGACGAACGCGAACCCAAACGTAGATGCGGACCGAGAAACAGATAACGACTACGACACACGATAGCACGATGAGCGTCCCATTCCAGAAGTACCACGGCACCGGCAACGACTTTCTGATCATCCACGCGGACGAGTACGTCCCCGACCGGGGCGCGCTCGCCGAACGCGAGTGCGACCGCGACGACGGCGTCGGTGCCGACGGCATCCTCTATCTCGCTCTCGAGGAACGGTTCCGGCCCCCGCGGGTCATCATGACGCTGGTCCAGCCCGACGGCGGGACCGCGCCGATGTGCGGCAACGGCGCGCGCTGTGCGGCCGACTGGGCCATGGAGCGCACGGGCGCCGACAGCGTCATGATCGACACGCAGGCGGGTACCCTGCGCGCGGACCGAACCGACGACGGCATCGTCATCGAGATGGGGACGCCGACGTTCGACCCCGACGAAATCCCCGTCAGGGCCGACGATCAGGTCTTCGAGGAGGAGATCGAGGGGCTCGAGGTGACGATGGTCAACACCGGCGTCCCCCACGCCGTGGCGTTCGTCGACGACGTCGACGACGTCGACCTCGAGCGGGTCGCGCCGCCGGTGCGCTACGCCGATGCGTTCCCCGTCGGGACGAACGTCACGATCGCCAGCCCCGACGGGTCGGGCGGCTTCGACCAGCGGTCCTACGAGCGCGGCGTCGAGGCCGAGACCGACTCGTGTGGCACCGGCGCGGTCGCCATCGCGGTCGTCGCGCGGCGCCTCGGCCTCACCGACGCGGATCCGGTCGAGGTCCACCCGCCGGGCGGGGACCTGCGGGTGAGTTTCAACGAGCACGGGAACGCGACGCTCGAGGGCCCCGTCGAACACGAGTTCGACGGTGAAGTGGCCGTCCGGTCGCCGACCGAACTGTGAGCGGGGACGACGGCGCGACGAGCGGCGACGCGACGAACGCGGGCGACCTGAACCGCGGTCGCGAGGCCGCCTTCGACCCGCTCGACTTCCTCGAGACGGCCGTCCAGCACCCCTCTCACGAGGACGTCGAGCCGATGCGGGCGTTCCTCTGCGAGACGCTCGAGGACCACGGCGACGATCCCCGCGTCGCCGACGGCGGGAACGTGCTGGCGACGCGCGGGCCGAGCGACGCCGAGACGCACCTCGTTTTGAATACGCACATCGATACCGTCTCGCCGCACGTCCCGTTCGAGCGCGATGAAACGGCCCCCGAGGCCGGCGAAGGCGCGGTGATTCGCGGCCGAGGCTCCTGTGACGCGAAGGGACCGCTGGCCGCGCTGCTCGCAGCGTTCTTCGCAGTAGACCCTGCAGAGGGGCGCGTTACGCTGGCGATCACGCCCGACGAGGAGGTGCTCTCGACGGGCGCCTACGAACTGGTGTCGAGTGAGGAGTCGCCCACTCGAGACGCCGACGCCGTAATCGTCGGCGAACCCACGAACCTCGACGTCTGTACGGCCGCGAAGGGGCGCTTTCAGGGGACCGTCCACCTGACCGGTGCGAACGCCCACGCGGCGGAACCCCAGACGGGGATCAACGCGGTCGCAGCGCTCGAGTCCGTCCTCGAAGCGATTCGCACGTTCGACGAGCGGGCGGACGCGCCGCCGACGCACCCGCAACTCGGCGGCGCAACACTCACCCCGACTGTCGTCGAGGGCGGCGACGCGACCAATCAGGTGCCGGCCGACTGCGCGCTGACGGTCGACCGCCGGAGCGTCCCGCCCGAGACGGCCGAGGAGTTCCACGACGCGCTGATTGACCAGCTCCGCACTGGGGTCCCCGACGACGTCGGCGTCGAATTCCGCTTTACCGACCGGCCGACGCCGTTCCTCGAGGCCTGGGAGACCGACCCCGACGAACGGATCGTCGAGGTTCTCGCAAACGCTTCCGGCGGCGACGTCCGCCCCTTCACCGCCGCGACGGAGGCCTCGTACTTCGCCGCGGAGGCACCGACCGTCGTCTTCGGTCCCGGCGTCCTCGCGGACGACGAGGGCGCGGTCGCCCACGCCCCGCGGGAGTACGTCCGGGTCGACGCCGTCCGGGCGGCGGCGCGGGCGCTCGAGGAGACGGTTCGAACGCTCGTCGGCTAGGCCGTTTCGGTCTCGACCAGAGCGTCGGTGAGCCGATCACCATCTCGTCCAGATGTAGAACAGCGCGAGCAGACCGCCGACCACGATGACGACCAGCGCGATCGTGGCGATCTCCGGGAAGAGGGAGAGCCCCGGGAAGAGAGCGGGTTCGGCAACGAGGGATTCCATCATCGCGTTTGACAGACGCTCCGTTGGACACGTCGTCCCAAAACGGTGTTGGTCCGCACCCGGGCCGCGTGCGAGCGATCCGCACCCGATCGCACGTTTTTTATCGGTACTGGCGTACCTACCTGTCACGCACGTGTTTCCTCCGCCCGCCGACGCTGCGGTGACGATCGGACTCCGGACGCTCGCCGCGGCCGTCTCGAGCGCCGCCACGCCCCTCGCGAGCGTCGCCGACGGCAGTTTCCGGCCGCTGTGGGTCGCCGTCGGCGCGCTGCTCGTCACGGTCGGGGTCGGTGCCGTCCTGATCGCTGGCTTCCCGACGGCCACGCGCCGAGTCAGCGGCGACGCGGTCGAGCGACCGGATCTCTCCTTCGCGGCCGGATTCGTCGTCCTCTTCGGCCTGCTCGTCGCGGTCGCGCTGCCGATGACCGGCGCCACGTACCTCGGGATTTCGGCGCTCGACCCGCTCGCCGGGATCGTCTCCCTGCCGGGACTGCTCGGCTGGGCGGCCCTGCTCCTCGTCGGCGGGACGCTCGGCGCCATCGTCCTCGGCGATCGAATCGCCGTCCGACTCGGCGACGACTCGCCGTCGCTTCGCCGCGCGCTCGCCATCGGTGCCGTCGTGGTCTGTGCGAGCCTCCTCGTCCCGGTCTTCGGCGCGCTCCTGGCGATGGGGCTGGCGACCGTCGCCATCGGGGCCGACGCGCGACGGCGCTTCGACCTCGAGCGGTGGCTCGGAATCGACGACGAAGGGAACCGTGAACCGACTGCGACCGCCGCTGCGGGATCGACCGTCGACTGGGATGCCCGTCGCTCGAGCGAGACCGCGGTCTGGAAAACGAACGAGGATCGGCCGTCCGCGACCGCAAGCGAGCGGGACGCGAATGCTACGGCGGAAGTGATCGATCGAACCGAGTCCGACGTCGACGGGCCGCGCAAAGGCGACCGCCGGGCGGACGAGGCGTGGACGGTCGACGACTGGGAGTGGGACATCGGAACGGACGCCGACCGCGAGGACGAGACGGAACCGGAGCCGGCCGACGACTCGTGATGCCGGGGTCGGTGTCGCGGTCGGGCGTCGTCGCCGTCCTCCTCGCGGTCGTACGCTATCGCCGGCCCTATCCTCCTCGCGGTCGGACTCAGGCGTACTCGAGGAAGTTCGTGAGGTAGACGAGCGCGTTGTAGCCGCCGTGGATCAGCGCGGGGACGAGCAGGTTGCCCGAGAGTTCGTAGAGGACGCCGAAGTACAGGCCGAGCGTCGCGACCGTGCCGAGGCTCACGAGCATCGTGCCGAGCTGATCGCCCATGTAGACGGGGACGTGAACGGCGGCGAACACGAGCGCCGCGAGAAGCACCGCCAGCGGCGCCGGGAACGTCTCGCCGAGGCGCGACTGGACGACGCCGCGGTAGAGCAGTTCCTCGCCGGGCCCGGTGAGGAGGATGGCGATCGGGATTCCCACGAGAAACAGCACCGGGAGCTCGCGACCCCGCTCGATCCCCGAGTGGGTCTCGCCCTCGCTTCCGACCCCGAACGGGTCGAGAAACTCGACGAGCGCCTGATAGCCGACGAGGACGACGAACGCGCCGACCAGTCCGAGGACGATCCAGCCGAGATCCCAGACCGTCGGCTTCCGGATCCGCAGGAACGAGCGGATGTAGTCCCAGTCGAAACCGTTGCGACGGACGATCAGGTAGGTGAGCGCGAGGCCCCCGGCCCCGACGACGTTGAACGCGACCGACGAGGCGATCTGCCGGACCGCCGCCGCCTCGACGTCGAGCAACAGCAACTGCCCCTCGACGCCGAGCGTGGCGGCGAGGCCGGTCAACCAGCCGCCCATCGCGAGGACGAGACAGAGCCCGACCGCCCGTACGCCCGCCGGGACCGACGCCGGTATCCCGCGTATCGTGGACACACGCCCCCGTAGTCGCGGCCGGTAGAAATAGCTACTGACACCGCAGGCGGGTCGAGCGACTCGCGCCGGTTACTCGAGGTCGTCGACCAGTTCGTCGGCGACGCCGGTGTACCCCGTCGGCGTCAGCGCGTGTAATTCCTCGCGGACGTCCTCGTCGACCGCGAGGTCGTCGAACATCTCGCGGAAGTCCGCGAGCGTGACGTCCTTCCCCCGCGTCACCGCCTTGACGCGCTCGTAGGCGTCCGCCTGGCCCTCGCGGCGGAGGATCGTCTGAACGGCCTCGCCGATGATCTCGGGGGTCGACTCGAGGTCCTCGCGCATGACGTGCTCGTTCGGGACGACCTTCGAGAGTCCCGCGGCCGTCTTGCCGTAGCCGATCAGGCAGTGGGCGAAGGCGGCGCCGATGTTGCGCTTGACCGTCGAGTCCGAGAGGTCCCGCTGGAGCCGCGAGGTGGTCACGTAGTCGGCGAGGAACGTGAGGTCGGAGTTGGCCTTCGAGAGGTTCCCCTCGCTGTTCTCGAAGTCGATCGGGTTGACCTTGTGGGGCATCGTCGACGACCCCGTCTCGCCCTCGACGGCCTCCTGACCGAGGTAGCGGTCGGAGACGTAAAGCCAGACGTCCAGATCGAGGTCCAGCAGGACGTCGTTGGCCCCGCGGAACGCGTCGAAGACGGCCGCGAGGTCGTCACAGGGGTTGACCTGCGTCGTGAGCGGTTCGAACTCGAGGTCCAGTCCGTCCTCGACGAAGTCCCGGGCGAACGCCCGCCAGTCGACGTCCGGATAGGCGGCGTGGTGGGCGGCGTACGTCCCCGACGCGCCGCCGAGTTTTCCGCGCAGATCGTCCGTCGCCCGTCGGATGCGACCGGTCGCGCGGCCCAGTCGGGACGCGTAGACGGCCATCTCCTTGCCGAATGTCGTCGGCGTCGCGGGTTGGCCGTGGGTGCGGGCCAGCATCGGAGTTTTGCGGTAGTCTCGCGCCATCTCCGTCAGTTCGTCGCGGACGTCGTACAGCGCCGGCAGGAGCACCTCGTCGACGGCGTCGCGGACGAGCAGCCGATGGGCGAGGTTGTTCACGTCTTCGCTGGTCAGCCCGAAGTGGATCCACGCGGAAGCGTCGCTGTCGTCGGGGAGTTCGTGGCGGACGAAGTACTCGACGGCCTTCACGTCGTGGTTCGTCGCCTCGAAGCCGGCGTGGCCCTCGGTCTCGAGTTTCTTGATCAGGCGGGCGTCCTCCTCCGCGAAGTGCCGGTAGAGGCCGCGCAGGTGCTCGCGGTCGTCGGCGTCGATCTCGAGGGGCGTCGCCTCGAGGTCGGCGAGCGCGAGCAGGTACTCGACTTCGACGCGAACCCGCGCTCGCATGAGCGCGGCCTCGCTGGCGTAGGGCGACAACGGTGCGGTCCGGCTGCTGTAGCGGCCGTCCAGCGGCGAGACGGCGTACAGGGCGTCGGTGTCGGTCATGGTAGCCCGTCCGCAACGACGGCGAAAAAGCGTATCGAAACCGCGACCCGCGCGAGGCCACGAGCGTGCATATCTCGAGGGGGTGTGGGGAGAATACTGCCGTAATAATACACGAACGTGCATACGCGAGGGATCGAGACCGCAACCACTTTGCCGCTCGCGGGCGGCCATCAGACCATGACGCGAATCGCCGGGATGGCCGGCAACCGAGGGCGCAACCTGTTGAACATCGCCGACCGCGCGCCGGGCGGGGCCGAACTCGCGGTCGTCCTCACGAACGGCGAGGAAGCGCCGGTGCTCGAGTCGGCCGCCGAGCGCGGGATTCCGACCGAGGTCGTCCCGCTCGAGGACGGGATGAGCCGCCGGGAGCACGAGGAGGCCGTCCTCGAGGCCCTCGCCGACTACGAGTTCGATCTGGTCTGTCTGGACGGCTACATGCGCATCCTCTCGGAGACGTTCCTCGCCGAGGCGCCGACGACGCTGAACGTCCACCCCGCGCTGCTCCCGTCGTTCCCCGGCATGGACGCCTGGGGCGACGCGCTCGAGGCCGGCGTCTCGGTTACCGGCTGTACGGTCCACGTCGTCACCGACGCGACCGACGAAAACGGCGACGTCGTCGAAGCGGACGTCGACGCCGGTCCGATCGTCACCCAGGAGCCGATCCCGGTCTACGAGGGCGACGACGAGGAGACGCTGAAGGAGCGCGTGCTCTACGAGGGCGAGTTCCGCGCGTACCCACGGGCGGTGAAGTGGTTCGCCGAGGGTGCGGTGGACGTGGATACGGACTCGGGTGAAGTCACTGTCGAGAACGACGTGGCCGGCGTCGAGGACGCCGATCACGATGAGCTTCCGAGCCGTCGACTGGTCTCTGACGACCGCGCCGACACCCTTCGCTACGGGGAAAACCCCCATCAGGACGCCGCGGTGTACGCCGATTACACCACCGACGAGGCCAGCGTCGTCCACGCCGACCAGCTGAACGAGGGCGCGAAGGCCCTCTCGTACAACAACTACAACGACGCCGACGGCGCGCTGAACCTGATCAAGGAGTTCGACGACCCCGCCGCCGCGGTCATCAAGCACACCAACCCGGCGGGCTGTGCGACCGCCGATTCGCTCGACGAGGCCTACGAGAAGGCGCTCTCGACGGACCCGATGAGCGCCTTCGGCGGCATCGTCGCGCTCAACCGTGAGTGCGACGCCGCGACCGCCGAGCAGATCATCGACTCGTTCAAGGAGGTCGTCGTCGCGCCCGTCTACACCGACGAGGCGCTCGAGACCTTCTTCGAGAAGGATAATCTGCGCGTGCTCGACGTGGGCGAACTGGGCGACCAGCGGACCGAGCGCTTTACCGAGAAGCCGCTGGTCGGCGGCCGCCTCGTGCAGGAACGGGATCTGCAGTCGATCACGGTCGACGACCTCGAGGTCGTCACCGAGCGCGAGCCCACGGACGACGAACTCGAGACGATGGTCTTTGCGTGGCAGACGCTCAAACACGTCAAATCGAACGGGATCCTCTTCGCGGACGGCACCGAGACGGTCGGCATCGGCATGGGACAGGTCTCCCGCGTCGACGCGGTGCGACTGGCCGCGATGAAGGCCGACGAGCACGCGGAGGGGAAGAACGCCGAGGGCGCGGTCATGGCCTCGGACGCCTTCTTCCCGTTCCCGGACGGCATCGAGGAGGCCGCGAAGGCCGGCATCGAGGCGGTCGTCCAGCCCGGCGGCTCGGTCAACGACGAGGACGTGATCGAGGCCGCCGACGAGCACGGAATGGCGATGGCGTTTACGGGCCAGCGGTCGTTTAGACACGATTAGAACCGCGAGCGAACGTAGTGAGCGAGCGGCTTTTTGGTCCAGATTTTTGCGCGAGAGGTGAACGAACGCAGTGAGTGAACCCAAGCGCAAAAAGGTGGATGCCGCGATGGCGTTTACGGGCCAGCGGTCGTTCCGTCACGATTAGCAACCGCGAGAAGGCGAACGGTCGGCTACTCGTAAGCGAACGGAGTGAGAGTTTTTTCGTCGAGACGTTTCGAAGCGTAGCGTACGTATCGGAAATATCACCACCAGTTGCCCCGAACCGATTCGAGGCGTACGAGTGCTCGCGGTCCGGCGGATCGTTCGAGTGCAGCCGGGGCTTTTTTCCGTCGCTCGTCGTCCGTCGGCCATGGATCGACGACAGTTCCTCGCGGCCTCGAGCATCGGAATCGCGGCGGCGACGGCGGGCTGTATCGGAGACGGACGCAGTGACACCGGCGCCGAAAAACAAACCGATGTCGACGCACAGGCCGAAGCGTCCGCCGGCGAGCGTGAGCGTGCAAACCGCGGCGAAATCACGGTCAGCGCCAGCGGCGACGTCGAGGCGGAGCCGGATCAGGCGGTCGTCACCGTCGGCGTACAGGCGAGCGGCGAGAGCGCCGACGCCGTGACCGAGGAACTGGCCACGGGGGTCGCAGCCCTTCGGAAAGCGTTCGCCGACCTCGGTATCCCACGGAAGAACGTCGAGGAAGGCAGGTACCGGGTTCATCCGGCACGGGAGCGGGACGCCGAGGGGTTCGAGGGAGCGCACTCGCTCGAGGTGACAGTCACCGACGTCGGGCGCGTCGGCGAGGTCGTCGACGCGGCGATCGATGCCGGCGCCGACGACGTCGGACAGGTGCGCTTCACGCTGCAGGAAGAGACGCGAGCGACGCTGCGGAGAGACGCGCTCGACGCCGCACTGGCCACCGCCGACGACGAGGCGGCTCACGTCGCCGACAACCGGAACGTCGAACTCGAGGGGACGACGACCGTCACGACCGGCGATATACGGGTTCGACCGGTCGAAGAGGCTCTCTCGAGCGATAACGCGGCGGCGGACGGGGCGCCGCCGACGGAAATCGAGGCCGATCCCGTCGGCGCGAGCGCGAGCGTGACGGTCACGTACGCGTTCGCCGAGTGACGGCTGTCGCTCGAGCGGTATCCCTCACAGTGGTTTCGGCCGGCCTAAAATCGAACGACTTTTGAATAGTTAGGCGAGCCTAAACCGTATGAACGGACCACGGCAGTTCGACCGGACGCGACGCGAGTTCGTCGGCGCGGGGATCGCAGCCGGAACGGCGGCGCTCGCGGGCTGTATCTCGGGCGACGGCACCGGCGGCTCCGGTGACGAGGACGGTTACACCGTGACGATGGCGCCGATGGGGGAGATGGAGTTCGACTCCGTCCCCGAGGACGCGTTCGTCACCTTCACGCAGTACGCGGACATGGCGGTCGCGCTCGGCCACGGCGACGCGGTGAGCACGCTGTTCTCGCCGGCGATGTCCGGGCCGACGATGGACGCGTTCTACGAGCGACTCGAGGGCGTCTCCTTCGACTGGGAGGACCTGGAGAATCCGCTCGCCGAACCAGTCACGAGGGAGGGCCTCCTCGAGGCCGAGCACGACGTCCACTTCCTCGATCCGTCCTACCTGCTGACGACCCAGGACGACTGGGACGAATCCCGGATCGAGACGATCGCCGAGACCGTCGGCCCGTGGGTCGGGAGCTACCACAGCGGCGTCCACAGCGAACCGGCCGAGGCGTACGCCGACAGCTACGAGTACTACACGCTCTGGGAACTCTTCGAGAAGGTCGCGGCCGTCTTTCAGGAGCGGGAGCGCTACGAAGCCCTCGCGGCGCTCGCCGAGGAGACCCGCTCACAGATCGAGTCGAATCTCCCGCCCGAGAGCGAGCGGCCGACGGTCGCGCGGGCCACCTACGATCCGAACAACGACGTCTTCTACGCCCACCACCTCAACGCGGACGGCTTCTGGCAGGCCGAGATCCGCCCGCTTGGCGCCCGCGACGTCTTCGCCGACCGGGAGTGGTCGGCCGACTGGGGCACGATCGACTACGAGACGATGCTCGAGGCCGATCCGGACGTGCTCCTCCACCTCTGGGGGATCACGCCGCAGTACCCGATCGACGAGGCTCGAGCGGCGCTGGAGGATCACGATGCGGCCAGTCGGCTGCGCGCGGTCCGGAACGACCGCGTCGTCGCCGGCGGGATGCGCTACCAGGGACCGATCATGAACCTCTTCCAGCTCGAGATGACGGTCAAACAGCTCTATCCGGAGCAGTTCGGCGAGTGGCCCGGCTTCGAACCCGGCGAGGCGTATCCGGAGATCCCGGCCGACGAACGGCTGTTCGACCGCGATCGGGTCGCCGAGATCGTCACCGAGGGCGCGGCGAATGACGACTGAAACCGACGATCGCGACGGGCCGGTCGACGAGTTCGGTACCGACGACGTCGATCCCCAGTTCGACGCCGACGTCGCCGTGGTCGGCGGCGGCCCCGCCGGCTGCTCGGCCGGCGTCTTCACCGCCCGCGCTGGCCTCGAGACGACGATCTTCGACCGCGGTTCCTCCTCGCTGCGCCGGTGTGCCTGCCTCGAGAACTACCTCGGCTTCCCCGGCGGGATCGACGTCGAGACGTTCCTCGAGTTGGCGCAGGACCACGCGACGGACGCGGGCTGTCGGCTCCGGCGCGACCTCGTCGAGTCCGTCGTCGCGCTCGAGGACGCGGGATTTCGACTCGAGCCACAGGACGGCGATCCGATCACAGCGCGGTTCGTGATCGCGGCGACGAAGTACGACGGCGAGTACCTCCGGGGGCTCGACAGCGACGACGCCGTGTTCGTCAGCGAGACGCACGACGGTGAGGCGGTCGAGCGGTTCGACCGCGACTATCCGGACGACGACGGTCGGACGCCGGTCGACGGGCTCTACGTCGCCGGCCCGCTAGCCGGCGGCGGCGATCAGGCGATCATCGCGGCCGGCCACGGCGCGACGATCGCCCGCGCGCTGCTCGAGGATCTGCGCCGAGCGGACGGATACTGGGGGCGGTTCGCGGAGCACTACGACTGGCGGCGCCTGCTCGAGAACCGAGACGAGGAGTGGGCCGACTCCGAGCGGTGGGTCGACCTGTTCGCGGCCGACGCGCCCGACGACCGCGAGGAGAGCGAGGTCCGACGACTCGCCGAAGCCTACGCCGACGAACGCGACGCGGCCTATCTCGACGACGAGACCGCATCGACGCGAGCCGAACGCGGCCAACGACGGCTCGCGCGGGCGCTCGACGACGAGATCCTGCTCGAGGCCGTCGACGAGGACGCGATCCTCGAGCGGGCGACGACCCTCGAGCGCACCGGGACCCCCGCGGACGACGCTGGCGGGGTCGACGACTGAATCGGACCGGACCGACCGCTCAAGGACTGATTCTCGCACTCGAGACACGGTGCTATCGCCGCTGGGTGCGATACGAAAATCGAAACCGGAGCGAGAATCGAGGGTCGCCGATCAGTCGTCGGCGGGAACGGCCTGCTGGCTTCGCGTCTCGGCCATCGCGAGGACGTCGTCGAAGAAGTCGAGGGTGTCCTCCGGACCGGGATTGGCTTCGGGGTGGTACTGTCGGGTGATGACGTCGTACTCGATGCCGTCGATTCCCTCGGGCGTGTCGTCGTTGACGTTGATCTGGGTGATCTCGAGGTGCTCGCCGGGTTCGGCGACGGTGTAGCCGTGGTTCTGCGTGGTCATGACGACCTGCCCGGACTCGAGGTCGAGGACGGGCTGGTTGACGCCGCGGTGGCCGAAGGTCATCTTCTCGGTGGTGCCGCCGAGCGCCTCGGCGACGATCTGCTGGCCGAGACAGATGCCGGCGACGGGCGTGTCCTCGACGAACGCTTCGACGAGCGAGATCGCTTGCTCGAAGTTGACCGGGTCGCCGGGGCCGTTCGAGATAAAGAGGAGGTCGGGGTCGACGGCCTCGACGGCCTCGACGCTGGCGTCGTAGGGCAGGACGTGGACCGACGCGTTGCGCTCGAGCAACGAGCTGATGATCGATCCCTTCGCGCCGCAGTCGATCAGGGCGACGGTCTCGCCGTCGTTGTCGGCGCCGTGGACTTCGGCCTCGTCGACGCTGACCTGCGCGCCGATCTCCGTGTGGTCGCTCATGGCCTCGCACTGCTCGAGCTCGGCCAGTGCGTCTTCTTCGGTGACGTCATCGCCGACGGCGATGCCGCACTTCATGGCGCCGCCGTCGCGGATGTCGGTGACGACCTCGCGCGTGTCGAGGTGGTCGACCGCCGGGACGCCCTCGCTGGCGAGCCAGTCGGCGACGTCCTCGGTGAGTTCCTTCGCGAGCACGGCACGCGGGTGAACGCGGTCGTCCTCGAAGCGCTCCTCTCGGACGCCGTAGTTGCCGATCAGCGGGTACGAGAAGGTCAGGACCTGCTCCTCGTAGGAGGGGTCGGTCAGACTTTCTTCGTATCCCGAGTACGCTGTCGTGAAAACGAGTTCGCCACGAGCCGTTCCGGGAGCGCGACCACGTCCCTCGATCACGTGGCCACCCTCCAGTGCAACGTAGGCTTCCGTCATTACGATCTACGTATCGGATCCACCATCATAAGTGTTGTCTTCGAAGCTCAGTTACGAATTTCGTAATCGGTAAGTGCACCTCACCCGTAGTCACGCATCTCCATGGACGACCTGGACCGACAGATCCTCGATATCCTCCGGCGAGACGCCCGGACGCCCTACACCGAGATCGCCGACGAGGTCGGGACGAGCGAGGGAACCGTCCGCAACCGCGTCGAACGAATGATGGACGAGGACGTCATCGAACGGTTCACGATTTCGACCCGGACGGGAAACGTGCAGGCGATGCTCGAGATCAGCGTCGCGGTCGACGTCGACACCAAGGCCGTCTCCGAGCGGATGGCCGAGTGGGACGAGGTGGATTTCGTCTGGATGGTCTCGGGCGAACAGGACGTCGTCCTCGTCGTCGACGCCGCGGACACCCGCGGGGTCAACGATCTGATCACGAAGGCCCGCGATCAGGAGGAGGTCGTGAGTACGAAAACGCGGCTGATTCTGGACGAAGAGCTCGGCTAGAGCGGTTCGGAGACGTTCGTCGTCGGCTCCGACATAACAGTCCAGCGGTGGCGCGCGCTGTCTCGCGGTGAGCGAAGCGAGGGCTGAACGAAGTGAAAACCTCGGAAACGCGAACGGCGACCATCGGGAGCCGTGAGCGATCAGCGAACCGCGAGTCGAATTCGTGCGAGGTCTTCGTGAACGGAGTGAACGAAGTCGTTCGAGACGGCGAAGCCGTCTCGTGATGCCGAAAACGCGTAGCGTTTTCGAGCAGCTTGGAAGACGCGCGGCGTCTTCCAGTGGATGAGGACCGCAGCGACGCCGGAGCGAGGACCGCAGTCGGTTGGGGAGGGTGTGGAAATCACTTTGCCAGTGTGAGCAGCGAACTCGTTGGAACGAGGACCCAGTGTTCTGTAGTCCCGTCCAAGCGATTAGATCCAGTCTCAAATCGCGACCGGCGATTATTCAAGTCCCTATCGCCTACGACTCCGTATGGAGGACGTCACGGACGCCGGAATCTACGCGCGGGAATCGTCGTACCTCGATCGATACGTCGAACTCGGGGCCGCCAGCGGGCGCGTCCTGAGCGTCACGTTTCCCGAGATCGCTGACGACGACGCCGAGGCGGATCATCCCGTGCTCGACCGCATCTTCGAGTACCTCGAGGGGCTCGAGGAGGTCACCTTCGACGACGTGCAGGTCGCCCTGACGGTGCCGACCGACCAGCGCGCGGTGCTGGAGTCGGTCCGGGAGATCCCCTACGGCGATCAGGTCAGCGTCGAGACGCTCGCCCGGATGACTCCCGACCTCGATCACGAGGACGAGGACGACATCATCCTCGTCAGAACGGCCCTCGACGAGAACCCCGCGCCGATCCTGATCCCCGACCACCGGGTCCGCGACGGGCCCAGCGCCGCGCCGCCACCGGTCGAACAGAAACTGCGCTCGCTCGAGGAACTGTAGGACGCCGCGCTTCCGCTTCTCAGTCGGTGTTCCAGACCGCGTAGAGGTACAGCCCGATTCCGAGGAAGACGAGCAGCGAGGAGCCCTGCTCGAGGGTCGGAATGCGAGTGAACAGGGCCGCGAACTGGAGGGCGCCGCCGACGACGAGGCAGGCAGCGGCACCCAGTAGCACCTGCGGCCCGCGACCGCCGCGGACCTGCAGGGCGAGGATCGTCCCGACGCCGACCGCGATGACGCCGAAGACGAACTCGGCGGCGTACGTCGCCAGCGGTTCGCCCGCGACCCGCCCGTAGAGTAACAGGACGAAATAGAGGACGACGGCGAGGAATATCGCTCGGTGGATCGACGCGGGAACGTCGTCGGTGGTACTCATACGCACGGTATTCTGCGCCAGACCCTTTAGTTTTCGAGGGAGTCCGCCCAGTCGAACTCGAGGCCCTCGTGGACGACGAACTCGAGGGCGTTGACCAGGTAGTGGGCGACGATCACCACGAGAAGACTCCCGGTGACGACGAAAATCGCCGCGAGGACGAAGCCGAGGACGCCGGTGACGACGACGCCGACCGAGCCCTGCATTCCGTGGCCGACGGCGAAGGCGACCGACGAGACGACGGCCAGCAGCCACGGCGAGACGCCGAAGCCGGTCGCGACGGCGCCGATCAGCGCCGCCCGGAACAGCAACTCCTCGAAAACCGCGATGATCGGCAGGACGACCAGCAACAGCACGAGCCACCCACGCAGCGTCTCCGGCGCCAGCAGTTCCCGGAGGTCCTCCTCGTGGTCGAACCCGAACCGGGTCGCGACCGCCGCCGCGATCTCGTTGGCGACGTAAAGCACGAGGCCGTACGCCGTCCCCAAGACGAACCCCTCTCGGAGGAACGATCGGGAGAACTCGAGCCCCAGCGCGTCGGCCGGGATCCCCGTGTAGACGACCGCGCCGAGGAGGACGCTCGCGAACAGCCCCTGCGAGAGCGCGACGTTGGCCAGCAGTTCGCCGACCGACAGCGATTGCGGGTCGATACGTCCGGTTCGGCCGTTCGGACGTTCGGGTTCCGGCCTCCGATCGAGCGGGCCGCTGGCATCGACCGCGACCTCTCGTTCGCGCGCTGGATCCGCGTCGTTCTCGTGGTCGATGTCGGTCTCGAGGTCGACGTCGGTCTCGAGGGCCGATTTCGACGCCGAGGCGTCCGCGTCGCCTCGAGGCTGCCGGTCCGTATCGATATCGGACGGCGAATCCGCACGCGGAGACGCCTCGTCGGCCGACACACTCGAGAACGAGTCGCCGTCGGCGTTGCGCCCGCGCTCACGCTCGGACGGGTCCGGCGGATCGGAGAACGCGGTCTGTGTCAGGTGGGAAAGAACGAGCAGCAACACGAGGACGACGCCCGTTACGCCGGCGAACGTCGCCCACTGGGCCATCTATTGGGGACTCGGGTTCGAGCCGCCGGCGGAGCCGACGGTGCCCTGATCGAACGCCGAGCCGGTGATCGACTTGAGTCGATCGACGAGCGAGTCCTTCTTCGGTTCGCCCATCAGGGCGACGTCGAGGACTTCGCTGATGTTTGAACACGGGATGATCTCGACCATCTCCTCGTACTCCTCTTCGATCATCACATCCTGCTCGTTGGCGGCAGGGATGATGACCTTCTTGCAGCCGGCCTTCGCGGCCGCCTCGATCTTGTGCGTGACGCCGCCGACCGGGAGCACGTCGCCCCGCACCGAGAGGGAGCCGGTCATGGCGACGGTCTGGTCGACCGGGATGTCCTCGAGGGCGGAGATGACGGCCGTCGCCACCGTGATGGAGGCGGAGTCGCCGTCGACGCCCTGCTGACCGGTCTGGACGAACTGGATGTGGATGTCCTTCTCCGAGAGGTCCACGTCGGAGAACTTCTTGATGATCGCCGAGACGTTCTGGACGGACTCCTCGGCCATCTCCTTGAGCTGACCGGTAGCGATCACTTGCCCGCCTCCCTGGGCGGGGGCGATCTCGGCCATGACGGGGAGCATGATCCCGGAGTCCTCGCCCATGACGGCGAGGCCGTTGACTCGGCCCTCGACGCCACCTTCGGCGACCTGCAGTTCGTAGTCCTTCCGGCGCTCGATGTAGTCGTCGGCGAGCTGTTGCTCGATCGAGCGCGAGCGGCCCTTGGCCTGCAGGACGTCCTCGCGGGTGGTGAACTCCCGATCCTCCGAGCGGGCGATGTCGCCCGCGACGCGGACGAGCCCGCCGAGGGTGCGGAAGTGCAGCGTCAGGTGGTTCTTCCGGCCCGAGCGCCGCTTGGCCTCGAGGATGAGTTCCTCGACGGCGTCGGCAGTGAAGTGGGGGAGGCGGCCGTCGCGTTCGACCTCCTGGGCGATGAAGCGCGCGTACTTGCGCCGCATCTCGGGGGTGTCCTCGATGGTGTCCTCCATGTACACCTCGTAGCCGTATCCCTTGATACGGTTCCGGAGCGCGGGGTGCATGTTCTCCATCGCGTCCAGGTTCCCGGCCGCGATCATGATGAAGTCACAGGGGACGGGCTCGGTCTGGACCATCGCGCCCGAGGAGCGCTCGGACTGGCCCGTGATCGAGAACTCGCCCTCCTGGATCGCGGTCATCAGCTTCTGCTGGGTGCGGACGTCGAGGGTGTTGATCTCGTCGACGAACAGCACGCCCTTGTTGGCCTGGTGGATCGAGCCCGGTTCCACGCGGTCGTGGCTCGGGGTCTCCATCCCGCCGGACTGGAAGGGATCGTGGCGGACGTCGCCCAGCAGCGCGCCGGCGTGGGCGCCGGTTGCGTCCTCGAACGGCGCGGTGCGCTTGTCGCCGTTGTTGACGATCATGTTGGGCACCATCGCGTCGCTCCCGCGGTTCGTGTAGCGGAAGATCAGCCAGACGATCCCCGCCGCGAGGATGCCGAGCAGAATGCTGGCGGGGCTGAGAATCGCGTAGCCGATGATTATCGCGATGATGATCCACATCAGGATCGACCGCATCTGGTTGCGCTTGCGGGCCTCTTCCTTGTGGGCGTCGATGATCTGTTCGCCCTTGCCGGCGGGGACGGTGCGGACCTTCGGCTCGTTGCCGTCGTCCGGGTTGTGGTAGACTAAGACGTCCTGGAGATCCTCCTGGGGAAGCAGCTGGCTCATCGCCTTCGCCAGCATCGACTTCCCGGTCCCCGGCGAGCCGATCATCATGACGTGCCGGCGCTGCTTGGCCGCCTTGATGATGATGTCTCGGGCCTCGTCCTGACCGATGACCTGGTCGACGAGCCGATCCGGGACCTCGATGTCCTCGGTGGAGTCGATCTTGAGGCCGCCGAGCAGATCGTCCTCGGCGATCTCCTCGTCTACTTCGACGCCCGGATCGACTTCGACGGAGCTCCCGAGGTCGTCGACGGTCTCGATGTCGTCGTCCTCGGTCGAATCCGGCTCGAACTCGTCGATCGGATCGTCGAACTCGTCACCGTCGTCGACGTCGCCCCGGTCACCGTCCTCCTCGAGCGGCGACCGTTCTCCCTGGCGCTTCGACTCCGACGCCCCGTCTCGAGGCTGTCGCGCCTGCTCGTTGTCAGGCCCGTCGTCGGAAGCGTCTTCGGGAGGATCGTCAACGTTCGTATCCTTGCTCATAGAACTCTGTTCAGTACCTGATTCGAAGGGATTGCCACTGATATACTTTCTCCATGCGGAGGATGGTGACAGGGGGTGAAACCGGGGCGTACAGCGCCCGAGACCTCCGATCAGCGATTCGGCTCACCGACCGTCTGCAGCGATGGCCCGGTCGGCTGGTGCGCGTCGAGATCCGGGCGTCCTCGCGGCGGCAGCCGGTGAGCCGAATCGGGGCAACGGTTCTCCAGTTTTCGCCGCTCGAGGGGCCCCCGAACTCGCCACGCTTAAGCCCGCTCCCCGAACAGTTTCCGGCATGACCCGGGGGTTCTACATCGGCCGGTTCCAGCCCTTTCACAACGGCCACCTCAGCATGGTCGAGCAGATCGCCGAGGACGTCGACGAACTCGTTCTGGGGATCGGGAGCGCAGACGACTCGCACACCGTTCGGAACCCGTTCACGGCGGGCGAGCGCATCATGATGATCACGAAGTCGCTCGTCGACTACGACCTCGTCACCTACGCCGTCCCGATCGAGGACTTAGAGCGCAATTCCGTCTGGGTGAGCCACGTCCAGAGCATGAGTCCCGATTTCGACGTCGCTTACTCGAACAACCCGCTCGTCATTCAACTCTTTCGGGAGGACGACATCGAAATTCGCCAGTCGCCGATGTTCAACCGCGAGGTGCTCGAGGGCAGCGAGGTCCGCGAGCGGATGATAACGGGCGGCGACTGGGAGACGCTCGTCCCCGGGGCGGTCGTCGAGGTCGTCGAGGAAATCGGCGGCATCGAACGCATCCAGATGATCAGCGGCTCGGATTCCAACGGCGCCTGACGGCGGCCGATCGTCGGCCGACGGCGATCGTCCGGCGACCGTCGTGCCCGGTCACTCGAGGCGAGTCGTGTCGATTTTCACCGGTCGGTCCGTATCGCCCCCATGATTACGCTCGCGTCGGACTTCGGGACGCCGTACCCCGCGGCGATGAAGGGTGTGCTCTGCCGGCGAACTGCCGCCAGACTGATCGACGTCGCCCACGATTTCCCCCGGCAGGACGTTCGCGCCGGCGCCTTCTGGCTCCGCGAGGTGTTACCCTACTTTCCGCCGGCGACTCACCTCGTCGTGATCGACCCCGGCGTCGGCACCGACCGCGATGCGCTGGTCGTCCGTGCAGGCGAGCACGCGCTTGTCGGGCCCGACAACGGCGTCTTGCTCCCGCCCGCGCGCCGACTCGCCGGCGACGCCGCCCTCGAGACGTACGTGATCGACGAGCGCCGCCTCGAGCCGGTCGAGCCGGCCGGTGGCGAGACCGGGCCGAGCGCGACGGCGCTCTCGGGAGCCGACGCCGACGGCAGCGACGCTCGCCACGGCGGCGGCGACGGCGACGCCCGGCACGGTCCGGCCAGCGCTACGTTCCACGGCCGGGACGTCTTCGCACCCGCCGCCGGCGAGGTCCACGAGGCCGGACTCGACTCGCTCGGCGACCTCGAGTGGCTCGCGCCGCTGGAGGCAGACCCCGTCGACTGCCACCTCCCCGAGGCCACCGTCGAGGACGACCGCGCGGCGGGCGAGGTGCTGGTCGTCGACGGCTTCGGGAACGTGATCACGAACGTGCCCGGCGACGTTCTGGCGGGTCGCGAACGGATCGTTGTGAACGGCGAAACGGTGCCCGTCGGCGAGACGTTCGCCGCGGTCCCGGTCGGCGAGCGCCTCGCGACCGTCGGCAGCCACGGCTACGTCGAACTCGACGTCAACCGGGGACGGGGCGACGAGGCCTTCGGCCTCGAGGCGGGGGATCGGGTGGTCCTCGAGGGCGTCTCCGAGTGAGCAGGATGTACCGATGACGGGTCCCGGAGAGGGATACCGGGCGCTGTACTGGCGACTCACTGTTGTGCTGACGGCTCACTTTTCACTGACGGCTCCCTCGGCACGCGACCGCGGTCAACGAGAACGAACTGAGAAAACAGCGTCTCCGGAGACGGTCACCTCCCGGTCGACGATTCGACGGGGACGTCGGGGTCGACGACGATTTCCCCGTCGGCGCGCATCGTCACGGTGCAGTCGGCGTAGAGGAACGTGACTGCTCCCCGTCGCGTCTCGCGTTCGGACCAGTGGACGGCGATGGCGTTCAGCGCGTCCGGATCGATCCGCTCCGCGGGTCTCTCGAGCGTGTCGGGGTCAACACCGAGGACCGACGAGACGGCCTCGATCAGCGCCGTCACCGGCTCGTAGTCGGTGGTCTCGTACCTGGCGTGGTACGTTCCTCGGGCCTCGTCGTGGTAAACTGGGCGCGTGCCGACGTCGGAAATCGGCACCAGCTCGTCGCGAGCGGCTTCGGACATGATACGACACTGACTACCGTATGTTAACACTTAACAATAATGGCCAGACGACAGTCTCGAACGGTTATGAATGGGTAAAAATCGAGGGACGTCGGCGTTACTCGGCGGCGATGACGTCGTCGATGCGGGCGATCATCGTCGCGGCCTCGGTGGCGCTCTCGACGGCCTCACGCTTGACGTCGGCGGGGTCGATGACGCCGTACTCGAAGGGATCGGCGATGGTGACCTCCTCGCCGCTGGTGATCAGCCCGGCGCGACCCTCGGACTCGTGGGCGGCACGAAGGTCCACGAGCGCGTCGATGGGGTCCTGGCCGGTGTTGGCGGCCAGCGTGCGCGGGACGACGTCCAGCGCGTCGGCGAAGGCGTTGACGGCGAGTTGCTTGCGACCCTCGATGCCGGCGGCCTCCTCGCGGATCTTGTCCGCGATGGCGATCTCGGTCGCGCCGGCGCCGGGGACGACCTCGCCCGATGCGAGGGCGGTCGCCACGACGTCTAAGGCGTCGCCGATGGCGCGCTCGAGTTCGTCGACGACGTGTTCGGTGCCGCCGCGGACGAAGACGGTGACCGTCTCGGCGGCCGCGCCGCCCTCGACGAACGCGAGTTCGTCGTCGCCGAAGGAGTCGGTGCGGACCCGGTCGGCCGCGCCGAAGTCCGATTCCTCGAGATCGTCGAGAGCGCCGACGCGGGTGGCGCCGGTCGCGGAGACGATGTCCTTGGCGTCGCTGCTACCGACGTTCTCGAAGACGAGGATGCCCTCGTTGGCGAGGAAGTTACTTACGCGGTCGTCGACGTCCTCGGTGGTGAAGACGACGTCCGCGCCGCTGTCGGCGACCGTCTCGGCGTAGCCGCGGACCTCGCTCTCCTCGGCGTCGAGTGCGGTGTTGAGCTGGTCGATCGAGTCGATGGCGTACTCGGCGTCGATCTCGCCGGTTCGGACGCCGAGTTCGACGTCCAGCACCGCGATCGAGGCGTCCTCGACGTCCGTGGGCATGCCCTCGTGGGCGGGCTCCTCGTCGATGACGATGCCGGGGACGAGCTCCGTCGCGTTCGAAGAGGCGCCGATCTGGGTGTGGACGGTGACGTTGTCGCGCGCGACGCCGCCCTCGAGTTCGACGTGCCGGATCGCTTCGACGACCGTCTCGGCCAGCGACTCGGCGGTGAGACCGCCGGTGCCCTTGCCGGTCATGCTCGATTCGGCGACCTGCTTGAGCACGTCGTCGTCGACGGCCTCCTCGCTGATCTGCTCCTCGATGGCCTCGAGGGCGATCTCGGACGCCTCGTGGTAGCCCTCGACGATCGTCGTCGCGTGGACGTCCTGTTCGATGAGGTCTTCGGCCTCGCCGAGCAGGTTGCCGGCGATGACGGCCGCGGTCGTCGTCCCGTCGCCGACCTCCTCCTCCTGGGAGTCGGCGACCTCGACGATCATCTGGGCCGCGGGGTGCTCGATGTCCATCTCGTTGAGAATCGTCGCCCCGTCGTTGGTAATGACGACCTCGCCGCCGGAGTCGACGAGCATCTTGTCCATCCCGCGGGGGCCGAGCGTCGTCCGTACGGCCTCGGCGACCGCCTTCCCGGCCATAATGTTGGACGACTGGGCGTCACGCCCCTGTGTTCGCTGACTATCCTCGCTCATGATAAACATGGGCTGCCCACCCATGCGTCGCTGTTGTGCCATCGTTGAATCCTCACTACCTATGTCGTCAGCACTTCTATATAAACATTTCCCTCCCGCCGCCGCTCCGTCTGGCGATTGCCCCCGGCCACCGCTTGTCAGTGACCACCACACACGGCGCTCGCGGGGCCGGTAGCAAAATATGGCTCCGACGGAAAGAGCCGGCAGGAATGCTCGAGCTGGAACACCGGTTTCGCGTCGTCGACGTCTACTCGCGGCTGTCGGTCGACGAGGGGACGAGACGCACCGGCGGCCACTCGATCACCGCGGACCGGCTCGAGCGGGAGATGCACCAGGCGGGGATCACGCGCTCGGTCGTCTTCCCGCCCGCGGGTCCCGAGCGGGGCTACCTCGCGCCGAACAACGGCGTCGCCCGCCGCAGCGTCGACCGCCCGTTCGTCGCCTTCGCGCGGATCAACGGCTCGCAGCGGCCCAGCGAGAGTGCGACCGACCGGCTCCGAAACGCCGTCAGGAGCCGCGAGGACCACCACACGACCCCCGCGGACGTCGAGCGCTACGCCTACGACGCCCGGTTCCACGGCTTCGTCATCGATCCCGGAACCGACGGCTACCCCGACGCGGACGTCCTCGCGGCCCTCGAGGCCGTCGACCTCCCCGTGATCGTCCGCGGGGGCACCGACGCCACCCCGGGGGCCCTCGCGAACACGCTGCTCGAGCGATCGTTTCCCGTGATCGTCGCCCACTTCGGCGGCCATCCCCTCGACCGGTCGCTCATGGGCGAGACGATCGACCTCCTCGCGGAGTTCGACGACTGCTACCTCGAGACGAGTTTCGTCCGGTACCGCGACCTCCTCGAGCGCGCGCTGCTCGAGCACCCCGACCGGGTCCTGTTCGGCAGCGGCGCGCCGGCCTGCCACCCCGACGTCGCCGTCATGGAGATCCTGACGCTCGACGTCTCGGAGGACAAGCTGTGGCGGGTGTTCTCGAAAAACGCCTGCCGCGTGATCGACGCGCTCGGGCCGAACGCGGACACGTAGCCGTCTCGCTCGAGGGACCGCGACCGTTCGTCACGACCGCAACCGCCGAAAGGCCCATGCCACAGCGCGCGAAGTTCTCTTCGATACCCCATGGCGGAGTACGCGGACGAGCGCTGTCCCGACTGTAACGGCAAGCAAAAGCGTCGACTGGACGGCTCTATCTGGTGTCCGAACTGCGCCCTGTTTCGGCCCGGAGCGACGAGCACCGGACAGTGATCACCCGGGAGGGATACTCGAGTCATCGACGAGACAGGGTCGTCGCGAATCCGTGTGCTCGGCCATCCCGTTCGTCGCGGACTCCCTCGGTTCGGTCGCGCTCGAGGACGCTCCACCCGACCACCCGGCGTGCGGTGGCGCGCGCTGTCGGAGGACCGAGCGATAGTGAGGGCCTCCGACGAAACTGCGCGAGGGATGAGCGAGGGAACGAAGTGACTGAGCGAATCGGCTGGGGAGGGCGTGGCGACTCCCTGTTGCCACGATAGCAGGACGCTTCGCTTGCCCACCATTTCGCTCGAGGACGCTTCGCTTCACCCGCTACGGCGCCCCAAGCATCAGTTCATAACTCTACTCCAGACGCCGCCTCAGCGACGCCGCTGTTCGAGCGGGTCGTGCTCCCGGAAATTCCTCAAAAAAGTCGATCTAGCCGATGTACCGCAGGTCGTCGTCCGTCGGCATCTGCTGTTGCTGCTGTTGCTGTTCCATCTCCTGGATCTTGCCGATGACCTCTTCCATCTCGTCGGCTCGTTCGTCCAGCGACTCGTACTCGAGGTCGAACCCGAGGGTCTCCTCGAGCACCTCGAGCACCGCGCGGGCGCTCTTGGGGTCGACGAGGTAGCCGCTGGTCTCGCCCATCAGGCAGGCCGCGTCGAAGCTGCGCCGTTGACCCAGCCCCAGTAACAGCCCCGAGACGCCGACGATGCCGCCGGCGGGTTCGTCCTCGCGGAACTCGACGCCGGCGTCCTCGAGGGCCTCGAGCAGCGACTCGTCGCTGACGGCCCCGACGACGGCGTACTCGTCGATGAGTTCGCCGGTCGGGACGCCGCCCAGCGCGTAGACCTCCTCGGCGCCGAACTCCTCGGCGATGTCGAGGAAGGCGTCGGTCAGCACGTAGTGGCCGTCGTTGGTCTGGGCCTGGTGATCGCCGGTCAGCAACAACAGATCGCGGCCGTCGGGCACGGAGACGGCGTGGATCTCGGCGCAGGTCAGTTCCGCGACGCCGTCCTCGACGCTCACCTGCGGCGGGAACTCCTGGGAGTAGACCCGCCGGACGAGCGTGCTGTCGCCCTCGAGTTCCTCGAGCAGGTGCTCGACGGCGAGGCTCCCGACGTGGCCGACGCCGGGCAACCCCTCGACGAGAACGGGGTCGTCCAGTTCGACCTCGGCGACTGCGTCGATCTCGAGTTCGTCCATACCGTACTCAGCGGTTGCGACGTTTAAGAGCGCGTCGGTACTCGCCGTGCGGATCGCCGGGGTTGAACGGCGCTGGAGCGCTGTTGACGGCGTCGGCGCCGCAGTCCGGACAGCTGTCAGAAAGGGTGTACACCGGGCGGTCGTGTGCGTCGCGCCACGCCGAACACATCCGGATATCCGACTTCATGCGGTGCGTTACTCGTCGTCGGTCCGTCGCTCGCGGTGGTATTCGCCCGAACCGCCTTCGGATTCGATCGCTCGGACCGCGCGCTGGGCGCTGTCCTCGAGCTGGGATTCGGCGGTCTTGTAGTTGGGCGCCTGCACCTCGATGCGATACTCGGGCGCGCCGACGTAGCTGACCTCGAGGTCGACTTCGTCGGGCACCTCGCCGTTGCCTTCGGCGGCCTCGAGGGCCTCGCGGATGCCGTCGACGCCGCTGGGCGAGGGGTTCTCGAGGTCGACGTAGCCGGTGACGTTGACGTACGGCACCGAGACGTTCTCGCGGGCCGTCTCGACGATCGACTCGACCTCGTCGTCGGAGAGATCGGTGTCCTCGAGGGCCTCCTCGCCGTGGATCGCGGCCTGCTTGAAGCCGTCGTAGAGGCTGCCGTGGACGCCGATCAGTTCGTTGGCGACCGCGGTGTAGGTTTCGTCGTCGACATCGTCGCCGAGCGCGATCCCCATCCAGTTGTCGGCTTTCTGCTCGTTCTTCCACTCCTGGATCTTGTCGGATCGCTGGTGATCGTTGACGTCCTTCAGCGAGAGGTCGATCTGCTGGGAGCCCTCGTCGATTTCGAGGACCTTGCAGACGGCGATCTGACCCTCGCGGACGTGATCGCGGACGTTCTTGATCCACCCCGAGGCGACCTCGGAGATGTGGATCAGGCCGCGCTTGTCCTGGTACTCCTCGAGATCGACGAAGACGCCGAAGTCCTCGATCTCGTCGATCTTGCCGACGACGAGTTCGCCGGGGTCGGGCCAGCCGCTGTACTTCATCGTGACTCGACTGTTTCGAGGATCTCGTGTTCGATCTCGGCTTTGCCGCCGGTCGGTCGCGCCAGCGTCGTGCCACAGACGGCACAGGCGACCTCCGTGGAGGCCTTGCCGAAGACGGTCTGTTCGTTCTCGCAGTCACTGCATCGAACGCTGTAGAAATTTCCTGCCATCGGTATCACTCCTGGAACTCGAGTCGGCCGGCGCGCCACCCTTCGCGGAGGTGGGCCTTGCCGCACTCGCTGCAGCGGTACTTGAGGTCGGTCTTCTTGGTGGGCTTCTCGCCGGCGGGCACCTTCGAGAAGCGACCGGAGTTCCCGATCGACGAGGAGTTTCGCCGGGTGCGGCGAGCGTCCCACTTCATCCCCGAGGAACGGCCGGTTCGGGTCTTCTCGACTTCGTGTTCGTGGTGTTCGTTGCAGTGCGGGCAGTACGTATTGAATCGGCGTGGCATCTGCATGGTTATCTCACTTGCCGTGGGCTAAGGCAGGGGCGTTTAAAACCCGTTTGGTTCGTCGCCGGCGGGCGATCGGCGGATCGCGATCCGTCCGATGGCGGAGTCGCGAACTCGTCGATCGATAGGGGGATCGTGGTTTCGTCGGCTGATAGCGGAGTCGCGATCACCATCCGGGTGATAAGTCACCGGCGACTGACGTGTGTACCATTACCACGGAATCTGCTCACTGTTACCGTTGCAAACGGATGTGACAGAAAGAAATGGGTCTCAGGAGCGTGTTATCAGAGACGGATGGGCGCCGGGATCCGACCGGCTACGTAACCGAGCGACTCGAGTCGGGTGCCGAGACCGTCGGCGACCGCTTCGCGCAGGTCTGCGAGACGGCGAGCGAGCGGGCGACGGCCGTCACCGAGCGGGCCGTCGACGAACTGTGCGAGCGCGCGTTCGACCGGAGCGCCGACGCGTTGCTCGAGGAATCGACGCTCGGCGGGGGTGGCGGGACCCTCGACTCCGGTCCGAACGACCCCCTCGATCGTGCGCTCGAGAACTTCCTCCGGCGGTACGGCCTCGACGAGAATCGGCTGGACGACCGGACGCTCGAGGCGATCCGGACCCGGCTGTCGGCCGCCGGCGCGGACGCGGACGCGGCCGAACTGCTCGAGCGGGTCCTGAGCGAGCGCTCGACCGCGTCGGACGACAACGACCGCGACTCGAGCGCGGCCTCGGCCGCAGGTACGGCTGCGGAAGCGGACGGCGACGCCGCCCACTCGAGCGACGATCCGCTCGCCGAGGCCCGTTCGCGACTCCGCACACGATTCGACGAGACGGCTGATCGACCGATCGCCGGGCTGCTCGCGGACGTCCTCGAGCGCGACGCCGTGGTCGCCGGACATCAACTCGAGCGCGTGCTCACCGAAGAACTGCCGGCGCTCGTGGCGGAACTGGAGGCCGAGATGGCGGACCTGGACACCTCTAGCGGGACGCCCTCGAGCGCGAAGTCGTCGGGTCCAGCGGCCGCGGGCACACGATCGTTCGATGCGGCCGCGTGCGCGAGCGACGGATCCGCCGCCGGCCGAGAAAACCGCGTCCCGTCGGGGCGCCTCGGCCCGGCGATCGCGGCGGCCGTCGCGGCGACGACGCTGCTCCCGGACGGCGAGGGCGTCGATCCCGCGGTCGGAGAGGTGGCGACGAGCCTCTTGCAGGTGAGCGACGGCGCCAGCGGCGTGCCGATCGACCGACTCCTCGGCGAACTGGTGCCGTTACTGGTGCAGACGGGCGCGGAGAGCGACCTCGGCTTCGACGCGCTGCGCTCGAGATCGACCGGATCGCTGGCGCTCGTTGGCCTGTTCGTCGCCAACCTCGCGGCGATGTCGCTGGGCGCCTGGCTCTCCCGGAAGAAGGCGCCGCCGATCCCCGACGAGATCCGCGGCCCGGACGGGACGACCGTCGTGACCGACGAGCAGGTCCAGCGGGGGAAGAAGGCGTTCCAGGCTAACGGCCTCATGAATCAGGGGTCGGTCCTGGGTAACGGCTCGTACTTCGGGGTCGATCTGACGGCCGATGCGCTCGACCTGAAAGCCGAGTACATGCGGGAGTACTACGCCCGCCAGCGCGGGGCCGACTCGTTCGACTCCCTCGCGGACGACGACCGGGCGGCCATCGAGCGGCGCGTGGAGAACGAATTCGACGCCGACGCGCCCGAGGGGTCGATCGCCCGCTACTCGGCGGCGGAAGTGTACGCCCACGGGCAGATCCGGAACGAGTACGTCGACCGCTACTACGGCGGTTCCCCCGAGCGCGGGATCCCGCAGGGGTACGTCGACTCGCCGGAGGCGGCCGCCCGAATCGCCGACTTCGCGTGCTGGACGGCGTGGATGGCCCACACCGATCGCCCCGATTCGAACCACTCCTACACGAACGACTGGCCGTACGTGCCCGCGGCCGGGAACCGACCCACCGGACAGGTCGTCGTCTGGAGCACGATCAGCGTCGTCCTGCTCATCGCCGGCGCCGGGTTCGGCGTCTGGGCCTACCACTCCTTCGACGTCGCCGAACCGACGACGGAACTCGTCGACGTCCCCTCGCCCGATTCGGTCTCGGTGACGCCGAGCCAGTACGCCGCGGCGCGGTACGTCCCCGTCGCCGGCGCGCTGTTCGTCGCGCAGGCCCTCGTCGGCGCCTATCTGGCCCACTACTACGTCGAGCGCACCGGCTTCTACGGCCTCGAGGAAACCCTCGGGATCGACCTCGTCTCGCTGGTGCCGTTCTCGCTGGGCCGCACCTGGCACGTCAACCTCGGCATCCTCTGGATCACGACGCTCTGGCTCGCGGGCGGGCTCTTCCTGCCGGGGCTGTTCAGCGAGCGCGATCCGCCCTGGCAGGCCGCGGGGGCGACCGCGCTGCTGGGCGCGCTCGTCGCCATCACGGTCGGCGCGTTCGCGGGCGTCTGGCTCGGCACCCGCGGCGCGTTCGGCTCGCCCGGGAGCGGCGAGAGCGACGGCGACCTCTGGTGGTGGCTCGGGAGCGAGGGCCTCGAGTACCTCGAGGTCGGCCGGGTCTGGAAACTCGGGCTGCTGGCCGGCTTCGCCGCCTGGACCGGGCTGGTCCTCCGCGGCGTCCGCCAACTCGACGAACCGTCGACCGGGCTCGGCCACTTCATGACCTACGCGGGCGGTTCGATCGCGCTCATGTTCGGCGCGAGCATGCTCTACACGCCCGAGACGAACATGGCGGTCACGGAGTTCTGGCGCTGGTGGGTCGTCCACATGTGGGTCGAGGGCGTCTTCGAGTTCTTCGTCACCGCCGTGATCTCCGCCGCGCTGGTGTCGATGGACCTGATCGAGAAGCCCGACGCCGAGAAGGCCATCCTCTTCGAGGTGTTCGCGATCATGGCGGCGGGCATCGTCGGCGTCTCCCACCACTACTGGTGGGTCGGCCTGCCGGACAAGTGGGTGCCCATCGGGACGACGTTCTCGACGCTCGAGTTCGTCCCGCTCGTCTTCGTCCTCTACCGGAGCCTCGGCGAGTACCGCTCGCTGCGGGCCCAGGGCGAGGAGTTCCCCTACACGCTGCCGCTGCTCTTTATCGTCGGCTCGAGCGTCTGGAACTTCGTCGGCGGCGGGGTGCTCGGCTTCTTCGTCAACCTGCCGCTGATCAACTACTACGAGCACGGCACCTACCTGACCGTCGCCCACGCCCACACGTCGATGTTCGGCGCGTTCGGCCTGCTCGCGCTCGGGCTGGGAACCTACATCCTGCGGGTCGTGACTCCCGAATCGGCGTGGAATCCGTCGTGGTTCCGCGGCGCGTTCTGGCTGACCAACATCGGACTCACCGTCATGACCGTCGCGTCGCTGCTCCCCGTCGGCTTCCTGCAGTTGCAGACCGCCTACCAGGAGGGGTACGCGACCGCGCGCAGCCTCGAGTTCTACGAACGGGATCGCGTCCAGACGCTGCTCTGGGCCCGCACCCTCGGCGACACGCCGATGATCCTCGGAGCGCTGGCGTTTACCGCCGCGACGGTTCGCCACCTCTGGGCCGCGCGCCGGAACCGAGTCGCGGCCGGCTGACGGCCCGCTGCTCCCGGTTCCCCGGCCCGGACTCCGAAGCGCTTAATCCGCTCTCGAGAGAAGTCGCCGGCATGAAGCGGCTCATCATCCACGGCGACCCCGGGATCCGGAAGGGGGCCATCATCGATTACGCCGGCGAAGAAGTCGTCTGCTTCGGGATCAACCGCAACGGCGAGTGGCACGGCCCCGAGGAGGTCCAGCTGTGGTGTACCGTGGGCACCGAAGACGAGTACGGGGACTACGAGAAGCGCAACTACACGCCGCACTTCCTCGACGTGGATCGCGTCGACGCCGACGCCGTCGACGTCGTCCGCGCGAAGGGCGATCTCGCCGTCTGAGTCGACCCGACCTCGCCGTCTACGTCGACCCGACGGCCGGCGATCGGCGATCGGCGGTCGATCCTCTCCCGACGGACGACTCCGAATTCTTTTGTGTTCTCGCTCGATACCGTCTCGGTCACGCACAGATGGACGGATCACACCGACGATCGGTCGACGTCGCTTGGGAAATCCGGACTCGAGGCGGCCGCGTCGATCGGACTCGCGGCGAGTCGGGGTCGCGAGAGGACCGCAACACCAATACTGGAGCGCCAGCCAGTGGTCGATACGCCCGTGTGGACGTCGAATAATGGCGACGGACGAACGTTTCCCCGAACCGACGATGAGTGAGTCGTTCACCGAGGCCGTCAGAACCCGGGTTCGCGCGTTGCTCTCGACGGCCCGGTTTAGCCAGTTCGCCGGCGTCGGGATCGTCGGCGGGACCGTCGACATCGTGGGCCTCGCGATCTTAGTCGACGTCTTTGGAATCTGGTATCTGGTGGCGAAGGCCGTCTCGTGGGAGCTGTCGATCGTGGTCATCTTCGCGATCAACGAGCACTGGACCTTCGCGAACTACGGTGCGATGACGCCACGAGCGCTCGCGCGGCGGTTTCTGCGCTCGAACGCGGTCCGGTTCGCCGGCTTTCTCGTCACGCTGACGGTACTCGGCGTTCTGGTCATCCGGTACGACGTCTGGTATCTGGTTGCGAACGTGATCGGTATCGTAGTCGGCTTCTTCGTCAACTACACGTGCGAGAGCCTCTACACGTGGAAGGTTCACCACGAGTAACGGGAGAAACCACCATACGGTAGCGGAATCATAACCCTTAACTAGGGCACGCGGGTACTGTCTGGTAGCGGGATGGGATAGCCAGGAGATTCCGGCGGGCTCATAACCCGCAGATCGGTAGTTCAAATCTACCTCCCGCTATACTTTTGCCGCGAGCAAATCCGCGAGCGGCAGGTATCGCACGGTGGTAGTTTGAACCAGACAGCGCTCGATCGGAGCGAGAGTGCTGGCGTGGTTCAAATCTACCTCCCGCTACTTTTCGACGCGAACAATATCGAGGAACGGAGTGACGAGTGTCGTGAGCGTCGAAAATACGCCGAGTAGATTTGAAGTAGACGACGAGGGAGCGAAGCGACCGAAGTCGGCGTAGTTCAGATCTACCTCCCACAATTCCAATCTACCGCCCGCTACTTTTCGACGCGAACAATACCGGGGTTCGTCGACGCCGCTCGAGACGCACCGAACACCGATCGAGTCGGCGTCTCTCATTCTCTGACACGATGGTGGTTCGCAAAATTGTTATATTCGTAACGCTGTATTCGACTAGTACTCCTGATGGCTCCCCCGCCGGAACAGTCGGACAGCCGAGTGAGTCGGCGAGCAGCGCTTGCAGCCGGAAGTACCGGCATCGCCGGTTCGCTGGCCGGGTGTATGGATCGGATCGAGCGGCTCATCACCGGCACGGCGGACGATCAGCTCACGATAACCCTCCAAACGCTTCCGACCGACAACGATCGTCAGGCGATTCAGATCGCCAGACGCCTCGAGAAGCATCTCAACGCGGTCGGCATCAACGTCCGGCTGGAGCCGCGGGCCTATCCCGAGTTACTGCGGTCGGTCTTGCTCGAGCACGACTTCGATTGTTATATCAGCTGCTATCCGGGCGGTCACGATCCCGAGTACCTCTACGAGACGTTTCACTCCTCGTTCGCTCCCGAGGCGGGCTGGCAGAACCCGTTCGGATTCGTCGATTCCGAGACCGACGAGTTGCTCGAGCGACAGCGCTCGACGTCGAACGGGGACCGGGAGGAAGCGGTCGGGGAGGTACTCGATCGACTGGCACAAACGCATCCGATCGTACCGATCTGCATCCCCGAGGAGCGTCGACTCGTCAGAACTGACCGGTTCGACGGCTGGAACGAGTCTCATCTCGGAACTCGACTCGGCTTCGTCGGGCTCGAACCGAACGAGGAGGCGTTCGAGGACGAAGTCCTCCTGATCGCGGTCATAACCGACTCGCGTCCCACTAGAAACCTCAACCCCCTGGCCGCGCCGTATCGGTCTCAGGGCGCGTTCGTCGATCTGTTGTACGACTCGCTGGCGACCGAAGACGACGGCGAGATCCGCCCGTGGCTCGCCGACGCCTGGGACTGGGACGACTCGACCGCGACGGTCACGCTCAGGCCGGACTGCCGATTCCACGACGGCGAACCGGTCACCGCTGCCGACGTCGAGTTCACCTACGAGTTTCTGGCCGACACCACACTCGGCGCCGGCAACGGGTCGTCGCCGGCGCCGAGGTACCGCGGGCAGGTAGACGCGATCCGAACGGTCACGGTCGTCGACGATCGGACCGTCCGAATTCGAGTCGATTCGAGCACCGACGTCGCCGAACAGTCGTTCACGGTACCGATCCTCCCGGAACACGTCTGGAGGTCCGCCGTCGAACGTCGCCTCGAGCGCGGCGTCGAACCCACGCAGGGGACGTGGGAGGTCGTCACCACCGACGAGATCGATCCGATCGGTAGCGGCCCGTTCGCGCTCGCCGAGCAGGAACCGCGCTCGCACGTTCGATTCGATCGGTTCGACGACCACTTCACCCGACGCGGTTACGTCGACCTCCCGGAACCGAGCGTCGACGGCATCGTCTTCAACGTCGAGCCGAACAGTGGCTCGGCCGTCACTCAACTCGAGGCGGGAAACGCCGACATGACGGCATCGGTTCTCGGCGCCGAGAGAGTCGACTCGCTTCCGTCGAATCTCGAACTCGTCGAATCGAAACCGCGGACGTTCTACTACCTCGGATTCAACGTCAGGAATTCGCCGTTCAGCAATTTCCACTTCCGCCGGATCGTCGCGCGGTTGATCGACAGGGAGTCGACCGTCGAAGACGTGTTCAACGGGCTGGCGACGCCGACCGTCGCCCCGGTTTCCACCGAGTGGATCCCCGACGAACTCGAGTGGGACGGAGAAGCACCATACGCGCCCTTTTTCCGCGACGAGACGCATAGTGATGATACGGGAGAACTCGACGTGGAACGGGCGAAGCGAGCATTCGAGCAGCACGGTTTCCAGTACGACAAAAACGGAGAATACATCGTAGATAATGCTCATTGAACTGCTCACGCAGGTGGCAGTAGTTACCGTGCTCCTGTTCGCCGTGTTCGTTCCCGTCTGTATCGGCCGCCGCCGGCTCCGAGCGACGCGACTCGAGTGGCGACGTCGGGTCCGACAGGCCGCGCCCGTCTCGAGCGTCGTGGTCGTCGTGTTACTCGTGAACCGGATAACCCGCCAACGCCTCCCCGAACTCTCCTGGGCGCTCGATTGGAATCTGACGCCGACGTTTTACGCCATCGAAGGGGAGGCGGTCCTCTGGTTCCAGACGTTCGCGAGTCAGACGCTGACGCAGTTCTTTTCGTTCGTCTACATCTTCGGCTACGTCTTCATCCTGATCTTTCCCGTGATCGCGTACTTCGCGCTGTCGGACACGCGCCCGCTCAGGGAACTGCTGTCCGCGTACGCGCTCAACTACCTGATCGGACTGCTCCTCTACCTGCTGGTGATCGCCTACGGGCCGCGAAACGTCATGCCCACCGCCATCGATACGATGCTGTACGATTTCCGCCCGCAGTATCAGTATCTCACGCGCCAGGTCAATCACAACACCAACGTCTTTCCGTCGTTGCACACCTCGCTGTCGGCGACGATCGCGATATTCGCCTATCGAACCCGGCGGGAGTATCCGATCTGGTTCGTCGTCGCGGTGCCGCTGGCGGCGAGCATCGCCGTCTCGACGATGTATCTCGGCATCCACTGGGCGATCGACGTCGTCGCGGGCGTCGGGCTGGCGGCCGTCACGGTGGTCGCCGCAGAGCGACTCGTCGGCCGGTGGTCGCTCGCCGAGGATTTCGGTATCGAAATCGACGAGTACGCGGCTCGAACCCGACGGCTCGTCGAGACGATCGTCCCGATCGACGCGTCTTCGGCCACCGGAACCGACGACTACGACGAGGACGACGAGACTTGCGTCGAGAGCGCCGATTCGCGGACGGACTGATGACCGCGACGAACTCCCCTCGGCTGGCCGTCCGGCGGTGATCGCGTCGAGAGCGCGACGTCACCGGTCGCCTCACTCCCGAATTTCGATCCCCGTAGCGGCGACCAGCCCGCGGTCGGCGGCGTCGGCGCGATTGATCCGGACCGCGATCGTGTAGCGGCCGGGGTCGACGGGGTTCCACTCGGACTCGCTGACGCGGATGCGCTGGGCCCACTCGCGGCTGAATCGCTTGCGCTCGCTTCGGGCGAAGGAGAAGGCGGCGGATCGGTCGGGAACGGCCCGCGGGACTCGAGTCGCCGCCTCGATCCCGTCGACGGCCCACGTCCAGCGCTCGGGGGAGTCGGTTCGCAGTCGGATCGGGAACGGGAGTCGGTTGCGGAACTCGATCCCGATGGCGACCGACTGCCCCGGGCGGTAGACGTCGCGGTCCGTGGTCACGGTGACGTCGATCGCCCGGGTGCGAAGCGCGACCGGCGCGAACGCGTGGCTGAACGCGTCCCAGTCGATCGCGCGCCGGGCGTTCTCGTCGTCGCTCGCCGCTGGGGCGAACGGATCGTCCGCGTCGCGCTCGAGCGCGCGCGAGTCGTAGATTCGTTTCATCGCGGTCTGGATTCGAGTAGCGTCATCGCTGTCTCGGTTCGGATCGGTCCGGCAGATGCTCGGCGTACGCGTCGTCGAAGCGGTGGCAGGCGATCGGATGGCCGTCACCGTCAGCGTCCTCGTCACCATTCTTATCACCGTCACCGTGGGTCTCGAGGTCCGGTCGGTCGGTCTCGCAGGGCGTCGAGAACGCGGCCGCGAGTCGCTCCCGTGCGGCGTCGACGTCGCCGGCGGCCGCCGCCTCGAGCGCGTTCGAGAGCGCGTCGTCGGCGGCTTCGTCGCGGAGTTCCGCCGGGATGTCGAACGCCTCGCGGATCGCTGCGGGGCGGTCCTCGGCGGCCGCCGGATCGGGCGACACCGACTCGAGCCCCGCGAGAACGTCGGTATCGCCATCGGCGTCGGCGAGTCGCTGCCGCAGGGAGAGCACGCCCCGAAACGTCTCGGGATCGAGGTCGTACTCCGCGGGCGGGACGGGGATCGGACAGCGAGTGTGGAACCGACAGCCCGAGGGGGGATCGGCCGGCGAGGGGACGTCCCCCTCGAGGACGATCCGATCGCCGTCCCACAGCGGATCGGGTTCTGGAATCGCCGAGCGCAGGGCGGCCGTGTAGGGGTGGACGTCGCCGGCGAACAGGTCCTCGGTCGGCCCGATTTCGACGATATCGCCGAGGTACATCACCGCGACGCGGTCGGCGACGTGCTCGATGACCGAGAGATCGTGGGCGATGAGGAGGTAGGTCAATCCGAACTCCGCCTGCAGGTCCTCGAGCAGGTTGAGCAACTGAGCTTGGACCGAGACGTCCAGCGCGGAGACCGGCTCGTCGAGCACGATGAACTCCGGTTCGACGGCCAGCGCGCGGGCCAGACCGATGCGCTGGCGCTGGCCGCCGGAGAACTCGTGGGGGTACCGGGTCGCGTGGCTCGCCCGCAGCCCGACGGTCTCGAGCAGTTCGGCGACCCGCTCCTCGCGGTCCTCGGGGGGGACGATCTCGTGGACCGCGAGGGGTTCGCCGACGATGTCGGCGACCGGAAGCTGCGGGTTCAGGCTCTCCAGCGGGTCCTGAAAGACGTACTGGACGTCAGTCCGCAGTGACCGGAGGTCGGCCCTCGAGCGGTCGGTCACCTCGGTCCCGCGGTAGGTAACCGAGCCGGCGGTCGGTTCCGTGAGCCGCAGCAGCGAGCGGGCGAGGGAACTCTTCCCGCAGCCGCTCTCGCCGACCAGTCCGAGCGTCTCGCCCTCGTCGATCTCGAGGTCGACGCCGTCGACGGCCGTGACCTCCTGGACGGTGCCCAGCAGTCGGTCGAGGAAGCCGTCGGCGGTCGTATACCGCTTCTCGAGCCCCTCGATCCGGAGAAGGGGGTCGCGATCGCTCACTCGTCGTCACCCCTGACGGTGACCGCGTAGTCGAGGCCCGCCTCGAGGTCGCCGGTGTACTCGTGGCAGGCCGCGAGGTGGGCGTCCGGGTCGGCGTCCGCCGCGTCGACGCCCGTTTCGGCGTCGAGCAGCGCCGGGTCGCGCAGCGTGCAGACCTCCTCGGCGTACGGACACCGCGGGTGGAATCGACAGCCGGTCGGCACCTGGACGAGGTCGGGCATCGTCCCCGGAATCGCCGGGAGGCGGTCGCGGTCGTCGCCGATCCGCGGAATCGAGGCCATGAGCCCGACCGTGTAGGGGTGTTTGGGATCGTAGTACAGCTCTTCGACCGTCGCCCGTTCGACGGCCCGCCCGGCGTACATGACCAGCACGCGGTCGCACCGCTCGGCGACGACGCCCAGGTCGTGGGTGACCAACTGGATCGCCGTCTCGAACTCCGCGGCGAGGTCCTCGAGCAACTCGAGGATCTGGGCTTCGATGGTGACGTCCAGCCCCGTCGTCGGTTCGTCGCAGACGAGCAAGTCGGGGTCGCAGGACAGCGCCATCGCGATCACGGCCCGCTGTTGCATCCCGCCGGAGAACTCGTGGGGGTAGTCAGAATAGCGGCGCTCCGCGTCGGGGATGCCCACGCGCTCGAGGAGGTCGATCGCCCGCTCGCGGGCCGCGGCGTCGGTGACGTCCCGGTGGGCCCGGACCGCCTCGGCGATCTGCTCGCCGACGGTGTAGACGGGGTTGAGCGCCGCGCCGGCGTCCTGAAACACCATCGCGATCTCGTTGCCCCGGAGGTCGCGGAGGGCTTCGTCGGTGCACTCGAGTACGTTCCGGCCCTTGAACCGGATCTCGCCCTCGACGATCTCGCCCGGACCGTCGATCAACCGCAGTAACGAGAGACTCGCGACGCTCTTGCCGGCGCCGCTCTCGCCGACGATGCCGAGCGTCTCCCCGCGTTCGATCTCGTAGCTGAGGCCGTCGACCGCGCGGACGACGCCGTCCTCGGCGTAAAACTGGACGACGAGATCCTCGACCTCGAGCAGCGCCACGGTTATCGCACCCTCCGGGTTGCCGTCTCGCCGTGGGGATCGATCGCGTCGGCGATGCCGTCGCCGACGAGGTTGACCGCCATCACGAACAGGAAGATCGCGAGGCCGGGAAACGCCGTCGCGTGCCAGTGGCCGTTGGCGATCGCCGTGCGACTCCCCGAGAGCATCGCGCCCCACTCGGCCGTGCTGGGATCGAGTCCGAGGCCGAGGAAACCCAGCGCCGCGGCCGCGAGCACGACCGTACCGACGTTGAGGGTCGCCTGCACGATGACGGGCGCGATCGCGTTGGGGACGACGTGTCTGGCGATGACGATCCGATCGGGCGACCCCAGCGCCTTCGCGGCCGTGACGTACTCGCGTTCCCTGACCGAGAGAATCTCGCCGCGCAGCAGGCGGGCGTAGCCGATCCAGCCGGTGAGCACGAGCGCGGCGACGATGTTCCAGTAGCCCCGCCCGAGCACGGAGACGATCCCGATCGCGAGCACGAGAAACGGGAACGCGTAGAGCGTATCGACGGTTCGCATGACGAGTTCGTCGATCCAGCCGCCGAAGTAGCCGGCGATCGCCCCCAGCGGGACGCCGACGAGCACGGCGAGCGCGACGGCGACGACGCCGATACTGAGGCTGAATCGGCCGCCGACGAGGACGCGCGAGAACAGATCGCGCCCCGCCCAGTCGGTCCCGAACGGGTGGGAAAGCGACGGCCCGGCGTTTGCGGGACCGACGTAGACCGCGCTCGGATCGTACGGCGCCAGCGCGAACGGCTGGAGGGTGATCGTGTACCCCATCGTCGACACCTCGATCGGTCGCGCGAAAATCGCCACGACCGCGAGCACCGCGACGATCCCGAGGCCGAGCACGGCCGTTCGGTTCGACCGGAACCGGCGCCAGGCGTCCTCGAGGCGGCTCCGGGTCGGTGGCTCCCGCTCGTCCGCCCAGACGTCGACGGTGCGGTCGGCGGCGACGGCCTCGCCGAACCCTTCGATTCGAATGCGGCCCCGTTCCGGCGTCGATCGATCGTCTCCCGTCATGAGTGTCTGATTCGCGGATCGAGGTAGGAGTAGGCGATATCGACGAGCAGGTTCGCGAGGACCACCGAAACGGCGATCACGAGGACGCCCGCTTGTACGACCGGGACGTCCCGCCGATTGATCGCGTCGACCAGCAGTCGGCCCATGCCGGGCCAGGAGAACACCTGTTCGACGACGACCGCACCGTCGACGAGCACGGCGATCTGGAGTCCCGCGACGGTCACGACGGCGATCAGGGAGTTCCGGAGGACGTGTTTCCAGATGACCGTCCGCTCGCGGAGCCCCTTCGCGCGTGCGGTGCGGACGTACTCGGCGTTCAGTTCCCGGAGCATCGACGAGCGCAACAGGCGCGCGACGAGCGCGGCGGTGGCCGTGCCCAGCGTGATCGTCGGCAACACCAGAAACCACAGCGTGTCCGCACTGAGAAGGGGTGCGTCCGGAGGAATGACCGGGACCCACTCGAGGTGGACGCCGAAGACGAACAGGAGGAGCAAGCCGAGCCAGAAGTTCGGCGTCGCGATGCCGGCGAGGGCCGCGACGCGACTGACCTCGTCGGCGGTGTCGCCCCGGTTGACGGCCGCGACGACCCCCGCCGGAATCCCGATCGCCAGCGAGAGCACCCACGCCGCGCCGCCCAGCAAGAGCGTGTAGGGGAGCCGATCCGTGATCGTCGCCCCGACGTCGCGGCCGGTGACCGGCGATTCCCCGAACTCGAGGGTGATCGCGTCGGCCAGCCACAGCAGATACTGTTCCCAGAGCGGACGATCGAGGTTGTACTCGGCGCGCAACGACTCCCTGACCGCCGGATCGACCCGCTGGAATCCGGTGACGACGTCGATCGGATCGCCCGGCGAGACGTGGAGCAACGAGAAGGTGAGCGCCGTCACACCCACCAGTACCGGGACCGTCACCAGCACCCGCTTGCCGACGTCGTTCGCGAGGGACATGGGCACCGAACGTACTCGCAGATAGTCGTCGCCTTAATTGAGATACTCGTCGACAATGTGCGCTTCGAATTCCGGATCGACGAACTGCTCGAGGAGCGGGGGAATCGGCGTGTAGGCCGGGCTACCGGCGCCGTGGAACACGTCCTCGACGATCCGGTCGCGCGGGACGAGCATCCCGATTCCGCGGCGGACCTTTCGGTTGGTGAACGGCTCGAGGTAGCACGGAAATCCGAGGAAGTCGACGCCCCCGCTGAGCGTTCGATCGACGACGTACTCGTCGTCCGCCTCGTAGGCCTCGAGCGATCCGTTCGGGAGGCCGATAGTCAGGTGCGTCTCGCCGGTCTCGAGCGCCGCGCGGCGCGAGGATCCTTCGGGAATGATTCGTAGAGTGATCGTCTCGATCGGCGGCGTTTCGGGGACGTCGCCGCTGCCGTCGTACCAGTGGGAGTCGTTGGCTTCCATCCGCCAGAGTCGGCCCTCCTGGTGTTCGACGAACCGGTACGGGCCGGTCCCGACCGGCCGCTGGGAGAGATCGACGCTCCCGTCGGCGACGGCGCTCGGAACGATCGGCACCCCCGAGAGTATCGTTTCCAGGGGTCCGTACGGTCGGGTGAGACTGACCTCGATCCGGTAGTCGTCGAGGATCTCCATTCCGTCGTACCAGTCGTAGACGTCGTGTTCTCGGGGCGTTTCCTCGTACCGTTCGAACGTCGTCCGGACGTCTTCGGCGGTGAACTCGTCGCCGGTGTGAAAGGTGACGCCCTCGCGCAGGTCGAAGCGGTAGGTCGTCTCGTCGATCCGGCGCCAGTCGGTCGCGAGGGACGGCCGAACGCTCCCGTCGAAGTCGACCTCGAGGAGCGATTCGTAGATCAGTCCGGTGACCATGCCCGAGGTGTCGTCGTTGATCGTGGTCGGGTCGTAGCTGCTGATCCCCGTTCCGACGTCGCCGATAAGTTCGTCCTCGCCGGTGGTGAGTTCCGTGTAGACGCCGAGCGTCGGCGCGTAGATCGACGTGTACTCGTCGCCGGTTATCGGATACGTTCGGAAGCCGTCGATAGCGTCGGCCCGGTAGACGACGATCTCCTCGTGTGAGCGGACGAACGAGAACGGCGACGCTTCGACGAGCAGTTCCTGGAGTTCCTCGTAGATTTCGACGCGCTCGTCGGTGTCGGATTCCCTGACGCCGTCCTCGATGAGCCGGTCGACGGCTTCGTTTTCGAAGTGACTGATATTGAGTCCGTTCGGGGCGAAATTGTCGGAGTGAAAGGCGGGATAGACGTAGGAGTGGGGGTCCCAGCCGCCGACGAGTCCCAGACAGATCAGGGCGTTCTCCTCCTCGGCGGCCATACTGTTGACCAGATCGAGATACTCGGTGAACGCGATCTGCCTGAACGATACGTCGAACAGGTCGGTCGAGTCCAGTTCGTTCTGCACCAGCTGCGCCCACCTGACGCGCGCCTCCGTCTCGGAATTCGCGTAGATCGTCGTCTCGACCGGCGGCTCGACGCCCTCCTCTTTGAATCCCTCGTAGATGAGTTCCTCGGCCTCGCCGTCAACGTCGACGTCGCCGCCGGTACTGATACAGCCGGCGAGTCCAGCGATCCCGAGGGCGCCGACTCCCTCGAGAACTGGTCGACGAGGTAGTTGCGTAGAGTCGCTATCGCCAGTACCTGGCATTGCCATCTGGTTGTTATCCCGGTGGCATATTCCTTGTGACTGGGTTATTTTATCACTTCGTCGGAGTAATTCTGTACCGATACTCGTGGAACGAGTGATGACAGGGACGCGGTCGCGCCATCTAGCCGGCTATCTGCCGATGCGCGACAGTCTCAAACGGTTACCCGTTGAAACGAGTGCAGAACTCTCGTTAGCAGCGACCCTGCTGTTCGTCCTGGGGAGCACTCGCGCTTGGCGTCGCCCTCAAACTCGGATTCGCATCTTCCCGCTCCTTCTCTCTTCACGATCGGAATATCAATTCCACCCATATAGTTATCAACCGGTTGTTGGAGTGCTTATTTAATACCTCTACGCGTACAATGAGAGAGATATGCAATGTAAGATTGGATAGTGTAAGCAGTATGGGTACAACGTCTGACACTAGATCCAAAACAAAACAAAAATTTATATAATTCCCGTCACTCATGCCACTCGGTATGTCAAGAGAAACCGACCTCTCGCGACGGACGTTTCTGAAAGCCACTGGCTCCGGTGCCGCGGTGGCGACGGTAGCGGGCTGTCTCACCGGTGATCCGGACGAAGGTAGCGACAACGAACTGAACCTGATTAACTCGACGGTCACGACGCTCGATCCGATCCAGTCGACGGACACGGCGTCCGGCCAGATCGTCAAGCAAGTGTACGAAGCGCTCACGTACTATCCGAACGGCGAAAGCAGCGTGGAGAACCTGCTCGCCGAGGACGTCGAGATTTCGGACGACCTGCTGACGTACACGTTCACGCTCGCGGACGCCGAGTTCCACAACGGTGACCCGCTCACGGCCGACGACTTCGTCTACTCGCTGCGTCGACTGGCCGAATCGCCGAACAGCGAGCGAGCGAACTTCGTCCTCGAAGATACCTTCCTCTCCGTCGAACACGAGGTAGAGGGCGAGGAACTCGTTCCGGACTCGCTCGGCGTCGAAGCGGTCGACGACCAGACGCTGGAGATCCGACTCGAGACGCCCCACCCGAACGCGCTCGAACTGCTCGCCTACGACTCGTTCTCGGCGGTCCCCGAGGGGCTCGTCGGCGATATCGAAGGGTACGACGGCGAGATCGAGCACGACGAGTTCTCGACCGAGACCATGATCGGTACCGGACCGTTCGAGTTCGACACGTGGGAGCCCGACGCGGAGGCCCGCGTCACTCGGTTCGACGACTACCACGGCAGCACCGCCAACGTCGAGGCCGTCCACTGGCAGATCATCGAGGACGACGACGCCGGGTACACGTACGCGATGGAGCGCAACGCCGACATCTTCGGCCCCGGCGGCGGGATGCCGACGGCCCAGTACGACCCGAACAAGGTCGACGCCGAGACGGACGACCTCGGCCGTTCGGTCGGTAGCTACGGTCCGATCGAGAACGGCGATACGGTCGAGTACGTCGGCGTTCCCCAGCTCTCGACGTACTACGTCGCGTTCAACGCGCCGTCCGTACCGCGACCCGTCCGACGCGCGATCGCGTACGTGACTGACCACGAGGAACTCATCGCCGAGGTCTTCAAGGAGCGCGGCGAGGAGGCGTGGACGTTCACGCCGCCGGGCGCGTTCCCCGGCGGACAGGAACAGTACGAGAGCTTCATCGAGGACTACCCGTACGGCGCCAACGAGACGGACCGTGACGCCGCCCGCCAGGTGCTCGAGGACGCCGGCTACACGTCGGACGATCCGTACGAACTGACGCTGACGACCTACGAGTCCGAGGTCTTCCAGGAGTTCGGCCGCCTCACCCGGGACAAACTCTCCGGGCTCGGCGTCGACCTCTCGCTCGAGCAGTCACCGTTCGCGACGCTCATCGAGCGCGGTGAGAACGGCGAGCTCGACTTCTACTCGCTCGGCTGGACGTGGAGCTGGCCGGCGGCCGACTACGGGATGTTCGGCTTCGAGCCGGAGAACACGGACACCTCGCGCATGCCCGAGGAGACGAACGGCTACTACCTCGACTGGCACCGCGAGGACTCCGACGCCTCGGCGCAGGCCCAGGGGGCCTGGGAGCGCGTCGAAGCCAATCCGGACCCCGACGCGCAGGACGTCCGTGACGAAGCCTACCTCGAGATGGAGCGAGCGGTCTGGGACGACGCCGTCATGATTCCGCTGCTCCACGACCTCGAAGAACGGTTCATCTACGACTACGTCGACGTCGAACCGTTCGGTGCGATGGGTGCCTACCAGCAGCGGTTCAACAACGTCTCGCTGGACGAGTAGTGCCGCTCATCGAACGTCGTCGATCGTGACGACTATTTAACCATTTCAGGCAATAATAGAGACGCTTATAGTACTCGAATGATCCAATATTTGCTAGTAAGAGATATGAAACGATTATGGGCGGGTGATGCGTCGTGAGCCGATCGCGATACTTCCTTCGGCGGCTACTGCTGTCGATTCCCGTCGTGCTGTTCGGACTCACGATCACGTTCGTCATCGTTCGAATGGGGCCGATCGATCCGGTCGCGGCGATCGTCGGCGAACAGGGGGGTGCCGTCAGTCGGGCGAATATCGAGGCGCGGCTCGGTGTCAACCAGCCGCTTTGGCAACAGTACACCGACTACATGACCGACATGCTCACGTTCAACCTCGGTCAGTCCTGGGTCATCCAGCCGGGGCGGAGCGTCTACAGCCTCATCGGGACGTACGCGCCGCGGACGCTCTGGCTCGGCTTCTGGTCCGTGTCGATCGCGCTGTTCGTCGGTATTCCGCTCGGCTTCTACGCGGGACTGAACCCCAACACCGGCGGCGACTACTTCGCCTCCTTCGGCGGGATCGTCTGGCGCGCGATGCCGAACTTCTGGCTGGCCGTGATCATGCTCGCGCTCCTGCGACGGTCGTACTTCGGCTTCGACTGGCGGAGTTTCGGGATCGATATCGGGAGTCTCGTCGGGCAGCCGCCGCTGGACTTCTTCCTGATCACCGAGTGGACCACGATCGGGGTGCTGAGCGTTCCGGTCGGCTTCTACGTCTCGGGGACGACGTTTCTGCAGGCGATCAAACAGGTGCTTCCCGCCGCGGTCGTGCTGGGATCGGCGGCGATGGGTAACGAGATGCGGATCGGTCGGACCGCGGTCCTCGAGACGATCAACTCCAACTACGTCGAGACCGCGAAGGCGAAGGGGCTATCCGACCGGGTGATCGTCTGGAAACACGTCTTCCGTAACGCGTTGATTCCGCTGGTTCCGGTCATCACGAACGAGGCGTTCCTCCTGATCGGCGGCTCGGTGATCGTCGAGGTCATCTTCGGCATCAACGGTCTGGGCTACCTGTTCTATCAGGCGTCCATCCAGGCCGATCTGCCGCTCGTGGGATCGCTGATGTTCGTCTTCATCGTCCTGATCGTTTCGATCAACATCCTGCAGGACCTGCTGTACACGATTCTCGATCCACGCGTGGGGTACGACCGATGAGCATGAACGAGTTCGACGATACGACGCTCCGTGAACGGATCGCCGACAACCCGCGACCGGCGCTGCTCTGGTTGGGCGGCGTGGTCGCCCTGATCGCACTCGAGTTCGGCCGGTTCGCGGGCGGACTCCTCCGGCTCGGCGAAGTGAGTCGATTCACGATCGAGGGCCTGGCGGCGACGCCGCGCTGGGTCGCCGGCGCGGTCGGCGGGGGGCTCGCGTCGGCCGGCGACGCGGTCTCGCTGGTCGGCAGCGCGCTCGCGTTCCTGCTGACGGCGTTTCTGCTGCTGCTGGTCGCCGCCGCGATCGTCAAGTCGCTGTTCGTCCCGTGGTCGCTCGCCGATCGGCTCGGCGTCGAGCGGGGAACGGGTATCGACGACCTCCTCGAGCGCGGTCTGATCGCCCTCGTACTCGGGCTGGCAGTCGCGCTCGTCGCGCTGACGCCGGTCGGCGGCATCCTTGAGGCTGCGTTCGGGCTATTCGCCCGCGGTCTGGAGGCGCTGAGTTCGATCCCGACGATAACAAGTCGGGAAGTGATTCCGAACCAGGGCCACCAGACGGTCGACGGCGGCTGGGAGGGGACGTTCCTCGGACTCTCGCCGGCGTGGGCCTGGGCGGTTCGCGTATTCGTCGTCTTCGTTTACGCGTTCGTCTGGCTCGGCTGGTTCTGGAAGGGATACGAGATCTTCCGCGAGCACTACCGGGAAGCCGACTGGACGCCCCGCGACGACAGCGTCAATCGGCTTCGAACCCACTACTGGGGACTGTTCGGGTTGTTCACCGTGTTCGCGTTCGTCGTGCTGGCGCTGTGGGCGCCGGCAGTCAGTCCGGTGACCGCCGAGGCGAACATCTACAGCCCGTACGAACACGAGATACAGTATCTCGGCGACGGCTCTGTCGAGACGACCACCCACGGCGAAGCGAACATGGACTCTCGTTCCCAGGGCGGTGATACCAACGTCGGGATGATGAGCTACGACCAGTACGACCGGTTCCACCCGCTCGGCACGAATCAGGACGGGAAGGACCTGTTCACGATGCTGATGTACGGAGCGCAGGTCTCGCTGGTGATCGGCCTGCTCGCGACGGTGCTTCAGGCGGTCGCGGCGACCGTAATCGCGCTGATAACCGCCTACTACAAGGGGCTGACCGACCTGCTGACGATCATCGTCAGCGACTCTATCATGTCGCTGCCGCGGTTGCTGGTCGTCCTCCTGCTGTCCGTGCTGTTCATGGAGGCGAATCATCCGATCGCGGGAATCTACGACGGAGGCTTACTCTTGGCACTGATATTCGCAGCGACGGGCTGGCCGTTCCTCTGGCGAGCGGTCCGCGGTCCGGCGCTACAGGTAGCGGAACAGGAGTGGATCGACGCGGCGAAGAGTTACGGCCAGACGCCGGCGGCGACGATGCGGAAACACATGTCGCCGTACATCGCGGGCTACATGCTCATCTACGCGTCGCTGTCGCTCGGCGGCGTCATCATCGGGGTCGCCGCCCTCTCGTTCCTCGGGTTCGGCGTTCAGGCGCCGACCCCCGAGTGGGGGCGGATCGTCTACGAGGGGCGTCCGTACGTCTCGACGTCCTCGTGGCACATCGCGACGTTCCCCGGACTGATGGTCGTGTTGCTGGTGACCGGGTTCAACGCCCTCGGTGACGGGATCCGCGACGCCATCGATCCGCAGAGCGAAGGCGGCGACGAGGGTGCGAGTGCCGCCGCAACCGGAGGTGGTGGCTGATGGCGGCGAACGACCGTTCCGGCCTCGACGCCCCCATCCTCACCGTTCGGAACCTGCAGACGGCGTTCTTCACGGACAAGGAAACGATCCGGGCCGTCGACGGAGTCAACTTCGAGATCACGTCCGGTGAGACGACCGGCATCGTCGGCGAGAGCGGCTCGGGGAAGAGCGTCACCGCTCGTTCGATCATGGGACTGGTCGAATCCCCCGGCCACGTCCTCGAGGGTAGCAGCATCCGGTTCAACGACATAGAGACGGTCCGCGACTTCGCCGAGCGGTTCCCCGACCGGACCGTCGACCTGACGCGGATCGCTGACACCCACAACGCGTCGTCGCTGTTCGAGCGCGATGGCGTCAACGCGTCGCCGTCGGCGTTCGAATACGAGTCGGTCGCGGACGCGAGGTTCGAAGATGTTATCGGCGGGTACGGCGCAAAACTCGGCCTCGTCGACGACGACGACTGCATCTTCGTCACCGAGGGCAACCCCGACGATCCGGAGTCGATCGTCGACGGCTTCGTCGAGATCACCCGCTGCTCCGGCGAGGTGCAGCGAGCGATGCGCGGCGGACGGATCGCGATGGTCTTTCAGGATCCGCTCACGAGCCTCAACCCCGTCTACACGGTCGGCAATCAGATCGAAGAGGCACTCGAGCTCCATCAGGGGCTGAACGGCGCCGAGGCGACGCAGGAGGCGATCGAACTGCTCGAGGCGGTCGGGATCCCGGACGCGCGTCGGCGCGTGGGCGAGTACCCCCACCAGTTCTCTGGCGGCATGCGCCAGCGTGCCGTTATCGCGATGGCGCTGGCCTGCGATCCGGAGGTGCTGATCTGCGACGAGCCGACGACCGCGCTCGACGTCACCATCCAGGCCCAGATCCTGGACCTGCTCGCCGAACTGCAGGAGGAGCGTGATCTGGGCGTCATGTTCATCACCCACGACATGGGCGTCATCGCCGAGATCTCCGATCGCGTCAACGTCATGTACGCCGGCGAAGTCGTCGAGACGGCCGACGTCGAGCGACTGTTCGCCGAGCCGAAACACCCCTACACGCAGGGGCTGTTGCGGTCGATCCCCGGTCGACAGGCCGGCGAGAAACTCGAGACGATCGAGGGGACCGTACCGACGCCGAACGAGCCGGCGACCGCCTGCCGGTTCGCACCGCGGTGTCCGAAGGCGTTCGGAGACTGCGAACGGGTCCACCCCGACCAACTCCCCGTCGACGAGGGGGCGCCCGATCACACGGCCGCCTGCTTGCTGTACGACGAGCGCTACGAGAGTCAGTCGAGCGCGGACCCAGCGGAACCGCGATCGGATCGAGACACGCGATCGACACGAGGTGACGACTGATGAGCCAGGACGCCCTGCAGACGAACGCAGTCGAATCGACCCCCGACGAGGACGTGATGGTCTCGGTTCGAGACCTCCGGACCTACTACGAAGACGGCGGCATCTTCGGCGGCACGCCGGTCAAGGCCGTCGACGGCGTCAGCTTCGATATCAAACGCGGCGAGACGCTCGGACTGGTCGGCGAGTCGGGCTGCGGGAAGACCACGCTGGGACGAACGCTCCTGCAACTCGAGTCCGCGACCGGCGGCGAGATCCGATTCGACGACGTAGACATTACCGAACTGTCGGGCAGCGATCTCAAGGAGTGGCGTCGGAACGCCCAGATGGTGTTTCAGGACCCCGACTCGAGTCTCAACGATCGAATGACGATCGGCGAGATCGTGCGCGAACCGCTGGACGTCCACGACTGGAAGACCCCGCGCGAGCGGCGTCAGCGGGTCAAGGAACTGCTCGATACCGTCGGCCTCCAGCGCGAACACTACTACCGGTATCCCCACCAGTTCTCCGGCGGTCAGCGCCAGCGAATCGGTATCGCGCGGACGCTCACGCTCGAGCCGGACTTCATCGTCCTCGACGAGCCGGTGTCCGCGCTGGACGTTTCGGTTCAGGCCGAGGTGATCAACCTCCTCGAGGAGCTTCAGGACGAGTTCGACCTCACCTACCTCTTCATCGCCCACGACCTCTCCGTCGTGCGCCACATCTGCGATCGCGTCGCGGTAATGTATCTCGGAAACATCATGGAAATCGGTCCGACGGAGGAGCTGTTCGCAGACCCCGCGAACCCGTACACGCAATCGCTGCTCTCGGCGATTCCGGAACCCGACCCGACGGCCGAGAAGGAGCGGATCACTCTGCAGGGGACGCCACCGAGTCCCCGGTATCCGCCCGCGGGCTGTCCGTTCTCGACGCGGTGTCCGGCCCGGATCCGGCCACCGGAGTACCAGGACCTCGACAAGGAGCTCTGGACGAAACTCGACACCCTTCGCGAGGTGCTCCGCGAGCGCGAGCGGGCCGAACGGTCGATCACCGACCGAATCCGGGAACTGCTCGGGAAGGAATCGCAGATCGGGACAATCGACGAGGTCTACGACGAACTCTTCGGCGAGTACTCCGTCCCGTCTGACGTGCAGTCGATTCTGGAGGAGGCCGCTGAACACGCTCGACAGGACCGAGAGGGAGAGGCCCTTGAGGTCCTCCGAGCGGAGTTCGGTAGTATCTGTGAGGGGGTCGACAGGAACCGCGACGAGGCGGACGACGCCGAACCCGTCCAGCCGGAGTACCACGTCGTCAGCAGCTCCGACCGTCGGAGCCTCTGTCACCGGCACGAGTCGGAGTATCGGGATCCCGGGCAGGTACTCGACGACCGCCACCGCTGATCAATGTTCCCCAACCGCCCGTCGAACGACCAACTGAGAACGTGGGCGCTCGTCTGGCTCGACGCGCTCACGTACGCGGTCGCGCTCGCCTTTGTGGTGGCCGTGGGGGCCATCGTGCTGGGCGTCGCGACCGGCGGCGGACTCGTCCGCGCGAAGTACGCGCTGTTCTTCGCGGGGTTTCTCCTGATGGGCTACGCGTCGGTTCGACTCTGGCCACGTTCGCCCGCCGACTTGGAGCGGACCACCGCCAGGGGCGTTGCGGGGGGTTCGATTCCGGAAACGGCCGACGAAACGCGCTTCCAGCGGCTCGTCCGGGCGACCCCACCGATCCGCTGGGTCGACGGACCGGATCCCGAAAAGCGGATGACGCCGCCGGGAAAACTCTTCCTTGGAAGCCTCCTCGTCCTGCTGGTCTCGTATCTCATGGAGAGCTTCTTCGGGATCTGAGACGGCGCAGCGGACGCACGCTCCCCGTCGCGTCCCGGCGAGTAGCGACCGGCGAGCTGCGATCCGTCGCTCGTCGTGAAAAGAGTTATCCCACTCGTGTACCCATGGATCCCTATGTCACGTATCGGAGACGACGGTACCGTCGAACCGGGCACCACCTCGGCGACGAAACAGGCCTGGGTTCAGACGAACGAAGACATGACGGCACTCGCCGAGCAGCGACGCGACGAAGGGTGGGAGACGGTCGCGATCCCGGCGGCCCACACGGCACCGCTGAGCCGAGACGCCGGGAGGGACGATCGGTTCGGTATCGTTCACGTGATCCCCGGCAACCACGCCGACGCGTTCGCCGACGCCTTCGAGAACCGCGAGTTCCCGCGGTACGAAGCCTACCGGAACGAGGTCGGGCAGGCGGTCTTCTTCGTTACCGAACTGTTAGACCCCGAGACGTCGACTGCGATCCTGCTGGCCGGCCAGTACGAATTCCAGAACGCGCCCGGCATGGTGAACGCAGCCGAAGCGGAGGGATGTCTCTACACCCACGTCGAGACGCTAGACGGGACGATTCTCGGTTCCTTCCGACACGACGAGTACAAGCCGCTGATTCCGGACCGGATCCGGTAGCGTAGCGCCGCGACGCCTACGAGTCCCCGTCCTCGTCGACGATGACGACCTCGCCGTCGACCACGTCGACGTTGATCAGCGTCTTGACGTCGTAGCCGGCGTCGTCGACCTTGTTCTCGCCGCCGACCTTCTTGATGACCGCGACCGTGTCGACGACCTCGGCGCCGATCTCGTCGAGGGCCTCGAGGACCGCCGCGAGCGTGCCGCCCGTCGAGAGGACGTCGTCGAGCACGAGCACGCGCTCGCCCTCGCGGACGTCGTTGATGTACATCTCGTTCTCCGAGTAGCCGGTCTTCTGGGAGATGGCGACTTCGTCCTCGAGACCGTACTCGCGCTTCCGGATGACGGTCAGCGGGATGTCGGTCATCAGCGAGACGGCCGTCGAGATGTGGATGCCCATCGCGGCGGGCGTGACGATCCGATCGACCTCCTCGAGTTTCGCCTTCCGGATGATGCGGATGACGATCTCCCGGAGCAGCGTGGGGTCGAGTTTCGGGACGCCGTCGCTGATCGGGTGGACGAAGTAGTGATAGCCGTTTTTCTCGATGATCGGGGCCTCGAGAAGCGACCGCTTCAACTGATCCATGTCGTGGGTCTGGTCGACGCGGAGTAAAAGTTGACGATCACGGGCGACCGGCGTGGGGCTCGCTCACACGGGCCGGGTCACTTGTCGGCGTAGCTGAGTTCGGGCGGCTGATCGCCGTGTCCGAGTCGCATGTTTCGCTCGTGGTAGATGTGCAACGCCGCCGTCAGGGTGAACGTCACGGCGATGACGGCGGTCCACGTCAGGTCCGACAGCACCGTCAGGGGATAGATATCGAGCCACAGCGCGGCGACCAGCGCCGAACTGATCGCGCCCAGCGAGAGGTATAGCTCCCGCCAGGCGAACTCGTGGCCGGGGACGATCTCGAGGTAAACGCTGATGTCGCGCGCGCGGTCGGTTCCCCTGATGACCCCCGCGTCGGAGTCGAACTCGAGGATTCCGGCGGTGTCCATCTTCGGGAGGTGGGTCTGCTGGAGCGTCGTGTAGACGCGCTTTCGCTGTTCGGGCGTGACCTCCTCGAGGGTCGTCTCGTACTCCCAGGCGGCGACCTGCTGAGCGAGGTCGCCGAGTTCGACCGGCCGGCTATCCTGTTTCAGATACTGGAGCACGTACCGCCGGCGTTGGTTGCGCAACACCTCGAAGATCTCGCCCTTCGAGAGCGCGGTGTCAACTTCGCCGTCGCCATCGTCGCTGCCGTCGCTACTGTCGCCACCGTCTGACCGCTGTCGCTGTTGTTGCTGAGCCACCTGAATCACCTCGAATCGCTCGCCGAAAACGAGTGAGAGCTGTCGGTGGCCGTGGGGAGGACCGAAACCAGAATCGAAACTGAAACTGAAACTGTTCGCATACCTATTAATTCGTGGCACGAACGCCACCTATATAATTCTCTTGACGCGGGGTCGGCAATTTGGGTCGCGGGCTACCCGTTCGCGTCGCCGCCGATCGCCGCGATCGAGTCGGCGATTTCGCCGGCCAGCCCCGCCTTCGTCCCCTCGTAGCGGGCGGCGTCCTCGGCGTGAACGAGCAGCGCCGTCGTCCGATCGGCACCCATCACGCTCGCGTCGTTGGCGACGACGAAGGCCAGCCCCGCGCGCTCGAGCGCGGTCCGGGCCTGCTCGATCATCGCCCGCTCGTCGCCCGAGGTCTCGGTCTTGAAGCCGACGATCGGCAGCTCCGGTCGCTCCTCGCGGATCGTATCGATGAGTTTCGGCGTCGGCTCGAGCGCCAGCGAGAGCTCCTGACCCGAGCGGATCTTCTCGTCGCTGCCCTCGACGGTGTAGTCGCCGATGGCGGCCGCCGAGACCAGCGCGTCGGCGTCGGCGCAGGCCTCGCGGGTCGCCTCGAGCATCTCGCTCGCGCTCTCGACGTTCCGAACGGTCGCGTAGGGGAGGTTGCCGTCGCCGTCGATCTCGAGCGAATCTCCGGTCCCGGTTATCGGTCGCGGGCCGACGACGCCGTGGACCAGCGTGACGTCGGCGCCCCGGACGTAGCAGGCCCGCGCGACGGCCCGCCCCATTTTCCCCGACGACCGGTTAGTGATCACACGGACCGGGTCGATCGCCTCGGCCGTCGCGCCGCTGGTGACGACCACGCGCTCGCCCTCGAGCGACCGGTCGCCGGCCGCGCGAGCGACGTCGCAGACGATCGCCTCCTCGCTCGCGATCTTAGCCTTCCCCTCCTCGAGACGCGGGTCGACGAAGTCGACACCCCACTCCGAGACGGTGTCGATGGCCTCGAGGACGCCGGGGTGGTCGTACATCGGCTCGTGCATCGCGGGCGCGATCACGACGGGCGTGTCGGCCCCGAGCGCGGTCGTTGCACAGGTCGTTACGGGCGTGTCGTCGACCGCGCCGGCGATCTTGCCGACCGTGTTCGCCGTGGCGGGCGCGATCAGGAAGACGTCGGCCCACCCGTCGTACCCACAGAGGTCGACGTGCTCGACGCTCCCCGTGATCTCGGTGACGACGTCGTCGTCGGTCGCGAACTCGACGGCCCAGGGGTGGATGATTCCCTGCGCGCTGTCGGTCATCACTCCGCGCACGTCGGCGCCCTGGCGCCGCAACTCGTGGGCCAGTTCGACCGTCTTCACGGCCGCGATCGACCCCGTCACCCCGAGCGCGACGTTGACTCCCTCGAGCATCGTCTGCTATTCTCTCTCGGAGTATGTTAAGCGTAGCGAGGCGTCGTCGGCCGCCGTCTCGATCGAAGCGCACGATCGCGCACCGGCTCCGCGTGGGCCACCGTGTTGGGGTGGCACACTGTGCCGGGGACCGCTATTCGTCTGCACCCAGTTCGACCCGTTCGGAGAGCCACTCGAGGGCCGCGTCGACGGTCTCGGGATCGGTCCCGGTCACCTTCAGCCGGTTTCGCCGTTCCGTATCCGGATAGCTGCCGATCGTCACGTCGAAGCGTTCGCGAGCGCCGGCGATCGCGTCGACCACCGACGCCTCCGGCTGGGGCGTGTAGACCGTCCTCGAGACGGCGTCGCCGCTGAACTCCCCGGCGACCTGCTCGAACAGCGCCTTCAGCTCCGCGGGCACGCCCGGGAACGCGTACGCGTTCTCGATGACGCACCCGGGACAGAGCCCTTCCGGATTGAGCAGCGGTCGACTCCCGGCGGGCAGCGCCGCCCAGGCGTCGACGTCGAAGTCGAGTTCCGCGGCCGCGACCGAGTCTGGGTCGATATCCCGGTAGTCGGCGACGGTTTCGAGGACGTCCCGACGGACGGCGTCGTCGACGACGAGTTCCCGTTCGAACGCGTCCGCGAGGGCGTCGACCGTGACGTCGTCGTGCGTCCCGCCGAGGCCGCCGGTCACGATCACGACGTCGAGGGCGGCCGTCCACTCCCCGATCGTCGCCGCGATCCGGTCACGGTCGTCCGGGAGCGTGAGGATTCGATCGACGGTCGCGCCGCTGTCGGTCAGGCGCGTCGCGAGCCACCGGGCGTTCGTGTTCGCGATATCACCGGCGAGCACTTCGTCACCGACGGTGAGAATGCCGACTTCCATCGGCCGAACCGACGCGCGCAGTCGTCAAAAGGGTGCGGGCGCCGCCGGTCGGCTCAGTCCTCGTTGCGCTCGACGCTCGGGTGCATCGTCGGCCGCTCGTCCAGCGGTTCGGCGAACGCCTCGAGCATACGCTCCCGTGCCCGCTCGTCGCGCTCGCGGCGTTCCGCGTCGTCGATCTCCTCGCAGCCCGGCGGCACCTCGCGGCCACGGCCGGTGAAGTAGCCCTCGGGCGCGACCCAGTCGTGGTAGAAGTTCGCGTCCGAATCGTGGATTACCGCGAGGCCGACCTTCGCGCCGTGACCGGCCGCGACGATCGCCTGGTGGGGCTCCTCGGCGAGTCGGCCGGCAGCGTAGACGCCGTCGACCGCCGTGCGGCCGCCCTCGTCGGTATCGACGAAGTGCTTGCTCCCGCGCTTGATTCGGCCCACGTCGAGCGGAACGAGGTACTCGCTGTCGGACCACGAGGCGGCGATCACTCGCCGCGCCTCGAGCGGCTCGCCGCCCTCGGTCTCGAGGACGAACCCCTGCTCCAGGTCCGTTTCGTCTACCGGTTCGACGTGAGTCACGCGCCCGAGTTCGAACTCGGCGCCGGCGTTGCTGGCCTGTTCGCGGGTCAGTTGCAGGTAGCGCCGGGCGTCGACGCCGTCCGGGAAGCCGGGATAGTTCTCGAGGCTGGCGTTGCGAGCGAGGATCGACTCCCCGCCGTCAATGACGATGGTATCCAGACCCGCGCGGGCGGTGAAGATCGAAGCGGCGAGGCCGGCGACACCCCCGCCGACGACGCAGACGTTTCTCATGCGGCGTCCGTTGCCCGCCGCGAGTATAGAAGGTAACCCCGGCGTCACACCGACCGATTGAACGACGAGAATGCCAATCCTTACTTTCGGATCCGTCGTACGGCCGCCGTGGACAGAATTCTCCTCAGTACGCTCGCCCACCGCCCGCCCGAGGAGGTCTTTCCGTACGTGCGGTCGTTCACGGACTACCCGCGGTACACGGAGCACCTCACGGAGGTCCGCGTTCACGGCGACGGCGACGTCGGCTCCGTCTACGACCTGCAACTGGCGTGGTGGAAGCTCAACTACACCGCCCGCTCGGAGGTGGTCGCCATCGACGCCCCGGAATCGCTCGAGTGGCGACTGGTCAACGACATCGACGCCCGCGGCCAGTGGCGCGTCGAACCGGAGCCGGAATCGGCGCCCGAGGGCGTCGAGACGGCGAGTCGGATCTACTTCGAGGCGGTCTACGACCCCTACTCGGCCGACGAGAACGCCATCTCGTTACCGCGATTCGTCTCGCTGGACTGGGTCGTCGACAAGGTCGAGCCGAAACTGCTGGGAGAGGCCGAGACCGTCGTCCAGCGACTCGTCGCGGACATCGAGGGTGAACAGCGTCGAGACGTCGAGTTGACGGTCCACGAGATGCCCTAGAGCGTGTAATCGTACTCGCCGTCCTCGCTCTCGAGGAACGCCTCGAGCAGGTCGATCGTCGCGGCGACGTCGTCGACGTGGGCGGTCTCGGTCGGGGTGTGGAGGTATCGCGTCGGGATCGAGATCGCACCGACGGGTTTCGCGCCGGCCGACCCCTGGAAGCCGGCGGTATCGGTGCCGCCGGCCGGGAGGATCTCGTGCTGGTAGTCGATCGCTTCGTCCTCGGCGACGGCCTGTAGCCGTCGGTGGACCTTCGGGGACGTGATGACGCTGCCGTCTTTGAGCTTGATCGCCGCGCCCTCGCCGAGGTCGGTGACGTGATCGCCGGCGTCGAAGCCCGGGACGTCGTTGGCGACGGTGACGTCCAGCGCGAGCGCGAGGTCGGGGTCGACGTCGACGCCCAGCGCGTGGGCGCCGCGCAGGCCGACCTCCTCCTGGACCGTCGCGCAGAGGTGGATCGTCACGTCGGGACCGGTGAGTCGGTCGGCCGCCTCGAGCATCGCGAACAGGCAGATCCGGTCGTCGAGGGCCTTGCCGGTGATCGTCTCCCCGACCAGTTCGGTCGTCTGGTCCATCGTCACGAGGTCGCCTGGCGAAACCCGCTCCTCGAGTTCCTCGGAGGGGAGGCCGACGTCCACGACAACGTCCTCCACTTTCGGGGTCTTCTCGCGTTCCTCCTCGCTGAGGGTGTGGGGCGGCGGCGAGCCGATGACGCCCGGCAGGTCCCCGTCGTCGGTGTGGATCGTCACGCGCTGGGCCTTGAGGATGCGGGCGTCCCAGCCGCCCAGCGCCTCGAGTTCGACGAAGCCGAACCCGTCCTCGTCGCCCGTCACGTGGCGGACCATGAAGCCGATCTCGTCCATGTGAGCGGCGACGGCTACGGAAAATTCCGAGTCGCCCTCGAGCGTCCCAACGACGTTTCCCATCGCGTCCGTCCGAACGCGGTCGACGCTGTCCTCGAACGCGTCGATCACGAGTTCGCGAACGCGGTCCTCGTAGCCGGGGACGCCGCTCGTCTCCGTCAGTTCGGTGAGAAACTCCAGATCGAACGGGGCGGATGTCATACTCGTCCTTGTGGACGGTTTCGTTATAAACTCGCGGGTAGCGGCGCCGTCCCCGGTACGTCGGCGCGATTCCACCCGGCCTGCCCTGATCCGTTGCCATATTAACCGCGGAGTATTAACGGGCTGAGGCGCTAGACCTGTCTACATGAGTAACGTACGTGTCGCAGGCGTCGGCCTGACCCCGTTCGGGAACGCGCCCGAGCGGACCAGCCGGGACCTCTTCGCGGAAGCGAGTATCTCGGCGTTCGAGGACAGCGGTGTCTCTCGAGACGACGTCGACGCCCTCCTCTACGGCAACTTCATGGGCGAACTGTCCGAACACCAGGGCCACCACGGACCGCTGATGGCCGAAGCCGCGGGCGTGCGGGCGCCCGCGACCCGCTACGAGTCCGCCTGCGCCTCGAGCGGAACGGCCGTCCGCGACGCGGTTATGCGCATCCGCAACGGGGAGGACGACGTCATCCTCGTCGGCGGCGCCGAGCGGATGACCAACCTCGGCACCGCGGGCGCGACGGAAGCCCTCGCCATCGCCGCGGACGACCTCTGGGAGGTCCGCGCGGGGATGACCTTCCCCGGCGCCTACGCGCTGATGGCCCAGGCCTACTTCGACGAGTACGGCGGCGAACACGAGGATCTGGCCCACATCGCCGTCAAGAACCACGAGAACGCCCTGAACAACGAGAAGGCCCAGTACCAGAGCGCGATCGAGGTCAGCGACGTCCTCGAGGCGCCGCAGGTCTCCTCGCCGCTGGGGCTGTACGACTCCTGTCCGATCTCGGACGGCGCCGCCGCCATCGTCCTGACGAGCGAGGAGTACGCCGCCGAGAACGACGTCGACGCCCCCGTCGCGATCACGGGTACCGGCCAGGGCGGCGACCGCATGGCCCTGCACGACCGCGAGTACCTCGCGCGCTCGCCCGCCGCCCGCGAGGCCGGCTCGGAGGCCTACGCCGACGCCGGGGTCGACGCCGCGGACGTCGACTTCGCGGAGGTCCACGACTGCTTCACCATCGCCGAGGTGCTCGCGATCGAATCGCTGGACCTCTTCCCCGTCGGCGAGGGTATCTCGGCGGCCCGCGACGGGCGGACGACCGCCGACGGCGAGACGCCGATCAACCTCTCGGGCGGCCTGAAGGCGAAGGGCCACCCGGTCGGCGCGACCGGCGCGTCCCAGATCGCCGAGGTCGCCACGCTGCTCTCCGGCGACCACCCGAACAGCGCGTTCGTCGAGGACGCGTCGACCGCGGTCGCCCACAACGCCGGTGGTACCGTCGCCAGTGCGACCGTCCACGTCTTAGAGGAGGTGAGCGACCGATGAGCGAGAACGAATCCGAGACGCGAGACGCCGGCTTCGACGAGTGGCTCGACGCCGCCGAGGAGGACGCGGCGTACTACCTCGAGTGCCCGAACGGCCACGGTTCCCTGCCGCCGCGTCGCGTCTGTCCGGACTGCGGCGCGACCCATCTCGAGGAGGCCCAGTTGCCGGAGACGGGCGAAATCCAGACGTTCACCGTCACGCACGTTCCGACGCCGGCGTTCGAGGAGGACGCGCCGTACGCGACGGCCGTCGCCGACTTCGGCCCCGTTCGAATCACGGGGCAGGTCGTCGGCATCGAACTCGAAACGATCGAGAACGGCCTCGAGGTCGAACTCGAGGTCACCGTCTCGGAGACGACGGGCGAACGCGTGCTCGGGTTCAGTTCGGTTTAGGCGGTTCCGTCGTTCCGGCAATTCTGACGAATCTAGCGGCTCCGGTATTCTGACGTTTCCGCCAGTCCCGGTGCTGGCGGCCACCGGTCGGCACCTTACGGGACGGTGGTCGAACGAACTACGGGCTGCCGTCGTGGTGAATCACGATGCGGCCGTCGTCGCAGATATCGACTGCGTACGTCTTCTCGGTGACGATCTCGAAGGAAACGACCGTGGTCCCGTCTCCGGTTCCGTCGCCGACGAGCGAGTCGAGCGCGGTCGGATCGACGTAATCGTGCAAGACGAACCCGCCTTCGGTGGGTAACTCGGTCGGATCGACGTTCTCGATCGCACAGATCGATTCGACGAGGGCGATGCTCGCCGGATTCTCGCGCCCGTACTCGCGCTCGAGGACGTGTGATAATTGCATTGGTAGGCTGGAAGTGTCGTTTGTTACCGTTGAACACGGTACAGGGTTGATACGTTACTCGCGGATCTGACGGAAGATGCCTCTGCACGCACTAGCAAAGGCCAACTGTGTAGGAAGAACAACTATAACAGACCGCCGTCACCGCCCTCGTTGCTGTTGGCACACCGACACGATCGCGACCACCGACACGATCGCGACGGTGGAATCGCGCGCCAGTTCCGGCCGGTGAGCTGCGTCAGTCCCCGACGTTCGCGTCGGCGTGTAACAGCTCCGCGGTCAGGTACTCGAGGAACTTCTCGGGGTGTTCGGCGTGGGGAAGCTGGGTCGCGTAGTCGATGACGACCAGATCCAGGTCGGCCGTCTCCGCGAGCTCTCGGCCCTCGCGCAGCGGGACGAGTTCGGCGTCGCGACCCCAGACGAGCGTGGTCGGCGTCTCGAGGGCCGTCAGTTCTGTCTGTAGATCGAAGTCCGGATCGAGCGTGCCGCTGCTGAACGAGGCGGGCGCGTAGCGGGCCCCCGGCTGGTGGGCGCTTCGCCAGGCGTAGTCGACCGCCTCGTCGTCGATCCGCGAGGACTCGTAGTAGCCGTCGCGGTCGTAGAAGTAGCGGATCGACGGCTTGCTCGCCAGCAGGTTGAACAGCGTCGTGCCGACGATCGGCGTCCGAAGGAGGGTCCGTACCCACGGCCGTTCGTCGATCGTCTGGTCGGTCGGACAGATCAACACGAGTTGCTCGAAGTCGCCCTCGGCGGCGGCTTCGACGGCGAACGAGCCGGTCAGGGAGGAGGCGACGACGATCGGGTCGTCGGTGACGTCGGCCGCGAAATCGCGAACGAACTCGGCGTAGAGGGTCGCCGAGTAGACCAGCGGCGGTCGCTCGGAGCGACCGAAGCCGGGGAGATCGACCGCGAACACGCGGTACTCTTCGGCGAGGCGCTCGACGAGCGATTCGAACTCGTGGCTGCTCGCACCGGCGTGAATCCCGTGCAGCAAGAGCATGTCGGGATCGTTCGGATCCCCCGCGACCGTGTAGGCCGTCTCGATGCCGCGCCAGCGGTAGGTCCGCTCGATTCCGACGAGCGGGTTCTCGAGGTCGCCCGCGCGCTTTTTGAGGAGGCGATTGCCGAGCACGGCTGCACCGACGGTTCCGACCGCTGCACCGAGGACTGTTCGGGCTTTCATGGACGGGCGTACGGTGGCGACGGCCTTAGGCGTGCGGTTGCCGTTCAGGATCTGCCCGCAGCGCAGCGACCCGCGTTCGCCGCCCCGGTCTCGAGACTGCTAGTCCTCGCCGCGATTTCCGTTCCCGGTCTCCAGTTCGTCGATGCACTCCTCGACCGGCGTCAGCAGGTCGTCGGCGATGGCGTACGGATCGGTCTCCCCCTCGCGGACGGCCTCGGCGAGGTCGTCGATCCCGCCGGCGGCCTCGAGGCGGTCCTCGAGCACGGCGTGGACGTCCTCGCGCAGCAGCGTCCGGATCTCCTCGGCGTAGCGTCCGCGGACCTGCTCGGCGTGCTCGCCGGAGTCGACGAGGTACTGGCGGTGGTTCGCGAACTCGTCGATGAGTTCCTCGACGCCGGTGCCCGTCGTGGCGACGGTCTCGACGATGGGCGTGGTCCAGCCCTCGGGTTCCGCCTCGTCGGCGTCGTCCTCGGGGTCCCAGTCGTCGTGGGCGTCGATGACTTCCTGGCTGTGGTGGCCGCCGCCCCCGCCGGCACCACCGCTCGTGCCGCCCCCGTCGTCGAGCTGGATCATATCCCGTAACTCCTGCACGGTCCGGTCGGTCCCGTCGCGGTCGGCCTTGTTGACCACGAAGACGTCCGCGATCTCGAGGATCCCCGCCTTGAGCGTCTGGATCTCGTCGCCCGATCCCGGCGGGACGAGCACGGCCACGGTGTCGGCGGTCCGGACGATGTCGATCTCGTTCTGTCCGGCGCCGACGGTCTCGATGATGATCTTGTCCTTGCCGAAGGCGTCCATCGCCTTGACGGCGTCCGCGGTGGCCGTCGACAGCCCCCCGAGCGTCCCGCGCGCGCTCATCGACCGCACGAAGACGTCCATGTCCCCCACGGTGGAGGCCATCCGGATGCGGTCGCCCAGCACCGCGCCGCCGGTGAAGGGCGAGGAGGGGTCGATCGCGATGATGCCGACCGTCTCGCCCCGGTCGCGGTAGGTCTCGGCGAGTTTGTCGACCAGCGTCGACTTCCCCGCGCCCGGCGAGCCGGTGATGCCGATCACGTCGGCCTCGCCGGTGTGGGCGTACAGCGCCGAGACGAGCTCCCGGTAGCCCGGGGCGCGGTTCTCGATCTTCGAGATGACCCGGGCCAGCGCGCGGTGTTCGCCCGCGAGCAGGCCCTCGAGTAACTCGTCGTCGCTCATCGCTCGGGCGCGTTCTCGCGGACGAAGTCGATGGTCTCCGCGACCGACGTCCCGGGGCCGAAGATGGCCGAGACGCCCTGAGCCTTCAGTTCGTCGCGGTCTTCCTCGGGGATGACGCCGCCGGCCAGCACGAGCGTGTCCTCCTTCGCGCCGTACTCCTCGAGTCCGTCCATGATCTTCGGGATGAGCGTGTCGTGGGCGCCCGAGAGGATGGAGATGCCCAGCACGTCGACGTCCTCCTGGACCGCCGCCTGGACGATCTCTTCGGGTGCCTTGTGTAGCCCGGAGTAGATGACCTCGAAGCCGGCGTCGCGGAACGCTCGCGCGATAACGTGGGCCCCCCGATCGTGGCCGTCGAGACCGACTTTGGCGACGAGACACCGGATCGACTCCTGCTCCTGTTCGCTACTCATACCCCTCACTTCCCCGGCCGCCTCTTTGACTCTAACGGAAAATCGTGGCATTTGCCGCTCGGCGGGCACTCCGCGAGGCGAACCGAACGTCACCCCGGCAACGCGGGCGCGAACCTATCAGCGAGCGGGATGGATCGACTGGACCAACGTGAACCAAAGGCTAAAGAGCGAAACGACCTAACATTCCGCTAATGACTATCGTTCGTTTACTGCGGAGGGATCTCTCGTGGGCGTCGAAATAAAAGAGACCAGGGTACCCGACGCCGAGTTCGAGGAGATGAGGGGCTTCGTCTTCGAGTACCTCGCGGCCAGCGTCGAGAAGGAAGAGGAGGGCGGTCGCATGCGCTGGTACCCCTGGCACTCGGCGGAGTACCGGCACAACCACATCCTCAACGTGGTCGACCTCGCCGAGGAGATCGCCCGTGAAGAGGGCGCCGACGTCGACGTCACCCGCGTCGCCGCGCTCTTCCACGACGTCGCGAAACTCGAGACCGATCAGGAACTCCACGCCGAGGCCGGCGCGCGGGTCGCCCGCGAGTACCTCGAGTCGCGCGCGGACTACCCCGAGTCGTTCATCGACCAGGTGTGTCGCGCGATCGAACACCACTCCTACCAGGGCGACCTGACCGACCTGGCCCTCGAGACCCAGTGTCTCATCGAGGCAGACCTGCTCGACAAGGTCGGGGCCAACGGCACCGCGCTGATGCTGTTGCGGATGGGCTACGAGGCCCGCACCCACATGGACACCGACGAGATGGTCGATCGCGTCCTCGAGCGCGGCTACGACGCCGCCTCGCGGGTCCAGAGCGACACCGCCGAGGGGATCGCCCACCAGCGGCTGAAACGCGTCAAGTGGTTCCGCGAGTGGCTCGAGGACGAGATCGCCGCGATGGGCTGACGGCCCGTCCACTCGAGGGCGTCGAGCAATTCGAGCCTCAGGTTCGTCCCACGAGCGGCGCGTACCCTAGACGAACCGGAGCGCCCCGACCGCGAGGAAGAGCAGTCCGAACCCGACGAGCACGACGGCGCTGAGCGCCGCGACCGCGGGCGCGAAGGCGTCGACGCGACGCCGGGCCGCGACCATCGTGGCGGGGTAGGCCGTGATCCAGATCGCAATTCCCGCGAAGAAGCCGACGAGCAGCGACGGCGATCCGGTCTCGACGACCAGCACGCCCTCGAGCGCCGCGCCGGCGCCGGGGACGTGGGAGAGCACGTCGAGCGTTCCGGGCTGGAGCAGGCCGACGCCGACGGTGAGCCAGAAGCCGATCTGGTAGGGGTTGGTCAGCGAGAGGACGAACGTCTTCCGGAACCCCTTCGCGACGCCCTGACCGTCGCCGGTGAACGAGGCGGCGTCTCTGGCCTCGCGGACGGCGCCGACGGCGAAGTACAGCATCAGGAAGCCGCCGGCGAGGTAGAGCGCGGGCCGCACGGCCGGGGAGCGATCGATCACGGCGATGGCGCCGCCCAGCGCGAGCACGAAGAACAGCACGTCCGCGGACATCGCGCCGAGGCCGGCCCGGAAGCCGGCCCCCCAGCCGCGGACGACGCTCTCCTCGGCGATGATGGCGTTCATCGGTCCCGGCGGCGCCGCGAGGGCCAATCCGAAGACGACCCCCGCGAGCGCGGTGGTGAGTAAGGCCACGGGTCTCGGCCTCGAGTCGTCGCCCGGTCGTAAAAAGCGCAGTGAATTCCTCGCCGACACGCCGCCTTTGAGGTGCTCGAGGCCGTAGCCGTCCGTATGGTCGACGTTCTCACGGACGACATCGCCCGGTTCGTTCGCGCGGTCGGGCCGGACCCCGACGAGACGCTGCGCGAGATGGACGCCTACGCCGAGCGGGAGGACTTCCCCCACGTCGGGCCCGAGGCCGGCGCCACCCTCCGGTTTCTCGCCCGCGCGACCGACGCCGAACGGATCTTCGAGTTCGGCTCGGGCTACGGCTACTCCGCGTACTGGATGGCCGACGCGCTCCCCGCCGACGGCGAAATCGTCCTCACCGAGGTCGACGCGGACGAACTCGAGTTAGCCCGCGACTACATGGCCGCCGGCGGCTACGACGACCGCGCGCGGTACGAACTCGGCGACGCGCTCGAGACGATCGAGGACTACGACGGCCCGTTCGACGTGGTCCTGATCGACCACCAGAAACCGCGCTACGTCGACGCGTTCGAAGCCGTTCGCTCGACGGTCCCCGTCGGGGGCGTCGTCGTCGCGGACAACGCGATCACCGCGGGCCCCATCGAGTTCGACAAACTGCTCCAGTGGGCGGAGGGTGGCGACCCAGAGGATGCGAACGAACACACGCGCGGGATCGCCGACTACCTCGAGCGCGTCACGAGCGACCCCGACTTCGAGACGATCGTGCTGCCGCTCGGCGAGGGGATCGCGGTCAGTTATCGAATCGAGTGAGTGTCGGTATCGGGACCTCGAGTGACGAGTCGGGTCTTTGGGACCGCTCGCGACACTCGCATTCACTCAATGCTGGCCGAGGTCAGCGCGTGCCGAATGGAGGTGTCAACGTGCGGTGGCGCGCGCTGTTGATCGCCCGAGCGAATGCGAGGGCGATCAGCGATAGCGTGCGAGGTCTTCGCGAGTATCACGAGCGAACGGCTTGGAAGACGCACAGCGTCTTCCAGTGGATGAGCGAACGACCGTAGGGAGTGAGCGAATCGGCTGGGGAGGACGTGGCTACTCCCTGTTGCCACGATGGCAGAAACGCTCGTGTTACCGACGTTCCCCTCCCATACAGTCAGTAAAATCTAAATGAAAATTCGAAATCCGCGCCGAACGACCGTTATCGCGTCGAGTACTCGGACTCGCCCTCGAGCACCCGATCTTCGGGCGTGTCGCCGCTCGAGGTGGCGCCGTACTCCCGGAAGCCGAGGAACATCGTCGCCGCGCAGGCGATCAGCAGCGTCGCCCACGTGATCGCGGTCAGCGACCCGACGAGCGTGGCGTCGTGCCCGGGAACCGCGGCGGCGACCGTCTCGAGGCCGATCGCGTGGAGGCCGCCGATACCGAGGAAGCCGACCCAGAACGCGAGCGCGAGGGTGGCGAGCGTGCGCCGGGAGACCCGGGTCGCGTACTGCGCGACGCAGTAGACGCCCGCGATGGCCAGCGCCGTCGCGCCGAGCGTCGGTGCGATCGAATCGACCGCTCCGGTCGCGACGCCGGCGACGGCGAAGCAGGCGAACGATACGGCGAGCAGCAACCGATCCGAACTGGTGCTGGTTGGTGTCGGAATCACGTCGTGCACCGCCTTGGAGGGACGAACAGCCGATCGAATATATAGCTGTTGGCTCGTCTCGCGGTCGTGAGAACCGGCTACTCGGCGGCCTCGAGCGCCGGCAGCGTCACCGAGAACGTCGATCCCTCGCCCGGTTCGCTCTCGACGCTGATCTCGCCGCCGTGGCGTTCGACGATCCGGCGACAGAGCGCCAGCCCGATCCCGGTCCCGGCGTGTTCCTCGTGACTGTGCAGGCGCTGGAAGACTTCGAAGACCCGGTCGGCGTCGTCGGGGTCGATTCCGATCCCCTCGTCGCGCACCGAGACGGTCCACTGGGAGCCGCCGTTCTCCGCGGTTTCACCGCTCCGTTCCGAGGCGCTACGCGCCTCGCACCGTTCGGCCGAGACGTCGACCCGCGGCGGTTCGTCGCCGCTGTACTCGATGGCGTTCGACAGCAAGTTCTGGAACACCTGTCGGAGCTGGCTCCTGTCGCCCCGAACCCGGGGCAGCGACGGGACCGATATATCGGCGTCGGATTCCTCTATCTGGAGCTGCAAGTCCGCGAGCACGTCGTCGAGAACGGCATCCAACTCGACCGGTTCGAACGGATCGCCCCGCGTCTCGACCCGCGAGTACTCGAGCAGACCGTCGATCATCTCGCGCATGCGCTCCGCGCCGTCGACTGCGAAGGCGATGAACTCCCGCCCGTCGTCGTCGAGCTCGTCCCCGTAGCGGTTCTCGAGCAACTGGAGGTAGCTCGTGACCATCCGCAGCGGTTCCTGCAGGTCGTGGCTGGCGGCGTAGGCGAACTGCTCGAGTCGTTCGTTCGATTCCTCGAGTTTGCGCTGGTACTCCGCCCGCTCGGTCACGTCCTGGACGACGAGCATCCCCGTCCGCCCGTCGCCGCCGGTCCGGACGGGGAGCGTGCGCGCCAGCAACTCGCGGTCGCGATAGCGCACGTCGAAGGATCGTTCCTCGCCCTCGAGGGTGGCGCGGAAGTGGGGTTCGATCTCCGCGAGCAGGTCGTCGGAATAGCGCTCGTGGATCGTCTGTCCGATCGCCGCCTCCCGATCGATCCCGAGTTCGCCGACCAGCTGGCCGCCGGCGGCCGTGTACCGCAGGTCCTCGTCGTACAGCGCGACGATCCCGTTCGGAAAGTTCTCCGCGAGTGTGCGGTAGCGCTGTTCGCTCTCCTCGAGGCGGCGCTGGCGTTCCTCGCGCTCGGTGACGTCACGGACGACGCCGACCCGTTCGGGACCGTCGCCGACCGACGTCACCGTCGCTTCGACCGGAATCCGCTCGCCGGATGTCGTCTCGAGTTCGGTCTCGACCGTCGGGACGTCGCTCTCGTCGGCGGCCACCTCCCGGGCGAGGTTCATCACCGATTCGTCGACGACGAGGGAGGCGTGTGCGCCGATCAGCTCCTCGCGGTCGTAGCCGGTCAGCGCCACGTAGGCGTCGTTGACGGTCGTGAACCGACCGTCCGCGTCGAGCTCGTAGATCCCGTCCTCGATCGTCTCGACGATCGTCTCGTAGGTGCGAAGCTCCCGTTCGCGGGCCTTTCGCTCGGAGATATCGCGGAAGTAGATCGACAGCCCCGTCTCGGAGGGGTAGACCTGTACCTGCGCCCAGATCCCCAGCGGTTCCGATCGGCGCTCGAACGAGATCGGTTCCTGCGTCTCGAGCGCCTCGCGGTACCGTTCGTCGAGGTCCGACTCGACTGCGTCGGGGAACACGTCCCAGACGACGGTGCCGAGGAGGTCCTCGCGCGAGCGGCCCAGCAACTCCTCGGCCGTCTCGTTGACGTGGGTGAACCGGAACTCGTCGTCGAGCGCGTAGAACCCGTCCGAGATCCGGCCGAGGATCTCGCTCAGCTCCGTCTCGAGTTCGCTCTTGCGGCGCTCGAGGCGTCGTTTCTGGGTTTTCAGTTCCGTGACGTCCTCGCCGACGGAGATGACTCGCTCGAGGCCGCCGTCGGCGCCGAAGACGGGCGCGGCGTTGACCGAGAACCACCGGCGCTCGCCGTCCGGCCCGGTGAGGACGAGTTCCCGGTCGAACACCGCCTCCCCCGTCTCGCGGACCTGCGCGGCGGGCGTCCGTTCGGGATCGAGCGGGTCACCGTCGGCGTCGGAGACGGTCCAGCCGTCGATCGCCGTCGCGTCGCCGATAGTGACGCGGTCGGTGACGCCGAGGGTCTCCCGCGCCCGGCGGTTCGACAGCATCGTCTCGCCGTCGGCGTCTTCGACCGAGATCGCCACCGGGGCGGTCCGGAGGAGTTTCTCGGTCTGGGCGCGCTCGCGCTCGAGGTGGCGCTCGTGGCGGAGCCGATCGAACGTCGCCTCGAGGCTCGAGGCCACGATCTTCGCCAGCGAGCGGTCGCCGTCGTCGAAGGCGTTGCGGGCCTCGGAGCCGATGATGACGACGCCGTGGTCGCCGATGGGGAGACAGATCTCGCTGCGGACCGGCGTGTCGGCGTTGTAGACGTCGGGGTCGGCCGTCACGTCGCTATAGGTTTCGGGCTCGCCGGTGTCGAAGACGCGCCAGGCGATCCCCTCGCCCGCCGCGAACGTCGGGAGTTCGCCGAACAGCGCGTCGGCCGGCGCCGACCAGGCCGTCGGGCGAAGGACGTCCGCGTCGGGGTCGTGGAGAAAGACGCCGTTGATCTCGAGTCCCAGGATCTCGACGAGGTGGTGACAGGCCCGCTCGGCGACGTACTCGCGGGTCGTCCCCTCGAGCCACTCCTGGACGGCCTCGTTGAGGCGACGCAACTGGGTCGCGCGCCGGCGCTGTTCGGTCACGTCGTAGTAGAGTTCGATCCGGCCGCCCGCGTAGGGGCCGGATTCGACGGGCCGGCTCCGGTGTTCGAGCCAGCGTTCCTCGCGGTCGTCGTCGGGCGTGACGCGACACTCGAACTGCTCGACGGCGCCGTCTGCGTCGTACGCCTCGAGGAGGGTCTTCGAAAACGACGCGGTATCGGCCATCCGTTCGCCGATCGTCCCGGTGACCAGTTCGCGCTTGTCGCGGCCGACGACGTCGGCCCGGTCGATCCCGAAGTATCGCTCGCTCGCCTCGTTGATCCACGCCACCTCGAACTCCTCGTCGAGGACGAACACGCCGACGTCGGCCTCCTCGAGGATCGTGGGAACCGGTTCGAACGGGGCGGCCGTCGACGCCTCGCGTTCCCGGACGACCCCGACCGAGCCCCGGGACCCGTCGTCGAGACGGACCGCCGCCGATCGGAACTCGCAGGGCACCGTCGCGCCGTCGGCGCTCCGGATCGCGGTTTCGACGGCGACGACCGTCTCGCCGTCGGACCCGGATCGCGCCCGCTCGAGTCGCTTCACCGCCCGTTCCGGGAGGAGGACCGAGACGTGCGACCCGAGGAGGTCGTCGCGGGCGTAGCCCGTCGTCTCGAGGAGGGCGTCGTCGACCGCGAGGAACCGATCGTCGGCGTCGAGGCGGACGATCCCGCCGTCGACGCAATCGACGAGCGCTCGACTACATTGCAATGCCGTTCGATCGTCGCCGGCCCCCCAGAATGTCGTGACCGCCGACGCTGGCCGATCGCTCATTACCTCCTCCAGGTCGCTCACGCGCATAAGTCCGGCGTAAGGTCCGCGCCGACCGGCCCGGCGTCAGGTCTTCGCTGACCGACCCCGCGCCGGGTGCGCGTCGACCGTGGGGCCGTCAGCCGTCCCTACTCCTCTCCGCCGTCGGAGAGGACGCGCTCTTCGGGCGACGGCCGGCCGGGATGGATCCCGTAACTGGCGAAGCCGTACAGCACCGTCGTCGCCACCGCACAGCAGACGACCGCACCGGCGGTCGCCTCGAGGACGAGTGGGATGGTCGTTCCGACAAATACGTCGCCGACGGCGGCCGCCGAATCGCTCGCGGGGGCCGCCACCAGCGCGTACGGGATGAACGCGACGACGGCGCCGGCCCACCAGCGTTTCGTCGTCAGTCGGAGTCGCTCGACGCCGTAGTCGCGGGCGCCGTTGGCGACGCCGGCGATTCCGAGCGTCGTCAGCAGCAGCGACGGGAGCAGTCGGAGGGGCGACTCTAACCCGGTATTAACGGCGATCCCGACGGCGACGAGCGCGACGGACCCGGCGAGTAGCGACCCGGAGGGAGCGGAGAACGGTCGTGGCATGGCTGCGAACCGGTAGTGAGTCGTTGTACAAAACTCTCGCGAAGCGGCCGCGCTCGAGCGTGCGCGTCGTGACCACGACGCGGTCGCGGTCGACAACAAAGAACGTATTACCGGCGTCGACGAGTCGAAGGTGAGAGTATGTGGCTCAGGAACCGACTGGCTTCGAACCGGACCGCCGCGGACGTGCGTCGTCAGCCGTCGACACGCGTCGGCCCGTCCGATCGACGGACGAGCGCGGACGGCCCGTTCCGACCGATCACGGAGGGGAATCCGTGCAGTTCGTGAAACGACTCTGGAAACGACACGTACAGGACCAGCCCGACGGCTATCAGGCGTACGTCTCCCTGCCGACGGACGACGCCGAACCGTCGGTCGGAGACGTACACGACTGTATCGACCGGCTGGAACACGCCTTCGAGGGCCGCCTCGACGTGTACGCGCGGGTGAGTCGGATCGCCGTGGTCTCCGATCCTGTCTCCGCCGATCAGTTCGACGACGACGCGTTCGAGGCCGCCCTCGAGCGACTCGAGGCGTGTTACGAGGCGCACTCGCTGGCCCGGCTGGAAAAGTGGCGGTCGGCCGACGATCGGCTCGTCAAATCCTACGTCGTCGTCCCGGTCAAGCCGCTGTTTCCCCGCGACCGAACCGACGACGCGCCGCGGGTTCGGTCGGTCGTCGAGTGACGGGGACGGATGCGGTGGTCAGTCGTCGACGCGCGCCGACCAGTCCAACGCGCGCCGATCAGTCGTCGTCGGTCGGACCGGGCTCGGACCCGGGGTCCCGGTCGGAGCGCGGGGACTGACTGCCGGCTGATCGGTCGCTTCCGGTCGATCGACCGCTGCTCGATCCGTCATCGTCGGGTGCAACGTTGGCGGTGCGTCCCATCCAGCCGCCGATGTTCTCGGAGACGTAGTCTTTCCCGCCCCAGCCGAAGGCGACGCCGGCGCCGATGGCGACCGCCGCGGCGAGGCCCCACGCGAGCGCTCGCGCGAAGACGTAGAGGATGCTGACGTCGATCCCCATCGTGTCGAGGCCGATGACGATCGCGGTGAAGTAGAGGAACATGCGGGCGCCGTTGGCGAACCAGTTCCCGTAGACCGTCTCGGCGGCGGCGCGCGTCCGCTCGATGATGTCACCGACGAAGTCGGCGACGACGAAGCCGATGACGATGACGAGCAGCCCGGCGATAAAGGCCGGCAGATACGAGACGGCCGTCGCGATCCACTCGGATAGTAACTGGATCGCGAGCGCGTTGGCGGCCGCGAGGATCGCCAGGGAGTAGACGAACCACTTCGCGAGCGAGCCGAACGCGCTCGAGACGGCCCGTTCCGTCCCGCCGAGGATGCGTCCCAGCGGCGTCTCGAGGACCATTCTATCGAGTTCGATACCGTCGGCGAGGCTCCGCACGGCTTTGGCGGCGATACGGCCGACGATCCAGCCGATGAAGAGGATCACCAGCGCGCCGACAAGTCGCGGGAGGAACGTGACGAGTTCCGCGATCGGATCCTGCAACCAGTCCGGAATCGGTCCTTGCTGTGCGAGTTGGGGTTGTACCATACACCGAATCGTGGGCCTCACGGCGTTTCGTAATTGCGTGCCTATCGAACTGTCGTGAAACCAACCGTTCGTCGTCGGAGACGGCGCGCCGATTGAAGTGTCCGTTGACCGGAATTGCGCGCCGAACGGACCGTGACGGATCGAGGTCGGTTCCGAGCTTCGTCGTCGCATCCATCGCCGGCGACGGCGCACCGACCGTCGCGCAGTCGGGCGATAATCGAGGTTTGGCCGTACTGTCGCCGATCGGCCGACAGATCAACCGGTGACACCGTCGGATTCGGAGAACGGTCGCAGACGGTAAGTACCGAGTTTCATGCATGACTGTGATCGGCGGCGTCCGGACGTCGAGGGCCGGTCACGAGGTCGCGTCGAGCCGCGAATCGGTGCGATTCGCTCGTTCGTCGGGTCGGCCCTGACGGCTGCGCCGCAAGACTCGATTTCGGCGTTCGGATCCGCCGATTCGCGTAATCGCGGATTAGCACAGCGAGGGAACAGGCCCGTTCTCGAAGGTCGGCAGCGAGCGAGAATCACGGCGTCTCTCGAGCGGCGAGATACCTCGAGACAGCAGGGCACCGCCGGTGAGCCGGCGACGCCGGTGGGGGCGAACCGTCTCAGCGAGGCGCCTCACCTCGAGTCGCCGCTCTCGGGACCGTCCCCGGAACGCGGCTCGAGGTACGGTTCGGGCATGAGGTCCTCGATGGGCTGGGCGTCGAGCCACTCGAGCAGCGCGACGAGTTGGTCGGTCGCGGCCTCGAACAGTTCCGCGCCGATTTCGGGGGTCGCGTCGGTCTGATCGCCGAAGACGCCGTTGGGGCTGTTCTCGATGCAGTCGTAGAAGGTGGTCGCGCCGTGGACCCGCTCGGCGTCGTAATCGAAGACCGCGCCGCCATCGCGGGCCGCCTCGAGGCGGTTCTCGTGAACGAGTTCGTTCGCGATGTGCATGATCATCGCCGTCTCCTTCGGGCCGCCGTGGGGGCCGGGCGTCTCGAAGACCTCGTCGATCAGGTCCGGGATGGACTCGTCCCACATCCACTCGATGGCGTAGGCGGTGCCGTCCTCGTGGAGCCGTCGACCGACCTCCCGGAGGTGGGCGACGTTGCCCCCGTGGGCGTTGACGTAGACGATGCGGTCGATGCCGTGGGCCGTGAGATTTCTCGAGAGGCTTTCGACGTAGTCCCGAAAGACCGGCGCCTCGACCCACATCGTGCCGGGGAACTGCCGGTGGTGAGAGCTCACGCCGATCGGGACCGGCGGCGTACAGAGGTGGCCCGTCCGGTCGGTCGCCTCGCGGGCCAGCGCCTCCGCGATCATGTGGTCCGTCCCCTCGGGGAGGTGGGGGCCGTGCTGTTCGGTCGAGCCCAGCGGGACGACCGCGAGCGATTCCGCCGCCGCGTAGTCGCCGAGTTCCGGCCAGGACTGGTGGGCGAGGTACATAGTCGACGCATTCGGCGAAGTCGGAAAACAGTGCGTGCTGCGGAACCGGTCGCCGCCGTCGTCTCGTCCCATCCGTCCTCGGTTCGACTCGAGTTGGTTCGGGTCGGATCGATTCGACCCAGACGGGTTCAACTCGAGTCGGTCATCTCCGATTCGACCGCTGCCGTCGGTCTGCGCCGCCGTGCGCCGGTCCAGTTGTTACTCGAACTCCCTCGAGACGGCAGTTTATGATAACTCTTAATAGTTCACACCCGACGGATTATTACATGGCAGTCGTCAGCGTCTCGATGCCGGACGAACTCCTCGAGCGACTCGACCAGTTCGCGGACGAACACGGCTACACCGGGCGTAGCGAAGTCGTCCGAGAGGCCTCGCGGAACCTGCTCGGCGAGTTCGAGAACACCCGTCTCGAGGAACGGGATCTGATGGGCATCGTCACCGTCCTCTTCGACTACGAGACGACCAGCGTCGAGGAGCGGATGATGCACCTGCGCCACGAACACGAGGATCTCGTCGCCTCGAACTTCCACAGCCACGTCGGCGACCACTACTGCATGGAACTGTTCGTGCTGGAAGGGCGACTCGAGGACATCTCGACGTTCGTCGGGAAGATTCGCGCGACGAAGGACGCGCTCACCGTCGACTACTCGGTGATCCCGGTCGACGACTTCGATCCGATCGCGCAGGGCGACTGACTCGGGTCGCGTTCGACCGCCCGTCCGTTCGGGCGCCCGTCGTGTTCGAACGCCTAGTTTTACTGTGCGCCCGTCGAACGTGCGTGCATGACCTACCGGAAGGTGAACTACGAGGACGTCGAGCAGGTCTCGAGCGCGATGCACTTCCTCTCGGACCCGCTCGAGACCGAGCAGGTGGGGGTGACGGTGGCACGTTGCGATCCCGGCTGGAACAGCAAGCCACACGATCACACGGACAACGGCCACGAGGAGGTCTACGTGCTGATCGAGGGGGAGGCGACGGTCGTGATCGACGACGAACCGGTCGCGATGGAGGCCGGCGACGCGCTGTGGATTCCCCCGGCGTCGACCCGGCAGATCCGCAACGGCGACGCGGAGAGCGCGTTCGTCCTCGTCAGCGCGCCGAGCATCGGCGAAGAGGACGGCGACGAGGGGGAGTGGCTGCTCTCGGGCTTCGCCGGCTGAGTTCGACGCTGTGACGTTGCGGATCGGCGCCGTGACGCGAGGCGACCGTCGACGGCGCTCGAGGAAAATCGGTGTTCGGCGAGACTGCTCGAGGGACGGTCGGTGTTCGTCCAGACCGCTCGAGCGCCAGTCGGTATTCGTCCAGACCGCTCGAGGGATCGAGACGCGACCACCGATCGAAAGACGGCGGGACGGTTTTGTGTGCCGCCGTGGTCGTCACGGCCGGGTGACCGCCGATCTACTCGAAACACCACGCCGCCATCTCGCTCGTCGTCGCCGGCGTCCTCGCCGCCGTCCTGTCGCCGATCACCGTTTTCGGAACCGAGATTCCCGCCGTCGCGGTCGTCGCTTACGGCACCGCCGTCGGCGTGTTCATCGACGTCGACCACTTGCTCATCGCCCGCGTCAAGACCGGGTCGTGGGATGCCCTCCGATTCTGTCTCTCCAACCCGCTCGCGGCCGTCGCCGATCAGGGACGCATCTTCGGTCACGGCGACGTCGGCGTCCTTTCGCGACTGCTCAGTCACCTGCTCATCATCGGCGTCGTCGTCCCGACGCTGGCGCTGGCGAGTCCGTCCCTCGCCGTCCTGACCGGCGTCGTCCTCTACGTTCACCTCGTCTGCGACGTTGCGTGGGACCGCTGGCGACTCGAGCGCACCGCGAGCGAGTTCGACTCGATCGACGAACTCGTGCGGGGGCTTCGATAAATTCGACTTACGAATTGAGCAGTGGGTTCGGGATGAGAGGCGGGGAACTGACGCGAAGCGTCCTGCTATCGTGGCAACAGGGAATTGCCACGCCCTCCCCAGCCGATTCGCTCACTCCCTTCGGTCGTTCGCTCATCCCTCGCGTGAGTTCGTGCCGCGGTTCGCTGTGCTCATGGGTCGCTTCGCTCCCCATTCGCTTTCCGAGGTGCTCACTCCGTTCGCACCTCGCTTTCGCTCACCCCGGCACAGCACGCGCCACCGCATGCCAGTTAACCGTCTGAGCAGTATGTAGATCGCCTGTACTGGTGACCCGTGTGGATACCCTCGGTTGGACGGCCGCCGTTGGACCTCTACGCGTTCGCGTCGCTCTCGTTGGCGTCGCCGGCGTCGGCGTCGGAGTCGCCGTCCGCATCGCCACCGTCACTATCGTCTTCTGGCCCGTTCTCCTCGGATCCGTCCTCACCGTCTTCGGACTCGTCGTCGGCGCCGACCTCTTCGACGTCGACGTCTTTCCCCGCGACGCCGCTCTCCGAGATGACCGGTTTCAGGATGTAGCCGTTGTTCGGCCCGCGCTTGACCACGTTGATGTCGAACACGAACTCGAGGGGCTCGTCCGCGGACACCTCGAAGGAGTGGGTGATCTGGAGCTTCTCGCTGGGGACCTTCACGTCCACGACCTCGCCGTCGACGACGCCCTCGACGTCAGCGACGTGGAGTTCGATCTTCTGGTAGGTGCCCTCCGAGAGCCCGCCATCGAAGACCGAGATCGCTTTCTTGCCGACGACCTTGGTCAGGTCGACCGTCGCGCCCTCGAGGTCGAGCCAGTAGAATCCGCGGCGTCGCTCGACGCCCTCGCCGCCTGACCCGTCCGAGTCGTCTCCGTCGCTGTCGTCGGGTTCGTCACCGTCTTCCGTTTCGGTTCCGTCCTCGGTCGCGGTCTCCTCGTCCTCGGACGTCGAATTGCCGCCGTCCTCGCCCCCTTCGGGAGCCGATTCGTCGCCGTTCTCGGTTTCCCCGTCGGATCCGTCCTCGCCGTCTCCCTCCCCGTCCTCGTCGTCGCCCGACTCCTCACCGCCGCCGTCGAAGATGCGCGCCTCATCGAACGAGACGTCGAGGCGGTCGAAATCGCCGATGTCGGCCGGCTGGTCGCTGATGAGTAGCCGGAAGTTCGCCCCGGCGGTCGCTTCCTCGGTCGTCTCATCGTCGTCCGACGGCTCGTCGCCCGAGTCGCCGGTCGGGGAGCCGTCCGACGCACAGCCGGCCAGCATCGTCGCGCCGACGGTCCCGCCGGCGGCGATGAACGTGCGGCGGTCGATGTCCGTCTCGGGACGGTCCGGCATTCGATCGCGATCGTGAGTCGACTGGTCGTTCGTCATACGTCGGTCGTCGAACCCTCATCGCAAAAAGGAGGTCACTCGTTCCGAACCTTCAGAACCGTTTATAACCGTTTCGAACGGCCAATTTCGGGTTCGAACTGATCACCGGAGGGACCGTCGACCGCCGGACGGGACGACGGACGAACCGCCCCCGCAATCGCTTCTCGAGTGGTGGGTCCGGACCGGCGATCGTTTTCAACGCTTGCAACGGACCCCCGCGGCTATTTCCTCCGGGCTGTGGTTGACTCGGGCATGGATCTACTCGAGGAGACCATCGTCCCGGAGCACGCGCGCGACGTCAAGGCCGAGGCCCGCGAGTTCGCCAGCGAACACATCGAACCCAACGCGCAGGAGTACTTCCAGTCGGGGGAGTACCCCGAGGAGATCCTCGAGGCGGGGCGGGAGGCGAACCTCGTCGCGCAGGACATCCCGGAGGAGTTGGGCGGTCGGGGGTTCGACCTCCCGCAGTTACTCGCGATCACCGAGGAGTTCTACCGGGCCGACGCGGGCATCGCGCTGACGCTCCAGCTGGCGAGTTTCGGCTGCGAGATCACCTACAGCCACGGCACCGACGAGCAGTGCGAGGAGTACATCCGCCCGGTCGCGGAGGGCGAGCAGCGCTCGGGGCTGGCGGTCTCCGAACCCGACACCGGGAGCGACCTCGCGGGGATGGAGACGACCGCCGAGAAGGAGGGCGACGAGTACGTGATCAACGGCGAGAAGTACTGGATCGGCAACGGCGTCGAGGCCGACTGGATCACGCTCTACGCTCGCACCGGCGACGACGAGGACAACCCGTACGGAAACTACTCGCTCTTTATCGTGCCGACCGACACCGACGGCTACGAGGCCGAACACATCCCCGAGAAGATGGCGATGCGGGCCTCGAAGCAGGCCCACATCGAACTCGAGAACTGCCGCGTTCCGGAAGCGAACCTGATCGGCGAGGAGGGCGACGGATTCTGGCTGCTCGCGGACTTCTTCAACCACGGTCGGATCGCCGTCTCCGGGCACGGACTGGGCCTCGCGGCGGCGGCCATCGAGGAGGCCTGGGAGTTCGTCCACGACCGGGAGCAGTTCGGCCGGCGGATCGGCGACTTCCAGGCGGTCCAGCACGGCCTGGCGGACATGCTGATGGCCTTCGAGCGCGCTCGAGCGCTCACCTGGCGGGCCTGCGAGAAGGTCGAGAACGGCGAGAACCAGGGGTACTGGGCGGCGCTGTCGAAGACCAACGCGACGGAGACGGCCGTCGAGGTCGCCGAACGGGGGATGCAGTTCCACGGCGGCCGCTCGATCTTCGACGAGCGCCGGATCGCCCGCGTCTACCGCGACGTGAGGATTCCGGTCATCTACGAGGGGGCGAACGAGATTCAGCGCAACCTGATCTACGGGCAAGCCCCGTGACGGACGACCCTGTTGCCATTTTCGCCCTCACTCCGCGGCGTCGATCGCAGCATTCGCTCGAGACGGTCGCGGATCGTTCCGTGCCGAAAGAGCAAACCGTTCCGCCGCCAATGAGTTGCCCAATGGCGATCCGGCGCGATGTCTGCGGATCCCGAACGGAGTCGAACTGACATGACCCGGCCACGAATTCTCTGTGTGAGCAGCGACCGATCGACGCGAGCGTCCGTGACGCTCGCGCTGACCGACGCGCCGGTCAACGTCGTCATCGCCCAGCGCAGTACGGAGGCCGTCGAACGCCTCGATCGGGAGTCGATCGACGCCATCCTCATCGACGCGAGCACGGTCGCGAACGTGCCGCGACTCGTCGATGCCGTCGAGGCCGAGGCGCCGGCGACGCCGACGTTCGTCCACTGGGGAAACGCCGAGGCCGGGGACGATTCGGTCGCCGTCCTCAGCGAGGTCGTCGCGCGCACCGACGAAACCGAGTCGGCGGCCCGACTGGCCGACGCGGTGACGAACCGGATCGGGAGCGGTCCGACCGACGGGTCGACCGACCTCGAGTCGCTAGCCGCCGAACTGACCGACGACACCGACCGGAACGAAGGCGACGCCACGCCCGCGGACCTCCCCGACGACCTCGCGGCGATCGTCTCCGCGGTCAGGCGGCGGCTGGTCGACGTCACCTCCCCCGTCGCCCTCGAGCGGATTCTCCGCGAGGAGGTGACGAGAAACGATCGGTTCGCGTTCGCCTGGGTCGGCGAGTACGATCAGGGCGAGGGGGAGATCGTCCCGTGGTTGACCGACCCGGACAGCACGGAGTGGCCGATGCAACGGACCTTCGGCATCGGCGGCGGCGAGCAACCGCTGCTCGAGCGCGCGATCCGGACCGGAGACCTCCAGACTCAGCAGCACGTCGGAGACGACCGCGACGCGGTCCCGTTCGGCGATCACGCGTTCGAACGGGACGTCAGCGCCGTCGCCGTCGCCCCGCTCTCCGCCAGCGGCCAGCGCTACGGCGTCGTGGTCGTCTACGCGCTCGAGGCCGTCACCGAGGCCGAGCGACGGGCAATCCGCTCGGTCGCCGACGCGGCCTCGCACGTCCTCGAGACGATCGCGATCCGGGGCCAACTCGAGCAACAGGGGCGGGCCCTCCACCGGTACGAACGGCTCGTCGAGACGGCCGGCGACGGGATGTACGTCCTCGACGGGCACGGCCACTTCATGACCGTCAACGACGCGCTCACGGCAACGACCGGCTACAGCCGCGAGGGCCTCCTCGGCGAACACGCGTCGATCGTCTTCGACGAGGAGGACATCGAGGCGGGCGAGGAGATCATCCGCTCGCTGCTCTCGGGCGGAGAGCGGACGGACACGCTCGAGTTGACTATCGAATCGAAGCGCGGCGAGCGAATCCCCTGCGAGGCCCAGATCGCCGTGCTCGTCCGCGACGGCGAGTTCACGGGTTCGGTCGGGGTCCTTCGAGACATCACCGAGCGCAAGCGCAGCGAGCGCAAACTCCGCGAACAGAACGAGCGACTGGACGCCTTCGCGGGCATCGTCAGTCACGACCTCCGAAACCCGCTGGGCGTCGCGCAGGGGTATCTCGACCTGCTCGCGGAGACCGAATCGCTCGAATACGTCGATAACGTCCGCGACGGTCTCGATCGCATGGAGACGATCGTCGAAGACGTTCTGGCGATCGCCCGCGACGGCGAGTGGGTGGCCGACGTCGAACCCGTCGATCTCGACGTCGTCGCCCGCGACGCCTGGGAGTACGTCTCGACGGCCGACGCGTCGCTGTCGGTCGCGGAGACGGCGACGATCGAGGGCGACCGGGCGCGCCTCCTGCGCCTGCTCGAGAATCTGTTCCGCAACGCCGTCGAACACGGCGACGCGTCCGTCATCCGCGTCGGCGTCCTGGGCGACCGAACGGACGCCCAGGCGCGGGGGTTCTACGTCGAGGACGACGGGTCGGGGCTGCCCGCCGACATCCGTGACGAGGTGTTCGAGGAGTCGGTCTCGTCATCGTCGTCGGGGCTCGGCATCGGGCTCTGGATCGTGAGAGAAGTCGCTACTGGACACGGCTGGTCGGTTACCGCGACCGAGGGCGAGGACGGTGGGGCACGGTTCGAATTCGCGTTCGACGCCGATTCGGACGATCGAGACTAGTTTTCCGACTGCAAGTCCTGAAAGGCGCCGACGAAGTCGTCGTGAGAGGACATCCCGGAGACCGTTTCGTCGACGCGGTCCTCGAGTTCCGCGACGCGGTCGCAGAGGTCCTGGTACTCCTCGTTGTCCGCGAGCGCGCGGTCGGCCTTCTCGGACTCCAGCAGCGCCTTCTTCGAGACGAGCGCGTAGTACTCCTGGATGTCCGACTCGTACTCCGAGCGATCGGCGACGTCGTCGACCATCTGGACGAGTTCGTCCTTCGAGACCGGCTTGACGAGGTAATCGTCGAAGCCCATCTCGATGATGTCGAAGTCCGGGTCGACGGCGGTCACCATCACGACCCGCGACTCGTAGCCGGCGTCTCTGATCCGTTCGAGGACCTCGTCGCCGGAGAGGCCCGGCATACGCCGGTCGAGCAGGACGACTTCGACGGCGTCGCTCATCTTCTCGAGGGCCTCTTCGCCGTCGTAGGCCGTGTCGACGGTCCACTCGTTCTGGAGCCACGCGGCGAAGAGATCCGCGAGACGCGCCTCGTCGTCGACGACGAGGATCTCGAGTTCGTCACTCATTGATTGCCCCCTCCGTTCTCTGCATCGTTACAGCCACGGGTCACTCATGGTACCTCTTCGTGATAAATCTCGCGACCAGCTATCAGAATTCGTACCATTCTGGCGACCGAGTCCACTACTCCTTTCGGCTGCGGTGAGAATCTGCCTCGCCGTTCGATCGGGCTCGAAAAGATAGCGAATCCGATACTGCGTCGGGACGCCGTGGCACTCGACGACGGGAGTCTCCGTAGCGGATCGGTGCGAGCGGGTTGCCGGCCGTCTCGCCGGATCTCCTCCCGTTACTTCCCTTCGAACTCCGGCTCCTCGTCTCCCATGAAGGCCGTGATCCCCTCCATGAGGTCGTCGGTCGCCATCAGGTGGCCGAAGGCGGAGGCCTCGTACTCGAGGCCGGCCTCGGTGTCGTCGCGACCGGTGAGCATCGCGCGCTTGGTGAACTTCTGGGCGATCGGCGGCCCGCCCGCGAGGTCGGTCGCGAGTTCGAGCGCGCGCTCGGCGAGGTCGTCGTCGTCGACGACCTCGTTGACGAAGCCGTAGTCGGCCATCGTCTCCGCGTCGAAGCGCTCGGCGGTGAGGATGATCTCCTTCGCGTGACCTTCGCCGACGATGTGCTTGAGCCGCTGGGTGCCGCCCCAGCCCGGAATGAGGCCGAGGTTCAGTTCCGGCTGGCCGAACTCGGAGCGCTCGCTGGCGACCCGGAGGTCGGCGCAGGTGGCCAGTTCCATCCCGCCGCCGAGACAGAAGCCGTCGATGCCGGCGACGACGGGCAGGTCGCAGGACTCGAGTTCGCCGAACGTCCGCTGGCCCAGTCGCGAGAGTTCCTGGCCCTCGAGGGGGTCGGCGCCGCTGCCGGCCATGCTCTGGACGTCCGCGCCCGCGGAGAAGGCCTGCTCGCCCTCGCCGATGATGCAGATCGCGCGGACCTCGTCGTCGTCCTCGAGCAGGTCGATCGCTTCGGAGAGTTCCTCGAGCAGTTCGTCGCTGATCGTGTTCATCCGGTGGGGCCGGTCGAGGACGACGTGGCCGACCATGTCGCCGGGGTACTCGACGCGGATCGTCTCGAACTCGGTCGTCCCCTCGTCTCCCCCCTGCTCGTAGAAGCCGCCTTCTTCGGCGCGCTCCTCGAGGTAGTCGGCGGGTTCGTACCGCGCGTGGCCGGTCTTCTCGTGGGCCTCCTCGAGCGCCTCGAGGGCGTTCTCGATCCCGAACTCGTCGACCATCTTGACGGGACCGTCCGGGAAGCCGGCGCCGAGTTTGGTCGCCTCGTCGATCGATTCGGGCGGCGCGACGTCGCCGCCGATCAGCTTGGCGCACTCGTTGGCCAGCGTCGCGACCAGCCGCTTCTCGACGAGGTCGGACTGCTCGTCGGTGGGGATCTGGGCTCCCTCGCCGTCCTCGTAGTCGTAGAAGCCCTTGCCGGTCTTCTTGCCGAGTTCTTCGCTCTCGACTTTCTGCTCGAACAGCGGACTCGGCTCGTAGGCCTCGCCCAGTACTTCGTTCATGTAGTCGAGCACGTGGTACCCCACGTCGATGCCGGTGAGGTCGGCGAGTTCGAAGCTCCCCATCGGTAGCCCCATCCCGTACTTGGTCGTCGAGTCGACCTCGGCGATGGTCGCCTCGTCGTCGTGAACCAGCCAGCAGGCCTCGTTCATCAGCGGCACGAGGACGCGGTTGACGATGAAGCCGGGCGAGTCCTTGTGAACGCGCACGGGCGTCTTCCCGATATCCTCGGCCAGCGCCTCGACGGTCTCGAGGGTCTCGTCGCTGCTCTCCGCGCCTGAAATGACCTCCACGAGGTCCATCCGCACCGGCGGGTTGAAGAAGTGCATCCCGCAGAACCGCTCCGGCCGTTCGGTGAACTCCGCGAGGTCCGTGATCGAGAGGCTCGAGGTGTTGGTCGCGAAGATCGCCCGGTCGGGGGCGACCTCCTCGAGTTCCTCGTAGACGTCTTTCTTGATCTCCATCTGTTCCGGCACGGCCTCGATGACGACGTCTGCGTCGCCGCAGGCCTCGCTCATGTCGACCAGCGGCGTCACCCGCTCGAGGGCGGCGTCGGCCTCCTCCTCGGAGAGCTGGTCGTTCTCCGCGAGCTTGTTCAGCGACCACTCGATCTGCTCGTACCCGTTCTGGACGAACTCGTCTTTGATGTCGCGCATGGTGACATCGTAGCCGGCCATCGCGACGACCTCCGCGATGCCGTGGCCCATGTTGCCCGCCCCGAGAACTGCGACAGTGTTGATATCTTCCAGCTCCATGGACGTACGTGCGATGGGGACCTGTTTGAACGTTTCCCCATTCTATCGAGGAAACTGTTGTTGAGTTCACTGTCGGTTACAAACTTCTTTATCTCTGGGATTGGAATGCACACCCATGGAATTTGGTCTCAGCGAAGAACAGGAACAGATCCGCGAAGAAGTCGCTCGGTTCGCCGAGAACGAAATCGTCCCGGAGGCCGAGACGTACGATCAGGAGGAGAAGTTCCCCCACGAGATCGTCGACAAGGCCGCCGAGATGGGGCTCGTCGGCTCCTCGATCCCGATCGAGTACGGCGGCGCCGGCTACTCGACGGTCGAGTCGGTGCTCATCGCCGAGGAACTGTTCTCCTACGACCCCGGCATCGCGCTCTCGATTCTCGCCTGTTCGTTCGGTACCGAGGCCATCCGCGAGTTCGGCACCGAAGACCAGAAGGAGCGCTTCTTAGAGCCCGTCGCGATGGGCGAGAAGATCTCCGGCGCGGCGATCTCGGAGCCCGACACCGGCTCGGACGTCTCCTCGGTCTCGACGCAGGCCGAGAAGGACGGCGACGAGTGGGTGATCAACGGCAACAAGATGTGGATCACCAACGGCACCGTCGGCGACTTCTTCGTCGTCCTCTGTAAGACCGACCCCGACGCCGAGGGCCGGTACGACGGCTTCAGCCAGATCGTCGTCGAGTCCGACCGCGACGGATTCAGTTCCGACAAGATCACCGGCAAACTCGGTATTCGGGCCTCCGATACCGCCGAACTCATCCTCGACGACGTCCGCGTCCCCGAGGAGAACCTCATCGGCGACGAGGGCGCCGCGTTCCTCCAGCAGATGCAGTTCTTCGACGCCACCCGAACCGGCGTCGCCGCACAGGGCGTCGGGATCGCGAAAGGGGCGCTTCGAGCCGCCCTCGAGTACGCCCAGGACCGCGAACAGTTCGGCCAGCCGATCAGCGAGTTCCAGGCCATCCAGCACAAACTCGCCGACATGGCGACGAAGACCGAGGCCGCGCGCAACCTGACCTACAAGGCCGCCTGGAACGTCGACCAGGGCAACGACATCACCAAACTCGCCTCGATGGCCAAGGAGTACTCCTCGCGCGTCGCCGTCGACGTCGCCAACGAGGCCGTCCAGATCCACGGCGGCTCCGGCTACGTCAACGACTTCCCCGTCGAGCGCTTCTACCGCGACTCGAAGATCACCCAGATCTACGAGGGGACCAGCGAGATTCAGAAGAACGTCATCGCCCGCGAACTGCTCAGCGACGGGCTGTAAAACGAAGTTTTGCGCTGCGGGTGCGCCGAAGGCGCACCCTCGGCAAAAATTCGATTAAAAGCACTCCTCCTTCCCCTTCACCCGCGTAAACGCGGGTTCCGGGTCAGTCGTCGGCCCGCGAGCGCCATCGGCGCTCGCGGTGAACGGCGTCGCTCACGGGTCACTACGTTCCCCGTTCGTTGTCTCGCAGTTCTCGCCCCTGCGGGGCTCCGAACCGTTCGTTCGCCGATTCGAGACGGAATCTCGAGTCAGCCGTCGCTGTCCGAATCGGTGTCGGTTCCGTCGTTGTCCGAGTCGGTGTCGGTCCCGTCGCTGTCGGAGTCGGTATCGGTCCCGTCGCTGTCCGAATCGGTATCGGTATCGCCGTCATCGCTATCGCTGTCGGTGTCGCCGTTACCGACGACCGTGTGCGGGTTCGCCCTCGTGTCGCGCCCGTCGGTCGCGCGCGGTGAGCCGCCGGTCGATCGCCGCCGCGTCGAGTCGATGGTTCGCGCGGTGTGGTCCGACGGACGGCCCTGCTGTGGGGACCCGTCGTCCGCGCCGGGGGCACGGTCGTCCGAGAGCGTATACAGCACGACGGGCGGGAGGACGTACGAGCCGATGGCCAGCACGGCGAACCACGGATCGAGGAAGATCAGCAGCCCGAAGATCGTCAGTCCCGCGGTCGCGGCCGTGTGGACGGTCGTGTCCGTATAGCGGCGGTAGTACGCCCAGAACTCGCTGCCGTGTTTCGTCACGGTCGAAATCACCACCGGCGATGCCATTAGCGATCGTACGTGCTCGAGCGAGAAACCCCTTTGTCGTGTGGGACCCTACGAACGCGCAATGAGAGAGTTCGTCTTCGCCCTCGAGTACGAACCGGGCACCAACCCGGTCGCCGACGTCCTCGCCGAGTATCCCGACACCTCGATCCGTTCGCTGTCGTGTCACGTCACCCGGGACAGCCTCTGGCGGGTCGACCACGCGGAGGGCTCGCCCGAGGCGCTCGAGGCTCTCGAGGACGCCTACAAGAACGCGGCCTTCTTCGCGGACTGTCTGGTCAAGGACGACTGCGGCGCCGACTGCGAAGTGCAGGTACTGGATCGCTCGAACGATACGCTGGTCGTCTACACCTACTGGGACCGCACGGACGTCTGCACGTCGGTTCCCCACGTCGCCCTCGAGTACCTCGGCAAGGGGCTGCTGTTCGAGACCTACCGCGAGGGCCGGCGCTACCGCTGGCGGATCGTGCTGGGCAGCGACGCGCCGATCCACGAGTTCTTCGACGCGCTGGGCGACGAGGTCGGCGAGTGTACCGGCATCGAGATGCTGCGGCTGACGGAACTCGATCCCGATCGCGCCCCGCTCGAGCCCGAGCAGGACCTCCCGGACGAACAGCGCGAGGCGCTGCGGGCGGCCGTCGAGCACGGCTACTACGAGACGCCGCGCCGGATCGAACTCGGCGAGTTGGCGGAGCGACTCGAGATTCCGCGATCGACGCTCTCCTACCGGCTTCGGCGGGCCGAGTCCAGCCTCGCGACGACGTTCGTGGACGAAGACGAGTCGCTCGAGACGTTGGCGGCTGGACTCTGAATGAGAACCGGTGCCCCGCTATAGACGGAGAAACCGAACGGTCGACTCGCGAACTCGTTCCGGAACGAGTGTGCTGCTCTCGTGGCAACAGGGAATAGCCACACCCTCCCCAACCGATTCGCTCGCTCCTTCCAGTCGCTCACTCATCCCTCGCACGGCATAGGCGCCCGCCCTCGCGGTCGCTCGGGCGGGCGACAGCGCGCGCCACCGCACGCTGGCTGGTCGAGTCTACGCGATGGGCCGAAGCCGACCTCGAAGGACGACCGATTAGCTCGAGCCGACACCTGATTTGGCGCACGCCAAATAACCCGTATAGTAGCGGGACGACTACTGACCAGTAATGAGCGACACCTCCCCATCGGCACCCGATGCGCCGCCGGACGCGAATACGAGCCGGACCCTCGAGCTCCGCGTCCCCGAGATGGACTGTCCCTCCTGTGCCGGGAAGGTGACCAACAGCGTCGAGCGACTCGAGGGAATCGACGGGATCGACGCGCGGGTGACCAGCGGTCGCCTCGTCGTCGAGTTCGATCCGACGCGGACCGACGAGGACGCGATCCGCGAGCGGGTCCGCGCGGCCGGCTACGAGATCGTCGGCGCGGCGTCGGAGCTGACGTTCTCGGTGCCCGACATGGACTGCGCCTCCTGTGCGAACAAGGTCGAGAACGCGCTCGAGGGCACCGCGGGCGTCGGCGAGATCGAGACCCGGCCGGCCTCGGGTCGCGTGACGGTCGCGGTCGACGACGGCGCCGACTCGGAGACGGTCGCCGATGCTATCGGCTCCGCAGGCTACGACGCGACGCCGATGGACGACGGCACCGGCGGCGAGCCGATGGGCGACGACGAGCCGATCTGGCAGAGCCGCCGGGCCGTCACGACGGGTATCGGGGCCGTCCTCGTGGGGCTGGGGATGCTCCTCGAGTTCGTTCTACCGAGCGCGAACCCGGCGCTGTTCTCGCTCGTCGGCGGCGGTCTCGTCGATCGGACCTACCACCTCTCGACGGCGCTCTTTCTCGTCACCGCGGCCATCGCCGGTGCGCCGATCCTCCGGAACGGCTACTACTCCGCGCGCAACCGGAGTCTGGACATCGATTTCCTGATGGGGGTCGGGATCCTCGCCAGCGTCGCGGCCCACCACCCCTTCGAGGGGGCGATGCTCGCGGTGCTGTTCAGCGTCGCGGAACTGCTCGAGCAGTTCTCGATGGACCGCGCCCGCGACTCGCTGCGGGAACTGATGGACCTCTCGCCCGATACGGCGACGGTCAAGCGCGAGGACGGCAGCGAGGAGACGGTCCCCGCCGAGGAGGTCGCGGTCGGTGACACCGTCGTCGTTCGGCCCGGAGAGAAGATCCCGGCCGACGGCGTGGTGCTCGAGGGTGAAAGTGCGGTCGACCAGTCGCCGATCACCGGCGAGAGCGTGCCCGCCGACAAGACGGCGGGCGACGAGGTCTTCGCCGGGACGATCCCCGAGTCGGGCTATCTCGAGGTCGAGGTGACCAGCGAGGCCGACGACTCGACGATCGCCCGAATCGTCCGCATGGTCGAGGACGCCGAGCGCGAGAAGACCCAGCGCGAGCGGTTCGTCGACCGCTTCGCGAGCGTCTACACGCCGATCGTCGTCACGCTCGCGGTCGCGCTCGCCGTCGCGCCGCCGCTGCTCGCGGGCGCCTCGTGGAACACCTGGTTCCTCCGCGGGCTGACGCTGCTGGTGATCGCCTGCCCCTGCGCGTTCGTCATCTCGACGCCGGTCAGCGTCGTCTCCGGCATCACGAGCGCCGCCCGAAACGGCGTGCTCATCAAGGGCGGGCGCTACCTTGAGGCCGTCGGCGAGAGCGACGTGCTCGCGGTCGACAAGACGGGAACCCTCACCGTGGGCGACCTCTCCGTGACCGACGTGATCCCCCTCGAGGGAGCCGACGAGGACGACGTCCTCCGGCGGGCCAGCGCCATCGAACGACGCAGCGAACACCCGATCGGGCAGGCGATCGTCGACTACGCCGAGGACCAGGGAGTCACCGACGCGGACGACGACCCCGACGTCTCGGCGTTCGAGGCGCTGACCGGGAAGGGCGTCCGCGCCGAAATCGACGGCGCCACCCACTACGTCGGCAAGCCGGACCTGTTCGACGGCCTCGCCGACCTGAAACACGCCCACGCGACGACCGACGGCGGTATGGCCCTCGAGGAGTTGGGGTACGACTCGAGCCCGCAGTGCGAGCGCGATGGCTGTCTGGACGTCCTCGCGGACGTCGTCCCGGACCTCGAGGCGGACGGAAAGACCGTCGTCGTCGTCGGCACCGAAGACCGACCGCTGGGCGTTATCGCCGTGGCGGACCGCGTCCGACCCGAAGCGAAGTGGGCCGTCTCGAAACTGCAGGAGCAAGGGGTCCGCGTCGTGATGCTCACCGGCGACAACGAGGGCACCGCCCGCGCCATCGCCGAAGCGGTGGGGATCGACGAGTACCACGCCGAACTGCTGCCCGACGAGAAACTCGAGTGGATTCGCCGGCTCGAGGGCGAGGACGAGGAGGGTAGTGAGGGAGACGGCAACGGGGCGACCAGCGAGGACGCCACCGTCGCCATGGTCGGCGACGGCATCAACGACGCGCCCGCGCTCGCGACCGCCGGCGTCGGCATCGCGATGGGCGCTGCGGGGACCGATACCGCCCTCGAGACGGCCGACGTGGCGCTGATGAGCGACGACCTCACGCGGCTGCCGTACCTCTACGAACTCTCCCACACCGCCAACGGCGTCATCCGCCAGAACATCTGGGCGAGCCTCGCGGTGAAGGCCGTCCTCGCCGCCGGGACGCCGTTCGGCCTCGTCACGGTGATCCACGCGGTGGTCATCGGCGACATGGGGATGAGCCTCGGCGTGACCGGCAACGCGATGCGCCTGGCCAATGTCGAACCCGAGACGCCTCCGGGACTCGAGACCGACGCCGGCGATCGGTAACTGAATCGGCTTTCGATCGGTTCTACGCGACGACTCGACCGGACACGCCGTCTGGAACGCGCGATCGGTCAGACGGCGTCGCCGAGTTCCTCCGCTTCCCACTCCGCGACGAGTTCTTTGGCCAACTCGCGCGGTCGGTGATCGTAGACGAGATGGTGTTCGAGATCCTCGTCGAGAACCATCCCTTCGTTGCACAGCGGACAGAAGACCGATGACCGGGTAGTCATACCGACGGTAGACCGTCCGACGCGAAAACCTCCTCGCCGAATCACGTCGGTGCGAAGAGCGGCGGATTCGTCTCGACGGGCGGGCCGAAAAGGGCAGGCGTAGGCCGTGCCTCGGGGTGTGACCGTCCTCGAGCGGTCTCCCCACGAGTCGGCGGCGATTCGCAACCGGGACGCCTATCCGCTCCCGGTCCCTTACGCTCGTATCCGAATGCTGGACGAGGCACACTCCGTACTGCGACGCGACCCCGTGATGGCCGACCTCATCGAGCGACACGATCCGTACGTCGAACGGGACTGGGACGAGTACGAGCGGCTCTGTATCACGATCATCAATCAACAGCTGTCGACGGCCAGCGCGGCCGCCGTTCGCGAGCGCGTCTTCGAGTCGCTCAGCGGCGAGGTGACCCCCGAGAACGTCCTGAACGCGGAGGACGAGGCGCTGCGCGCGGCCGGCCTCTCCGAGAGCAAGGTCGAGTACATGCGCAACGCCGCGCGTGCCTTCCGAGCGAACGATTACACGCGGGAGGGGATGGCCGAGTACTCGAACGACGAGGTCGTCGACAGACTGACCGAGATCAAGGGCGTCGGCGAGTGGACGGCGCGCATGTACCTCCTGTTCGTCCTGGAACGCGAAGACGTGTTGCCGCTGGGTGACCTCGCCATTCGCCGCGCGATCGAGGACCTCTACGGGAACGGTGGGGAGCTCTCCCGCGCCGAGATGCGCGACATCGCCGACCAGTGGCGACCGTACCGGAGCGTCGCGACGCGGTACCTGTGGGCGGAGTACGAATCGGACTGACCACCCCGACGACAGGCTCGGTATCGTCCCCTCGAGCGACGGGGCCTCGGGCGATCAAACGAACGTTGCTCGAGACGGAACCCACTGAAACGGTCGGCAGAGTGACTCGAGTCGAGGGTCGACACCGGTAATCCGGTGCTGCTGGCGCCCCGACGACCGGGAGTCGCCCTGACCGGCGCCGTAAACCGCGATTACCGACCCGATAATTCATGCCGCGTTCGGGGGCCGGAGAAACGAGATACTGACCGGCGAGAGGGCCCCGCCGACTCAAGTGTGATTCGCCCGCGATTGGGGATATGGCAAACGATATGCCCTCGGACGAGCAGTCGACAGACACCCCGTCGGAGCGGCGAATGACCACCGACCCCGAGCGGATCAAGGAGTGGGCGGAAGCCCGCGATGCGGTCCCCGTAACGGTTCGCGACAGCGAGGACCACGGACACTCCTTCGCTCGCCGGGACGACCTCACCGACGACCACGAGGAGTACACCTGGGACGAGTTCATCGACGCGTTTCAGGACGACGACCTGGTGTTCATCTACCACGAGGACGAGTCCACGGCGGAGGGACTGGGCCACTTCGAACTCGTCGAGCGCGAGCGGGCGTTCGAACGCGCCGACCTCGGCCGAAACGAACTCGAGGATCAGCTTCGAGAGGGGAAGACGGTGACGACCGAAATCGTCGAAACCCAGGTCGTCGAGACGGAGGTCGTCGAGCGGGACACCATCGAGAGCGAGGTCGTCGACACCGAACTCGCCGAACGCCACGTCGTCGACTCGGAGCTGCTGAACCGGGAAATCGTCGACACCGAGTTCGTCACCGCCGACGAGATCGAGGTAATCACGGAGGAGAGCCGCCTCGACACGATCGAGGAAGTCGAACGCTACACGATCGAGAGCAAGGTCGTCGACGTCGACGTCGACCAGCACGACGAACTCGAGAGCGAAAAGATCGAGACCGGCATCGAACTCGAGAGCGTCCAGCGGTCGATCCTCGAGAGCGACGTCGTACGGACGGACGTGACCGCCGACGACGTCATCGAGCAGGGAGTCATCCGGAGCAATCGCGACGAGGGCGACGCGGTCCACAGCGAACTGATCGAGCGTCGCACGATCGAGGAGCAGATCGACGAACGGACGCGGATGATCTTCACCCTCGAGGAGACCGAACTGCTCGACTCGGAGGTCATCGGCACCGACGTCATCGAGGGCGAGATCATCGACGTCGAGGAGTACGGCGAGATCGAGACGATCGCCGAGGCCGGCGGTGCAGGTGCCGGCGCTGGCATGGGTACCGGCACCGAGGCGACCGGCGAACCCGACGTTGAAGTCGAGTCCGGTACCGGGACGTCGACCGCCGACACGGGCGATATGGGCGGTGCAGGCCGAATCGAGCTCTCCGAGGACGATCAGGGGAAGGACGTCGTCGACGAGACCGGCGAACAGATCGGCATCGTCGCGGAGGTCGAGGGGCAGACGGCCTACGTCGATCCGGAGCCGGGGCTGACGGATCGTCTCAAAGCGCGGATGAACTGGGGCGGCGGCCACGACGACGAGGACTACCCCATCGAAGCCTCGGAGATCAACGAGATCAACAACGACGAAGTGATCGTCCAGCACAGCGGGAACGAGGATCTCACCGACGACGAGGACACCACCGGCATCTAGTAAGGGTAACCGATCGCAACGCGAACGGCGCGTCGAGCGAGAAGTGAGACGCGTCGGAGTCGACGTCTCGAGTCCTTACTCGAGGTCGAAGCGATCGAGCGTCATCACCTTGTGCCAGGCGTCGACGAAGTCCTCGACGAGTTTCTCCTCACCGTCAGCGGCGGCATAGACGTCCGCGGTGGCGCGAAGTCGGGCGTTCGACCCGAAGATGAGGTCGAGGCGGGTGGCTTCCCACTCGACCTCGCCGGTATCGCGGTCGCGCACTTCGAAGACTTCCTCGTTCTCGTCGACCGGCTCCCACTCGTACTTCATATCGAGCAGGTTCTCGAAGAAGTCGTTGGTCAGCGTTCCCGGTTCGTCGGTGAAGGCCCCGCGGTGGGCGTCCCCGTAGGTCGCGCCGAGAGCGCGCATGCCGCCGACCAGCACGGTCATCTCGGGCACCGTCAGGTTCAGTAGTTCCGCCTTGTCGACCATCCGCTCCTCGGGCGTGTCGTACAGGTCGTCGACGTCGCCGTCGCCGAGGTAGTTGCGGAAGGCGTCGACCTCCGGTTCGAGCGCCTCGAAGGAGTCGACGTCGGTCAGGTCCTGCGTGGCGTCCGTGCGACCGGGCTCGAAGGGAACCTCGACGTCGTAGCCGGCCTCGGCCGCCGCCCGCTCGACGGCCGCGTTGCCGCCCAGGACGATCAGGTCGGCCAGCGAGACCCGCACGTCGTCGTCGCGCGAGGCGTTGAACTCCTCCTGGATGCCCTCGAGGGTCTCGAGCGCCGTCTCGAGTTCCTCGGGCTCGTTGACCTCCCAGCTGCGCTGTGGTTCGAGTCGGACGCGAGCGCCGTTCGCGCCGCCGCGCTTGTCGCTGTCGCGGTAGGTCGAGGCCGAGGCCCACGCGGTCTTCGCCAGTTGCGAGACCGAGAGGTCCGAGGCGAGGATCTCGTCTTTGAGCTGTGCGGCCTCCTCGTCGCCGACGAACTCGTAGTCGGCCTCGGGAATCGGGTCCTGCCAGACGAACGTCTCGTCGGGGACCTCCGGGCCGTGGTACCGCTCGGGCGGGCCCATGTCGCGGTGGAGGAGCTTGTACCACGCCTTCGCGAACGCCTGCTGGAAGGCCTCCGGATCCTCTCGGAACTCCTCGAGGATCTCCCGGTAGTCGTCGTCGTGCTTCAGGGCGACGTCCGTCGTCAGCATCATCGGCTCTTCGCTCACCTCGGAGTCGTGTGGGGACGGCGCCTCATCGATGTCGTCGCCGACGGGCTCCCACTGCCAGGCACCGCCGGGACCCTTGACCGAGGTCCAGTCGTGCTCCAGCAGGTTGTCGATGTAGCCCATGTCCCACTGGATCGGCGTGGCGTTCCACGGCCCCTCGATACCGCTGGTGATGACGTCGAGGCCGCCGGCCTTGTCTTCGACGTGCTCCTGCGCCCAACCGAGGCCCTGCTGTTCGATGGGTGCCGACTCGGGCTCGGGACCGACGTTCTCCTCGGGGTCGTCCGCGCCGTGGACCTTCCCGAAGGTGTGGCCGCCAGCGATGAGTGCCACCGTCTCCCGGTCGCTCATCGCCATGCGCGAGAACTCCTCGCGGATGTTCTTCGCGGACCCTTCGACGTCCGGTTCGCCGTACGGGCCCTCGGGGTTCACGTAGATGAGCCCCATCACGGTGTTCGCGAGCGGGTTCTTGAGATTGCCGACCTCCTCGTCCTCGAAGCGCTCGGGCGAGGTCGTCTCCCACTCGGTCTCGGGCCCCCACTCGACGACCTCGTTGGACTTGAACTCGTCCTCGCGGCCGCCAGCGAAGCCGTACGTCTCGAAGCCCATCGACTCCAGCGCGACGTTCCCGGCCAGCACGATCAGGTCGCCCCACGAGAGCTTGCGGCCGTACCTCTGTTTGACCGGCTGGAGCAGCCGACGTGCCTTGTCGAGATTCACGTTGTCCGGCCAGCTACTCTCCGGCGGGAGACGCTGCAGACCGCCCGACGCGCCGGCGCGGCCGTCGGCCGTCCGGTAGGTCCCGGCGCTGTGCCAGGCCATCCGGATGAAAAACGGCCCGTAGTGGCCGTAGTCGGCCGGCCACCAGTCCTGGGAGGACGTCATCACGTCCTCGATGTCCGCTTTGACCTCCTCGTAGTCGAGTTTCTGGAACTCCTCGGCGTAGTCGAAGTCCTCGCCGTACGGCCCGGCCTCGAAGGCGTTATCGTCGAGAACGTCTAATCGCAACAGGTTCGGCCACCAGTCTTGGTTGGACCATGTCATCACCCGGTAAAAGCCACGTTCGCCTATTAATGTTTTCGGTTCCATGACGTTGTCTTTCTACTACAAGAATAATTCTTCCGGATATATTAACACTGATTGCCTCCTCGGCTTCCGGTGTCGGCCCGAATCGAGGATCGTTCAGCATTCGAGCGTCTTCCTCGAAGCGCTTTCGGGATCCGTCCGCGAGCCCCTCGAAACGCCGCGACGTCCCTGGACCGCTAGCGACGCGGAGTCTGTCCCGTCGACGACGGTCTTCGCGAGGGGCGGCGATCGGTCGCCCCTCGGATCGTCACCGTCGGTCCTCGACTCGGCCGGCGGACGCGATACTCGCCGCTGTCGGAGGCCGTGAATCAAAAGCCATCGTCGGCCGCGAGGGTGATATTCAACAGTTCGGCCGTTCCGAGGTCGACCGTTACGTTTCTTATTCCTCTTCTTCGGGCGTGTCGGGCGCGTCGGCGTCGACGCGGCGACCCACGTCGACCTGGTAGTTCCCGAGGATGTCCCGGCCGAGGATGACGGGGTAGTCCATGTGGCTGCGGTCCTCGACGCTGGCGGTGACGGTGTGTTGGTTACCGCCGACGCCGACGACGACGTCGACGACGGGACGGCTCCTGGCGGTCTTGCTGCTGCCGGAGCGGATCTTCGTGATCGACTTGATCGGGCCGGCGCCGATGTCGGCCGCGAGCGCGGTGTCGATGCTGGTCCGCGTCGCACCCGTGTCGGACTTCGCGAGGACGGTCTTCGAGCCGCTCGTGCCCGAGAGCACGATCTTTTCGGTGTAGCCGATCACGCTCGGCTCCGCGTCCGGCGTCGTCGCCTTGATGGGCTGGGCGGTCGGCCGAGAGTCGTCCAGCACGCTCGAGAGGTCCTCGACGCGTTCCTGGTCGACGTCGCCGCCGGCGCGCTCGATGGCGAGTTTCGCGATGTAGGGCGCCGGACTGACGTCGGTCGCCTCGTACAGCCCCTTGAACCCCGCGGTGGGATTGACCTCGAGGACGAACCAGCCCTCGTCGCCCTCGACGAGGTCGACGCCGGCGTAGTCGAGGCCGATGGCGTCGGCGGCGCGGCGGGCCATCTCGCGGGCCTCCTCGGGGAGGTCGTCGGTCGCGTCTTCGACGGAGCCCCCGAGCGCGACGTTGGTCCGCCAGTCGTTGTCGGGCGCGTACCGGTACATCGCGCTGATGACCTCGCCGCCGACGACGTAGACGCGGACGTCGCGGTGGCGGGCGTCGTCGCGGTCGATGAGTTCCTGCAGGAAGGCGTATCGGTTACCGACCTTGGCGTTGACCGGGTCGTTCGGGCCGACCTTCCAGGTTCCACCACCGTGGGTTCCGATCGCCGTCTTGTAGACGGCCTCCTCGCCGTATCGGTCGCGCGCCGCGTTGAGTTGCTCGCCGCTGAGCGCGAGGGTGACGTCGGGGGTCCGAACGTCGTTGGCGGCCAGCGTCGTCGCAGTTGCGAGTTTGTGGATCGCCGTCAGCACGGTCGACGGCTCGTTGAGCGTCGGCACCAGCTGGGCGAACGTGTTCGCCAGCCCCAGTTCCTCGGCGGGCTGTTCGGTGTTCGACAGCAGCATCCGGTTGGCGATGACGTCGACCCCCGGCTCGAGGACGACGCTGCCGTCGGTGACGCTGATCGAGGTGTTCTCCGACCGGAGCCACTCGGTGTCGTGGCCGAGCGCCTCGACGGCGTTCAGGATCGCTTTCGTCTCCTTGCTCGTGTGTAGACTCAGCACCCCTACGGTGACGGGATCGGCGACTGCCATACCGGAGTACACAGCGACGCACGGGAAAAGTATGCGGTAATCAACCGCCGGAACGGCGGCCAACGGTTCGATTCGTTACGTGATCGCCGAGCGGACCTGCTGGGGGTCGACCAGTCCGCTCGCGACCACGAGAACGGCCCACGTCGCCGCGCCGAGTGCGATGGCGCCGCCGAGCATCAGGAAACTCGAGACCAGCGGCGTCACCAGCAGGACGGCGACGGCCATGACGCCGGTGATGGCACAGATCGCCCCCATCGACTTGGTCAGCCGGAGGAGGCGCAGATCGAGTTCCAGGTGGACGATGTAGAGGTTGACCGCCACGTACACCGAGTGCGTGGCGACCGTGGCGATCGCCGCGCCGACGACGCCGATCATCGGGATGAGGACGATGTTCAACCCGAAGTTGGCCGCCGCCGTCGCGCCCTTCGCGACCGCTCGGTGGCGGGCCCGACCCATGTAGTCCAAGGTGTCGCTGGTCAGGTTCGTGACGGCCTGGAGGACGATGAAGCCGGCCAGCACCTGGAGCACCGGGACCGCGCCCGCGTAACTCCCGCCGAACACCATGGTGACGAACGGTTCGGCGACGATCGCTAGCCCGGTGGCCGCCGGGACGTAGAACAGCATCGTGTGAGTCAGCGAGGTCTCGTAGATCCGACGGGCCTCCTCGAGTTGCCCGGCGGCCTTCTGCTCGCCGAAGTTCGGCGAGATCGTGAAGCCGAGCGACTCGGCGGGCGAGAGCACGAAATCGGTGATCTGTTTGCCGAGCGTGTAGAAGGCGACCGCGGTCGGGTTCAGGAGGATGCCGACGAGGACGGTGTCGACCTGTTTGTCGATGATGTTCGCGCTGCGCGTCGCCGTCAACGGAACGCTGTACTCGGCCAGCCGGCGAGCCAACCCTTCCTCGTAGCTCTCCGCGCGATCGTACGACGCGTAGAACTTGTAGTACAGCAGCGCCAACCCGACCGTGGCCGACAGCACGTAGCCGACGATGTAGCCGAAGAAGGCCCCGAGGGCGCCCAGCCCGAGCAGCGCGAACCCGACGGCGAAGACGAGCCGGGAGAAGCCGCTGATCGCCCTGACGACGGCGCTGTACGCGAGATTGTTGAACCCCTGGAACGAGATCTCCGCGAAGGTGCTGAACGAGAAGGCGGCGATGTAGAGGATCCCGGCCGCGAGAAACGCCGCGGCTTCCGGTTCGCCCAGCGCGACCGCCAGCTGTTCGTGAAACAGCAACAGGAGGTAGCCGACGAGCGCCATGAGGACGATCTTGAAGGTGATCGTCGACTCGATCAGGTAGGGAATCTGCTTCGGATCCCGCTCCCGGTACTCCGAGAAGTACCGGGCCGCGGACTTTCCGAGCCCCAGATCCGCGACGAGCTGAATCATCGCCAGAATGCCGATCACCCAGTACAGCGTCCCGTAGCCGTCGGGATCGAGGAGATAGCGCGCCAGTACGAGCATCAACAGCGCGCTCGAGACCATGTAGATCGCTCGAGCGACGAGCGTCGCTTTGAACCCGTCGACGATGTGTTCCTGTCTACTCATTCGAGAGATACGTCAGTCTGTGTTCGTTCGACACGTCAGTATGCGCTCGTTCCACCTGTCGACTGTCCGAACGGAGGTCGGTCGACGACCCGAACGGAACGAGGGCCGGCGCACTCGAGTCGTCGACCGAGTTGGCAATTGTAATGCGGTGACAACTGGAGTATCGTTCCCGTACCGGTCCCGAAATATCGGCTTACGCCGACGCCATCGGGACGACCGTCGTGACGCGACCGGCGGCCGCGCGTCGCGCGCGAACGCACTGGCAGACGACTCGGGGAGAGACGGTCCCGCGAACGCCCGGCCGACGGCGGGACGCTACCCTTAGAGGTAGGACGCGTCCCACCGCGTCGCTTTCCGTCGGTTGCCACAGACGTTGCACTCGATTCGTCCCATCGTGTCCATGCTGTTCTCCAGCGAGTCGCAGTAGCCGCAGTACCAGGCGTACAGTTCCTCGCCGTCTGCGGTCTCGTAGGCGCCGTAGAACGGCGCCTTCGCCCCGCGGGAGGCCTCGCCGTAGTTCACGAACACCGTCTCGCCGTCGACCTCGAGTTCGTCGACGGCCTTCCAGCCCTCGTCGCCGATCTCGCCCTCGGCGTAGACGTTCTCCGTGAAGGTCTCCTCGCCGATCTCGACATCGCGCTGGCCGGCCCGTTCGAAGCCGTTGTCACGGTAGAACTCGTTGCCGCCCTCGTTGTCCTCGAGGACGAGCGCCTGGACGTGGTCGGCGCCCTTGTCGAGCAGTTTCTCGCGGGTGCGCACGAGCAGCCGGACGCCGGTGCCGCCGCCCCGGTGGTCGGGATCGATGTGCAACCAGAGGATGCGACCGGTGTCGTACTGCTGGCCGATCATGTCGCTCTGAGAGAAGCCGGCGACCTCCCCGTCTCGCTCGATGACGAGGACCATCGAGTGATTGTCCTCGAGGTCGTCGGTAAAGGACTCGCCGTACCACTGTTCGATCGCGTCGTCGACGGTTTCCGTGCTGAGAAAGTCCGTGTACGTCGACTCGAGCGAGCGCTGGGCGATCGAACGAATGGCGTCGATGTCGTCTGCGGTCGCTTCGCGAATATCCATAGCCGGGGCTACCATGGCATCGTACAAAACGTATGCCCACGGGGAGAGATTTTCCCCGTCTTCGTTTCAGTGCAACGACCGGTTTCGCCGTAATATCCACACCGGCGGCCGCCGTTCTCGCTCCGATTTCACGTCGAGGTGAGAAGATTCACATTGCTACCGGTCAAGCAACCGGTATGAGCGACGTTATGGACGAACCGCCGGACGACGGTGCGTCCGACCGCGACCCCGAGCCGTTCACCTACAACGGCGGCCGGGTCGACCCCGGCGAGTCGGCCAACATCCGGTACGGCATCAGCGAAACCTACCTCGGTGATCCCGTCCGCATCCCGGTGACGGTCGTCAACGGCGAGCGACCGGGCCCGACGGTGTTCCTCTCGGCCGCCGCCCACGGCGACGAACTCAACGGCATCGAGGTCGTTCGCGAGGTGGCCCACGACTGGGACCACTCGGAACTCCACGGGACGCTGGTCTGTCTGCCCGTGATGAACGTCCCCGGCTTCCTCGCACAGGAGCGGTACCTGCCGATCTACGATCGGGACCTGAACCGCTCGTTCCCCGGCCGCGAGGACTCGACGTCCGCCCGGCGGATGGCCTACCGAATCTTCACGAACTTCATCGAACCCTGCGACCTCGGGATCGACTTCCACACGTCCACGCGCGGACGAACGAACATGCTCCACGTCAGGGCGAACATGGACGATCCGAACGTCGGCCGCCTCGCCAAGGCGTTCAGTTCGAACGTCGTCATCGCCGGCGAGGGGCCCTCCGGGACGCTGCGCCGCGAGGCGACCCGCGCGGGCATTCCGGCGATCACCGTCGAGATGGGCGAAGCCCACCGGTTCCAGCGCCGACTGATCGACCGCGCGCTGACCGGCGTCGCGAGCGTGCTCGCCGAGTTCGGCTGCCACCCGGACTCGTCGGTCCACTGGCCCGGCTGGCGGACCGTGATCGACGACGACAACGAGAAGACCTGGATCCGCGCCGACGCGGGCGGCATCGTCGACATGAAACGCGGCCGCGGCGAGTTCGTCCGGGAGGGCGAGACGATCTGTACGATCACGAACCCGTTCAAGGAGGAAGACGACATCGTCACCGTCGAGGCACCCTTCACGGGGTTGATCGTCGGCGTCCTCGAGAATCCCGTGGTCTACCCGGGCAACCCCCTCTGCCATCTGGTCGGCCTGTCGGCGGACACCCGGACGGCGCTCGAGCGCGAACGGACCAAGGAAAGTTCGCGGTCGGAACTCCGGTCGGCCGAGCCGGACGACGGGGAGTGACCCGCCTCGAGGGCGACCGCGGCGCTCGCCGACTCCGAACGAACGGACGGACGACGCTCGAATCCCGAACGGGTTCAGGATTCGTGTGCAAAAACGAGTCGATTTCTGATCAAATCAGGACCGACCGACCGTCCCGCTCCAGAGATAAAAGTAACTTCTATACCCCCACGGTCTAACGGTTCACATGAGCGTATGAGTCAGTCTTACAATCGCGGCCTCGTCGAGGACTTCGGTCGCTGGAAGGAGTTCTCGGCCGGCATGTGGGCGTGGATCTTCCACAAGTTCACCGGGTGGATGCTGATCGGCTACCTGTTTACCCACATCGCCGTGTTGAGTAGCGCGCTGTCCGGACCCGAAGCGTATACGAACACCCTTCAGGGCCTCGAGGCGCTGTTTATCGTGCGAGTTCTCGAGGTCGGCCTCCTGGCGGTGGCGGTCTTTCACATCCTGAACGGGCTTCGCCTGCTGATGGTCGACCTCGGCGTCGGGCTGGAGGCACAGGACAAGAGTTTCTACGCCTCGCTGGTGTTGACCGCCATCATCACCGTCGCGAGCGTGCCGACGTTCATGACCGAGGTGACCATCTGATGGCGGAACGATACTCCTCGTTTACGCCCGGCGGAACCGGTTGGCTGCTCCAGCGGATCACGGCGGCGTTTCTCGTCGTCGTGCTCGCCTTTCACTTCTTCCTCCTGCACTTCGTCAACCACGCCGCGGAGATCGAGTTCGCCGGCACGCAGGCCCGCATGCAGAACGTGGGCTACTTCCTGACGATGGTGTCGTTCCTGATCGCCGGCACCTTCCACGGCGTCAACGGCGTCTACAACGCCCTGCTCAATCAGGGGCTGGAGGGGACGCAAAAGAAGGTCGTGCTCGCAGTGCTTGTGATCGCGAGCCTCGGACTGATCGGGCAGGGAATCTACGTTGCGACCACGATGGCGGGGTGGACCTAACATGAGTACCCAACAACAGCAACCCGAAACGCAGGAAGCACCGGAAGACCCGGAGATGAAGGGCGCGGAGTCGCCCGTCGACGAGAAGGAAAAAGAGGACGGGATGATCGACCAGACGGCGGCCGACGCCTCCGAACTCGAGGGGAAGACGGTCCTCATCAAGGTGTTCCGTTACGACCCCGAAGTCGAGGGCAAGCAGGAACCGCGATTCGACGACTTCCACGTCCCCTTCGAGAAGGGGATGACGGTCCTCGACGCGGTCATGTACGCGCGAGACACCTACGACTCCTCGCTGACCTTCCGTCACTCCTGTCGGCAGGCCGTCTGCGGCTCCGACGCGTTCTTCGTCAACGGGAAACAGCGCCTGGGCTGCAAGACCCAGATCGCCGACCTCGAGCATCCGGTTCGGATCGAACCGCTGCCACATCAGGAGGTCGTCAAGGACCTGGTCGTCGACATGGACCACTTCTACGACCAGATGCACACCGTCGAGCCGTACTTCCAGGACGAGGACACGCCGAATCCGGCAGACCTGGAGGAGCAGCGCCAGAGCCCCGAGAATCGCGAGAAGATCAAGATGTCCTCGCGGTGTATCTGGTGTGGCGCCTGTATGTCGAGCTGTAACATCGCGGCCGGCGACAACAACTACCTCGGGCCGGCGGCGATCAACAAGGCCTACAAGTTCGCGATGGACGACCGAGAGGGCGAGGCGATCAAGGAGCACCGACTCCGCATTCTCGAGCAGGAACACGGCGTCTGGCGGTGCCAGACCCAGTTCTCCTGTACCGAGGTGTGCCCGAAAGACATCCCGCTCACCGAGCACATTCAGGAGCTCAAGCGGGAGGCAGTCAAGAAGAACCTGAAGTTCTGGTAATCCATGTACGAACACGACGTTATCGTGGTCGGCGCCGGCGGCGCCGGCCTCCGGGCCGCGGTCGCAGCGGACGAGGCTGGTGCGGACGTCGCACTGGTCTCGAAACTCCACCCGGTTCGCAGCCACACCGGCGCGGCCGAAGGGGGAATCAACGCCGCCCTGCAGGAGGGCGACGACTGGGAGCTCCACGCCTACGACACGATGAAGGGGTCGGACTACCTCGGCGACGCGCCGGCGGTCGAGACCCTCGCACAGGACGCTCCCGAGGACACGATGCGCCTGGAGCACTGGGGGATGCCGTTCTCGCGCGAGGAGGACGGCCGCGTCTCCCAGCGGCCGTTCGGCGGCCTCTCCTATCCGCGGACCACCTACGCCGGTGCGGAGACGGGCCACCACCTGCTGCACACGATGTACGAACAGGTCGTCAAGCGCGGCATCCAGGTCTACGACGAGTGGTACGTCATGGATCTGGCGACGACCGACGAGGACGACCCCAACGACCGCGAGTGCCACGGCGTCGTCGCCTACGACGTCCAGTCCGGCCAGATTGAAGGGTTCAAGGCGAACCAGGGCGTCGTCCTCGCGACCGGGGGTCCCGGACAGGCCTTCGATCACACCACCAACGCCGTCTCCTGTACCGGCGACGGCCACGCGATGGCCTACCGCGCTGGCGCGCCGCTCGAGGACATGGAGTTCATCCAGTTCCACCCGACGTCGCTGCCGTCGACCGGCGTCCTCATTTCTGAGGGCGTCCGCGGCGAGGGCGGCATCCTCTACAACAGCGAGGGCGAGCGGTTCATGTTCGAGCACGGCTACGCGAACAACTCCGGCGAACTCGCGAGCCGCGACGTCGTCGCCCGCGCCGAACTGACCGAGGTTCAGGAGGGACGGGGCGTCAACGACGAGTACGTCCACCTCGACATGCGCCACCTCGGCGAGGAACGCATCCTCGACCGCCTCGAGAACATCCTCCACCTCGCGGAGGACTTCGAGGGCGTCGACGGCCTCGTCGAGCCGATGCCGGTCAAGCCCGGCCAGCACTACGCGATGGGCGGCATCGAGGTCGACGAGAACGGCCAGACCTGCATCGACGGCCTCTACGCGGCCGGCGAGTGCGCCTGCGTCTCCGTCCACGGCGGCAACCGACTCGGCGGCAACGCGCTGCCGGAACTGATCGTCTTCGGCAAGCGCGCCGGTCGCCACGCGGCCGGTGACGACCTCGGCGAGCCCCAGATCAAGACGGGCTACGGCGACGACGTCGAGGACGAGACCGAGACCGAACTGCCCGTCCAGCCCGGCAGCGCCGGCCTCGAGTCGTCCGGCGGCGTCGCCGCCGACGGCGGTGTCGCGGCCGACGCGGAGGGCATCCTGCAGCGGAAAGTCGAGACCGCCCGCGAGCGCGTCGACCGCCTGATGGACAAGGACGACGGCGTCCAGCACGCCGAGATCCGCGCGAAGCTCCAGCAGGCCATGACCGACTACGTCAACGTCTTCCGCACCGAGGAGGGCGTCAAGAAGGCCCTGCGGCTCATCCGCGAGTGCCGCGAGGAGTACCAGGACGTCTACGTCGACGACCCCTCGCGCACGTTCAACACCGACCTCCAGCAGACCATCGAGACGCGCAACCTGATCGACGTCGCCGAGACCATCGCGCTCGGCGCGCTCGTGCGCAACGAGTTCCGCGGCGCCCACTGGCGTCAGGAGAATCAGAACCGCGACGACGAGAACTGGCTCAAGCACACGCTCGTCTCCTGGGACGACGGCGCCCCCTCGATCTTCTACCGGCCGGTCATCCTCGAGGGCGAGAGCAAGACCTACGAGCCCAAAGAGCGCAGCTACTGAGGGCCCTTTGCGGATTCGGTTCCGTTTTCGAGCGTCGAAAGACCGATAGCAGCAGGGCTATGTATCTGCTCTCGATTCGTCTACGTAAATGAACCTCAGGCGATTCGTCCTCCTGAACGCCGTTCTCGTGCCGGCGATCGTGCTCGCGATCCGCTGGCACCTCGAGTCGTTCCCGCTGTTGCTGTACGTCCTCGCGGTGGGATACGTGACGTTCGCCGGCCTCATCTCGATCGTGTGGGTACTCTCGCAGACGTCGGTGGGACGAACCGGTTCCTGATCGGCGTCGGACCGTCTCACGTCGGGGTGGCCGCCCGGCCGCTACGCGCCGAGTAACTCGAGCAGGTCGACGCCGATGTCGAGGTATTCGATCAGCTTGTAGCCGACGTAGATTCCGACGATACCGATGATACCGGGGATTTCCGGCGGTGCGGGGATCGGAACGTTGAGAAAGCGAAACAGCGCGCCGGTGACCACTCCCGTCAGCAGCGCGAGGACAGTAAGCTGGGTCGACATATCGTGCTGATTCCGCGGGGCGGATACAAAAGCGCCTCGGCTGGTAGCCGTCGCCGTCTCATCGTGACGATTGGGACTGGCATATCGCCCCCGTCGTCGGTCTCGTCGATCGTCACACCCTCGTTCCGCGTCGAAATCCGATCACAGACGGCCGTTCCGGCGAAAGTCGTCCCGCGGGATCGTTGCGCTTCACCTCAACTGCCATAGATTTTCGACGATCGTTGTAGATGAGATTTATTATCGTCGAAACTGAGAGGCTCGAGTATGGCAACACAGTCACCACCGGAAGTCGATATCTCGGTACCGACGGATCTCGAGTCCGCACAGGCGAAACTGGTGTACCTGTACGTCGCCGCCAGCGGCGGCGCGACGGCCGAGCAACTGCGGGACGACCTCGGCGTGAAGAAGGGTACCGCGCTCTCGATCACCGGGACGCTCCGGGATCGGGGGTACCTCGAGCGGACCGGTTCGGGATTCGAACTCGCCTGAACTCGTTTTCGATCGCGACTGCGTAGCACCCCCAGATACCGGCCGGGAGCGGGTTCCGAGCACTGCGAGTAACCCGCAACCCGGGGGAGGGCAGGCCGCCACACCGTTTGCGCCGCGAGCGAGGCCGAAGGCCGAGCGAGCGGGCCGACGACTGCTGTGAACGAGCGACTGACGACGCGAAGCGTCGCTCAGAAGTGAGTGAACGGAGGGAGGAGTGTTTTCGTGAGCGTAGCGAACGAAGGCTCGGAAGTCGCAGCCCGCGAACGAAGTGAGCAGGAACGTCTTCCGTTGCTTTTAATCGAATTTTTGCCGAGGGCGCGCCGTAGGCGCGCCCGCAGCGCAAAACTTCGTTCCTTAGAGCTCGATGCGCTCGACCAACTGCTCGTGGTTCTCGTTGGTGTTGAGCGCGACGATGCGGATCTCGTCCTCGAGGCCCGACCCCTTGAGCTTCGCTTTGAGCAGGTTGTCGACCTGGTAGACGCCGGCGGCGTTGGTCATGGCGATCTCGACCAGGACGGGGCTGCTCTCGCCGGGTTGCAGCGTGACGCGCCGGATCGCCTGGCTCGAGAGGGTGTTGATGCCGCGGCCGCCGTGTTCGTAGGGGATCCGGGAGCGGCCGCTCTCCATGTCCAGGGCGTCGGCGACGCGGATGACCCCGGCTTCGGTGGTCAGCGGGGTCTCGGGCGTGTGGTGACAGAGGATCGCGTGCAGGATCTCGGCTTTCATCCGGACGGTCTCGGCGAGGCCGTAGAACTCCGGAAGGACGCGATCGAGGACGTCGGCGGCGAGCGGGATCGAGTAGTAGACGTGTTCGTCGCGGTGGACGACGTGGCCGATATCGTGCAGCGTCGCCGCGAGGGCGATGATCACCGACTCGTCTTCCTCCGCGAGCCCCTGCTGGCGCGCGCCGTTGAAATCGACGCTGCCGGCCTTCAGGAGGTCGTAGAGGTTCAGCGCCCGGTTGCGGACGATCTCGATGTGCTTTGCGCCGTGGTCGTTGTACCGCATCCGGTCGACCGCGTTGACGTTCTGGGCCTCGAGGTAGGTCTGGATCTCCTCGTCGTCGGTGACGAACTCGAGGACCTGGTTCAGTTTCGCGTCGGGAAAGTCGTGATCGTCGTCGGGAGCGTAGACACGGTAGCTGGAGTCGTTGTCGGCAGCGTCGCTCATAAACGATACTCTCGTGCCGGCTAAAAAAGCCCTGCGGCGACGGATTTCGGTTGCGTCCGTACCCCAGGGGAGCGGTACGGAACCGGAACCGAATCGCGAAGCGATCGGACCCGGCGGTCGGTGAGTCGCGACGGTGTCGGTGCGGGCCGCTCAGGCGAGGTCTTCGACCGCGGCCTCGACCTCGTCGTAGTCGGGTTCGACGCCGGGGTCGTCGCTGACCCAGGCGTAGGTGATCTCGCCGTCGGCGTCGACGACGAACACCGAGCGCTTGGCGACGCCGAAGACGCCCAGGTCGGCGAAGTCCATCTCGACGTCGTAGTCGTCGACGATCTCCTTGTTGTAGTCGCTGATGAGCCCGAACTCGAGGTCGTTCTGTGCGCGGAACTCGTTGAGCGTGAACGGAGAGTCACGGCTGACGCCGTAGACGTTCGCGTCGAGGTCGTTGAAGGAGGCGAGTCGGTCCTGGAACGCGCACATCTCGGTCGTACAGACGCTGGTGAACGCGCCGGGGAAGAACGCGAGGACGATCGGGGCCTCGCTCTCGAGGCGGTCGGAGAGGGTGAACTCCTCGATGTCGCCGTTTGCGAGCGGTGCGGTAAAATCTGGGGCGCTGTCTCCGGTTTCTGCCATCGCCCGTCAGTTAACGGTTAGTCCGAAAGTCAGTTTCGTTCGCGGAACCGATCGCAGCCCGTCGATAGCGCCGACGTCGTTGTTTCCGCTTGCGATGGAACCCGGGTTCGGCTCTGCCGTCGGCGTAATCGGTCGGGTACCGGCACTATATTCCGGTGTTCGGGCGGAGTAATTAGCTCGATAGTCCCCGTCAAACGGACTTTCGCTAATACTTGCTCTCCTAAGTGGTCCAAAAAGGTTATAATTGGCAGTGGCCAAGCTAAGGATAGAGATGGTAGCCGAAATCGCACCGCTGTTCATCCCCGGCGCACCTGGGGGTCCGGAACTACTGATCATCCTTTTCATCGCCATCCTGCTGTTCGGGGCCAACAAGATCCCGAAACTGGCGCGCTCGACCGGCGAGGCCATGGGCGAATTCCAGAAGGGGCGTGAAAAGGTCGAAACGGAACTCGAGGAGATGCGCGAGGGTGGATTCGAGGAGGAGGAACTCGACGAGACCGACGACGACTTCGTCGACACCGAACCCGTCACCCAAGAAGACGAGACCGAGACCGAAACGGAAACCAACTGATCGGTTTTTTCCCCGAGGGGCGTGTGGCCTAGCGGAGAGGGCAGGAGGTTCCTAACCTTCTGATCGCGGGTTCGAATCCCGTCACGCCCGCTTGCGACGAACGGATGTGAGGAGCAAGCGGGCGCGGGATTCGAACTAGACTGAGGTTCTGCGAGCGGTAGCGAGCAGGTTCTCAGGCGTAGTTCAAATCCCGTCACGCCTGCCCGAATTCGCTTCGTTGGTCACGCAACTGGGGCGTATATCGCGAATTCTTCGCGTTCGCTCACTCCTGTTATTCCCGCTCGCTGATGCTCATCGGTGAGTCCAAGACCAACACTGACAGATTCGACTCCCCGTTGCACTCGAGTACGTCTTCGCGCGATTCGATTCCCTCTCGCCGGCCGTGTGTGGCAAATCGTAACGTCTGTAGAACAGGTTCACAGCGGTCAACAACCGACGCTCGAGCCACCTCCCATCCCCCGAACCTTCAGTGACCGCCCTCGCGTCGCGTGTTCGGATCGCCGAACCGGGTCAGGGCCTCGAGTTCCTCGTTCGGCACGTCCTCGAAGGCGTCGCGGGCGATGACGCGGCGGTGGACCTCGTCGGCGCCGTCGACGATGCGGAACTTGCGGACGGACTGGTAGAACTCGGCCAGCGGGAGGTCCTTTCCGATGCCGTTGGCGCCACAGCACTGGACGGCGAGGTCGATCGCCTCCTGGGTGACGTTCGCGGTGAAGACCTTACACATCGAGACGGGGATGCGGGCCTCCTCGCCCGCGGCGATTCGGTCGGCCGCGTCGCGGATGGCGGTGCGGGCGACGTGGAGTCGCGTTTCGGCGTCGGCGATGCGGTAGCGCAGCGACTGCTTATCCGAGAGCGTCGAGCCGAATCCCTCGCGTTCGCTGGTGTAGGCCTTCGCGATGTCGAGCGCGCGCTGGGCCATCCCGGAGAAGCGCATACAGTGGGTCAGCCGCGCGGGGCCGAGCCGTTCCTGCGCGTGGGTAAAGCCCTGGTTCAGTTCCCCCAGCAGGTGTTCCTCGGGGACGCGGACGTTCTCGTAGAGGATCTCGGCGTGGGAGGCGCCGAGCGTCTCGCCGCCCATGTGTGGGACGTCGCGGACGACCTCGACGCCGTCGGCCTCCGCGGGAACGAGGAACAGCGAGCAGCCCTCGTAGGGGTGGGCGTCCGGATCGGTTCGCGCGAGGACGATCAGGACGTCTGCCTCGACGCCGTTGGACGTCCACCACTTGTGGCCGTCGATGACCCACTCGTCGCCCTCTTTCTCCGCGGTAGTCTGGATCATCTTCGGGTCCGATCCGGCCCCCTGCAGCGGTTCGGTCATCGAGAACCCCGACGAGAGCTCGCCCTTCACGAGGGGCTCGAGGTACGTCTCCTTCTGGAGGTCGTCGCCCGCCAGTTCCAGCAGGTGCATGTTCCCCTCGTCGGGGGCGTCGACGCGCATCGCCACGGCACCGAGCAGGCTGCGGCCGGCCTCCTCGAAGACGGGCAGCGCGTCCCGGAAACTCTCGCCCATCCCACCGTACTCCTCGGCGATCTGGGGCGCGTAGACATCGTACTCGCGGGCGGCCTCCCGGAGCTCCGCGACGGTGCCACTCGAGATGCCCATGCCGCCGGGTCGCTCGCGCTCGATGGGGAGGACGACCTCCTCCATCAATTCGTGGGCGCGGTCGGCGAGCTCCTGTGCTCGATCGGAATCAGCGTAGTTCATACGTCCACTCCGAACACTGTAGCGATAGGTGCCGGTGATAATTCTCACGAGTGTGGAACTCTACCAAAGATATTTACGATAGGTGTATAAATTCCTAGCTTCCCTTCCAGAGATAGTTGATAGAGAGTTTCTTGCTACCAATGGAAAATATGTGGGTTGCAGGCTGACCGGTCGCGGGTTATCGGGCGGTCCAGCCGCCGTCGATCGACAGACAGGTGCCGGTGACGTAACTCGCCGCGTCGCTGGCGAGGAAGACGACGGGCCCGGCGATCTCCTCGGGGTCAGCGAAGCGCTCGAGGGGCGTGCGATCGATAATCGACTGTCGAAGGCGATCGTTCGACTCGAGGTCCTCGGTGAGTTCCGTCGAGACGTAGCCGGGCGCGACGGCGTTAACCCTGACGTCGGGGGCCCAGTCCAGGGACATGCTCTTGGTGAGGCCGACCAGCCCGTGTTTCGAGGCGACGTAGGGATGCTGGCGGGGAAGTCCGACCAGACCGCCGACGCTCGCGACGTTGATCACCGACCCACCGCCGCTCTCGAGGAGGTGGTCGGCGGCCGCATGTGTCACCTCGTAGGCGCCGTTGAGGTTGACGTCGAGCACCCGATCGAGGGACTCGGTCTCGACGTCCTCCGGGCGCCCGAGCGCATCGTCGGGGTTGAAGCCGGCATTATTGACGACGACGTCGATGCCCCCGAACGCGTCGGCCGTTCGTTCGATCACGTCGTCCACCGCGTCGGGATCCGTTACGTCCGCAGCCACGGCGAGTGCCTCGCCGCCGTCGTCCTCGATTTCGCTGGCGACGGCCTCTATCTCGCCGCGGGAGCGCGCGGAGGGGACGACCGCGGCGCCGGCCGCGGCGAGTTCGGTCGCGATGGCGCGACCGATGCCGCGGCCCCCGCCGGTGACCACCGCGACGCGGTCCTCGAGGCTGAACTGGTCGGTCATGGTCCTGTGGCTGCCGCGGTTTCGGAGGCGGGTAGCGAGGTCGATTCGGGTCGACTCCCGGTTCGTTGCCAGCCCGCCTGATCGTCGTCACTCACTTCCATCGGCCGGGTCGTACTGCTGGCGTCCCCATATATGTTCTGCCCACTGCGGGCATACCGCCCGTTCGTCCGAGTAGCGCTCCCGAACCAGTCTGGGAGCGTACCTGTAATACCACAGTATAAGTACGATTACGGAGAACGTATCGGTTGATCGATAGGCGTGACAGACGTATGAGGGAATATCTGACTGAGCGAAGACATTTGTGCAGACCGAGGGTACAGAGCGGTGTACCCGGGATTATCAGAAGTGGTAATGTATGGATGAAATTTTTGAAGGGTGAGAGTTTGGGTGGACTCAATGGCTATTGACGAGGCCGACCAGTCGGATGCCGGGGACTTTTCTGAGGGGGAGGCATCCGATCCTGCGTCGGCGGACGATCGGTCTCACGAGTCGGACGGCGATTCGGACTCGAACGGGGGAGTCCGCGTCGGCGAGTACACGTGGGAAGACTACATGGAAGAGTACGGATACGGCGACGACGCGTCGGTGCTGTATCCCGACGAACCCGCCGGGGCGGGCGCGGACGATCAACTCGGACTCGACACCGACGAGGGATCGGCGCACACGGTTCCCAGCGGGGACGACTGGAATCAGGTCGACTTCGATCCCGAATCCCATCTCGGCTATCATCCCGACGATCTGGACTCGTCGGTCCTCCCGATCGCCGGGGACAACGCCGAGGAACTTCGGGAGATCTTCCTCGAGTACGTCGACCCGGAGACGACGCCGGTCGTCAAGGACGAGTGGACCTGGGAACACTACAAGTGGGAGTACTACTACGAGGACGACGGCTCCCGACCGCGGGACAAGAACGGCGAGATCGTCCGTCACGACGAGGAGGAGGCGCTCGGCTTCGATCCGGACGCGCTGGAACAGCGGCTGTTCGCCGGCGACGAGGCCGCGATGGAACTGGACGAACTCGTCGAGGAACGGACCGTCAACGTCGAGGAGGATCTCGACGAGGACGAGTTCTTCTCGACGGTCGACGGGAACACGACCGTCTCCAACCGCTACGACCTCGAGAAGGCGGTCCCCTTCGAGAAGAAGACCCACTTTCAGGAGGTCGAGCGGTACTGGGTGAACAAACCCTACGCCTACGTCGTCATCTTCCACTCCGACAAGGAAAACGAGAAGAAGTACTACATGGTCGAGCCGTACCTGAACGAGATCGAGATCGAACTCCAGGAGTTCCTCTCGGGCAAACTCAGGACGGCGATCAAGTACTCCGACGAGGGGATCAAGGAGAAGGCGACCGAGGACGGGCGCCGGACGGTCATCGAAGACGAGGCCCGACGACTGCTCAAGCGGTACGATCTCTTCGAGAAGACGTCGGGCAGCACCCAAGAGAGCGTCCTGGACACGCTACGGAACCTGCTCGACGACGACGAGGACGTCGACGACGAGGAGCGCTCGGGTCCCGACCCGCTCGAGGGCATCGAGGTCCGGCCCGAACCGGCCATCCTCGAGGACGACCCGGACACGCTGAACGAGTATCAGGTCGAGAAGCTGCTGTACCTGCTCAAGCGAAACTTCATCGGTTACGAGCGGATCGACGGGATCAAACACGACATCAACGTGGAGGACATCTCCGTCGACGGCTACAACTCGCCGGTTTTCGTCTACCACTCCGAGTACGAACAGATCATCTCGAACATCTACCACGGCGAGGACGAACTCGACGACTTCGTCGTCAAACTCGCCCAGCGCTCCGGGAAGGGGATCAGTAAACGGCTCCCGCAGGTCGACGCGACGCTGCCGGACGGGTCGCGTGCCCAGTTGACCCTCGGGAAGGAGGTGTCCGACCACGGGACCAACTACACCATCCGTCAGTTCAAGGACGTTCCCTTCACCCCGATCGACCTCATCAACTGGAACACCTTCTCGCTCGACGAGATGGCGTTCCTCTGGCTCTGTATCGAGAACCACAAGAGCCTGATCTTCGCCGGGGGGACCGCGTCCGGGAAGACGACCTCGCTGAACGCGGTCTCGCTGTTCATCCCGAGCAGCGCCAAGATCGTCTCCATCGAGGACACCCGCGAGGTCGAACTGCCCCAGCGAAACTGGATCGCCAGCGTCACGCGCCCCTCCTTCGCCGACGACGAGCAGGGCGACGTCGACGAGTTCGACCTGCTCGAGGCCGCACTCCGACAGCGCCCCGACTACATCGTCATGGGTGAGATCCGTGGGGAGGAAGGCCGGACGCTGTTCCAGGTCATGTCGACCGGTCACACGACCTACACGACCTTCCACGCCGACTCCGTCGACGAGGTGCTCAAGCGGTTTACGACCGACCCCATCAACGTCTCGAAGACGATGTTCACCGCGCTGGACCTCGTTTCGATCCAGACCCAGACCCGGGTGCAGGGGCGGAAGGTCCGCCGGAACAAGTCGCTGACCGAGATCAACCACTACGAGGCCGAACACGACGAGATCAACGTTCAGGACGTCTACCAGTGGCAGGCGGAGACGGACGAGTACCTCAAGATGGGGGACTCGAACACCTTGGAGGAGATCCAGTTCGACCGCGGATGGAGTACGGAGAAACTCGAGGATGAACTGTTCAAACGCCAGGTCATCCTCGCCTACCTCATCAAGAACGGACTCAATACGTACGCGGAGGTCGCGGCGACCGTTCAGGCGTTCATCAACGACCCCGACACGATCCTCACCCTCATCGCCAACGGGCAACTCGAGGACAGCCTCGAGGACCTTCGGGAGATGGAGAGCGTTCTGATCGACGTCGACCCGGAGAAAGAGGAACTCGTCCCGCGTCCGGAGGCGACCGACGAGACCTACAACATCTCGATGGATCTCCTCGAGCGCGCCGAGGAATCGCTGTTCGAGGAGTACCGCGGGAAGGTTCCCAGCGGACTCGCGAGCAGCCTCGGCGAGGTCGAGGAGGACGAGCCCATCGAGGTCGACCGCGCCGACGCCGACGAGTTCGACTTCGCCGGCGCCGTCGACGAGACCGCCGAGGAAGGCGAGTGGGAACTCGGCGACGGCTCGACGGATTTCGACATCGACGGGGACGACGAGGCGGAGCCCGCGTGGATCAGCGACGACACCGGGTTCGATATCGACGACGGCGCCAGCGCGGGAGCCGAGCAGTCCGCCGGTGGAACGGCCGTCGAACAATCCTTCGAGGAAGCGTCGGCGGACGGAACTGCCGACGAACCCTCGAGCGCGTCCGCCCGGAGCGGGACGACGGACGGATTCGATATGGCCGCCGAAGAATCGGCCGAAGTCAGCGGTCCGCCGGCCCCGTCGACGGACGCGGGGACGGAGCCGGCCCAGCCGGCGACCGAGACGAAGCCGCCCCAGCCGGAGACCGAGACGGACGACGAAACGGACCCGACGGTCTTCCCGTCGGAGGACGGCGACGACGCGGACCTGGGTGGGCTGTTCGACGACATGGGCGAAACGGTCGACCGACTCGACGACGGGAGCGAGCCGGATCCCGCGACGGAGGAACCGTCGACACCGAAGCCGGATACCTCCGGCTTCGATTCGATGTTCCCGGAGGACGACCTCGACTCGATCTTCGATCCCGACGCCGGCGACGAGACGGCCGGAGACTTCAGTAGCGAACTCGAGACAGGCGGGACGGCCGAGACGGCTTCCGGAGACGAGACGAGTGACGAACCGTCGGGCATCATCGACGACGGAACTGGTGCCGGGACCGGCACGGGCGAAACCGGAAGTATCGTCGCCGAAGGACCCGACGAACCGGCGGCGGAGACGGACGCCGCATCGCCGACCGACGGGGACGGCGGCGCCGACGATAGCGACGATGGCGGTGCCCCGGCCGGTGGAACCGACGAGACGACGGGGATCACGGACGATCCGCCCCGCGACGCCACTAACGGCACAGCGTCGGCCGCGGAGCCGACGTCGGCCGACGACGCGGCCGAGGCAAATGTGGCGAACGAGGCAGACACGGCGGCCGAGGCGGAAGCGGTGGACGAAACGGAAGCGGCGGCCGAGGCGGAAACGATGGACGAGACGGACGGGACCGACGAATCGGCGTCCATCTTCGGCGACGACTCCGAGTCCGATTCCATCTTCTCCGACGATGGGGACGACGACGGCGACGACGGATCGCTGTTCGGCGACGACACGAGCGAGACGGAGACGAACGATTCGATATTCAAGTCCTCCGCCGACGACGAACAGCGCGGCGATGACGAACCCGACGGCGACGACAACGAGGAGTCCGACGCATGAGCCTTCAGACCGACAGTAGCGGCGGGTCGGGCGAGATCTCCGGCGGTTCCGATTTCCTCGGAGAGACGTTTTACCCCCTCTACGCTCGTCTGTTCAGCGACGACAGCGAGTTCGCCAACGACGTCGAGACGAAACTCGCACAGGCGCGGATGACCGATACGGTCGAACTCTACCTCTCGCGGGCCATCGGCATCGGCTGCATCAGCGGCGTCGCGCTGTGGTTGCTCGGCCTGTTGCTCGGCTACGTGCTGTTCGCGACCGGGGTCATCCAGGTCGACGAGATCCTCGGGTTCCCGGTCAGTAGCGAGGCCCTCCTCAGGCTCATCGATATGCTCCGGGTGCCGGCGCTGGTGTTCGTGACGGGTCTGGTCTTCGGCACGATCGGCTTCGCGATCGGGTTCGGCTCGCTCGTGGCGATCCCCTACTCGCGGGCCTCGACCCGGAAGCGCGAGATCAACATGCTGTTGACCGACTCGGTCTCGTTCATGTACGCGCTGTCGGTCGGCGGCCTGAACCAACTCGAGATCATCGAGGCGATGGCCCAGTCCGACGACACCTACGGAGAGGTGGCAAAGGAGTTCCAGAGCATCGTCAAGGAGACCGAGTACTTCGACGTCGACTACCGGACGGCGATCCGCAAGCAGGCACTGGAGACGCCCAGCGACGAACTCTCGCAGTTCCTGACGGACATGCTCTCGATCGTCAACAGCGGCGGCGACATGGAGAGCTTCCTCGAGGACAAGAAGGAAAAGCACATGCGGACCGCGAAACAGGAGCAGGAACTCACCCTCGAGACGCTCGAGTTGTTCGGCGAGATGTACATGACGCTGTCGCTGTTCCCCCTGCTCTTGATCATCATCATGGTCGTCATGCAGATGATCCCGCAGGCGACCGTCACGAACTCGATGCTCTATATGACCGTCTACGGGCTGATTCCGGTGACGGGAGTCGGCTTTCTCATCATGGTTTCGACGGTCAAACACGACGAACCGGGAGACGGCTACCTCTCGATGGGCAGCAACGACCGACGCATCGACGTCGGGGGGGACGAGGGCCTGCTCAATCTCGGCCTCATCGAGAAGTTCACGGGCGAGCACAGCGTCTTCGACCGGATCAAGAACCGCGAGGGGACCTACGAGACGATGGAAGTGCTCCGGAAGCCCCACCACTTCTTCCGGGACAACCCGCTGTACACGATGGCGCTGACGGTGCCCGCGGTGCTCGTGATCATCGCGACGGCGATGATGAACGGCTCGGCGCCGATGTCGTGGCAAGCGATGCTCGACAATGCCGTCTGGGGAACGTTCATCCTCGTCTACGTTCCGCTGTACGTCATCGCGATCCCGCTCGCGGTCTTCCGCGAGTGGAACGTCCGTCACCGCAACTCCGTCGTCAGCCAGCTGTCGGAGGACCTGCGCAAACTCTCGAGTTCGAACGACACCGGGCTGACGTTGCTCGAGTCGCTCAAGGCCGTCTCCGACACGACGAACGGGAAGCTGGCTCGCGAGTTCGAGATGATGCACACGAAGGTCAACTACGGGACGAGCCTGAAACAGGCTCTCATCGAGTTCAACAACAAGTACCACATCCCGCGGTTGGCCCGGACGACCCGGCTGATCACCGAGGCCCAGGAGGCCTCGAACCAGATCTCCGACGTGCTCCGGACGGCCGCCCGCGCCAGCGAGAACCACGACGATATCGAGCGCGAGCGCAAGTCCCGTACCCGGATGCAAGTCGTGATCATCATCATGACGTTCCTGACCGTCCTCGCCGTGATCGCGATCCTCAAGACGCAGTTCATCGATACGATGGCTGGTCTCGGGGGTGCCGGCGGCGACGTCGAGTCCGAGGCCGCCAGCGGCGCCGGCGGTGGTCTCTCCGACGCCAACCTGAGCGAGAACATCAACGTCGACATGCTCTCGGTGTTGTTCTTCCACGCGGTGACGATGCAGGCGATCCTCTCGGGGATCATCTGTGGCTACATCCGCGACGCCGACATCCTGAGCGGACTGAAGTACTCGGTCATACTGGCGACGATCGCACTCGTCGGCTGGACACTGGTGGCATAAGATGACGCGCAACCGTTCCCAGACGGACTCCGACCGACGCCCGCGGACGATCTCGCTGTCCCTGCGCGATCGCGGGCAGACCACGCAGGACTTCGCGGTCGGGATCGGCGTGTTCATCCTGGCGATCGCCTTCGTCTTCTCGTTCCTGCCGACGATGTTGACCCCCTTCGACTCGTCGGTCACTGGAGGGCAGACGGCACAGGCCGATCGGATCGCGGATCGGGTCGTTCACAATCTATCTGAATCGACGGATCGGCCCAACGAGATCGACGGCACCGAGTTCAGTGAGGACTACGCTGCCGATGACGCGAACCTGTCCACACTCGTCGGTCTTCGCAGTATCGATCAGGTGAATATTCGACTCGAGCATCCGAACGGATCCGCGGTCAACGATCCTGGGAACTGGACCGCCGGGTCGGAGTATCGAAATCAATCCGCGGCCAGTTCGGCGCGCCTGGTAACTGTCGGCGACACCCCCCCGGGCGTCTCCGAGCCCGGCTGTGATCCGGCGTGTCGACTCGTCGTACGGGTATGGTGATCTGATATGCAACGATCTACATCGACATCCGACGAACGGGGGCAGGCCTACACCCTCGAGGGATTCGTCTCGGCGATGGTCGTCCTGATGGCCCTACTGTTCGCACTCCAGTCGGTCGTCATCACGCCGACGACCGGCGGGGTAGGCGATCGGACGGTACAGGCGCAACTGGGACAGGAGGCCCAGGACGCGCTGGTGGTCGCTGCAACGGCGAACGAGAGCGAGGGGAACCTCACGGAGATGGTTCGCTACTGGGACCCTGCCGAGGAGGAATTCCACAACTCCAGCGAAAATTCGGGGACTGGCTACTACAAGGCCTCGAACGACACGGAGTTGTACAACGAGTTCTCCCTGGGGAAGACGCTCAACGAGCGGTTCACTGAACGAGGGATGAGCTACAATATCGAACTCGTCTATCAGGATCAGGCCGGGGAATTCGACGACGATCACCCGTACCTGGTATATCAGGGTGAGTCGGGGGCGGTGACGGCGAGTTACACCGTCACACTCTTCGAGTCGGATAATCTGACGGCACCGGGTCATGAAAATACCCCCATTCGGGAGGCGTGGGAGGATCACGAGTACCCGATTCCGCCGAGTACCGGCGAGGACCAGCCGGTATACAACGTTGTGGAGGTGCGCGTATCAGTATGGTAACTACTAGTGATTCAGGCCGTCCCGAACGAGAGGCCGATCGATCGAACGGCCGTGCGGACAGGGCACAGGTCATCCTCATCGGTGCCGTCGCACTCGCGTTCATCATTCTCGGCATCGTCGTCGTTTTCAACGGCGTCATCTACACCGAAACGCTGTCGTCGGCCGACACGAGCCAGAGAGCGAGTAGCGCCGAAACGACCGAACTCGAGGTCAGGCAGGGTGTCGGCTGTCTACTCAACGAGGACGATGAGGGTCTCGTTGACTCGGTGCGGAAATCGAACCTCGAGGAGGAAATCGAGAACGAATACAGCCGTCTGTACCGAAACGCGACTGCACACTCACAGCCAGCAGTCGTGGACCTCGAGACCGATCCCTCGCTTATCACTCTCGACGATAGCGTGACCGTCACGATCACCTACGACTCGAACGATCTCACGTACGAACGAGACGTCGAGATCAGTGCGGAGGAGTGTCCATCATGATCCGACGACCACACGACGAGACCGACCGCGGGATGTCGATCGCGCTCACGCACATCCTGACGATCGGCATCACGACAATTCTCATCGCCATGCTCCTGATGGCCGGTAGCACGATGCTGGACACCGAGACCGAGCGGTCGACCCGGACTTCGCTCGAGACCGTCGGCGAGCGACTGGCTGGCGAGATCGACAACGTCGATCGGATCGCGAACGACAGCGAGGAGGCCAGCGTAACACTCGTCGCCGATCATCCGCGCCGGGTCGCGAACTCACGGTATTCCGTGGCGTTGCTCGAGGACTGCAGCGGTGACGAGGCGCCATTGATCGACAGTGGCTCGTGCATCGAACTATCGGCGCACAACACCGACGTGACGGTACACGTGCCGCTCGTGACAGAGAGTGAACTCGATACCGATGCATCGGTATCTGGCGGATCGATCGAAATCGCGTACGAGAACGATGGGAGTGGTGACCGCCACATCACGCTGAAGGAGGTCGACCGATGAGCGACCGACGAACCGAATCGATCGTAGGGATAGAATCAGCCGATCGCGGGGTCTCCGAGGTCGTCGCCTTCGTCCTCGTCTTCGCGATGATCCTCGGCTCGGTCGGGATATTGTACTCGACCGCGTTCGGTGCGATGAGCGACTATCAGGAGACCGAACAGCAGATCAACGCCGAGCGAGCGATGGAGGCGCTCGCGGACAACTTCAACGACGTCATCAGAGATAACGGTGTCAATCAGCGCTCCGGTGAACTCTCGCTGCGAGAAGGGACGGTCTCGACGAGCGGAAGCGGGACGACCCTGGACATCACCGTAAACAAGACTTCGGGGCCTGACGACAGCGTCACCGCCGACCTCGGGGAGTTCACCTACCGGTCTGACGACAGACGAATCGCGTACGAGGGCGGCGGCCTCGTCAGCGCTGGCGACGACGGCGACTGGAGCCTCGTCCGTAAACGACCACAGCTGAAGTGCGGGGACGATACTGCAGTCATCTCGCTCGTCACGATTTCGAGCGACGATCGATCCATATCGAGCAGCAGCGGGCTCGAGTTCACGATGGAGGTCGAGGACCGTAGCAGTACCGTCTACACCGGTGTCGACGACGTCTCGGTGTCGGTCAACGAGACCGACTACGACGACGCGTGGACGGATATCCTCTCGGAATGGGACGATAGTACTGATACCAAAGGGACGTGTGACTTCGACGATGACGACGGCCGAGTCGTCGTTACGCTCGTCGACGTCGATGTCCACTACTGACCGGCGCACCCGATTCGTTCCGTCACGACCCCATCTACTCGGACTCCCAGTCCCCGGTCAGCATCGCCCGTAACCCGGCACGGTCGACCAGCGCCTCGAGTCGAGTCGCCCGTTCGTCGACGCTTCCCGCGGTCTCGAGGTAGAGCCCGTTCGAGAGCTGTTCTGGCGCGCTCATCGGGGTGCCGTCGGGGTGCGTCGGAGACTCGTTCATGACGGCTCGAGCGCCGTCGCTCTCGTCGGGACTCCAGGGGACGGTGACCCCCGAGAGGCCGCGCTCGAAGAGATACTCCGCGGTGGCGACCAGCGCCCGATCGGCACTCGAGTGGCCGATCGCACCGATCGAGCCGCGGTCGTTGAAAAAGCGGACGACGTACTCGCCGTCGCTCTCGTCGTCGTCCTCGCTCGCCGCCTGATCGGACCGGGAGTCGTGCGATCGGTCGGAGTCGCCGTCGTCCGGGAGGGGCTTCGGTTCACCGTCGGCAGCGGCGTCGTCCCCGCGTTCGCTGGCCGCGTCCTCCTTGGGGGCTCTCGAGTCCGTTTCCGCCGTGCGCGACGGCTCCGGGCTCTCCGCGGCGCTCGATTCGGCATCGGTTGAGTGGTCGGTCCCCGAAATCGTCGTTTCGGAAAATTCGATCGAGACGTCGGCGTCGGGAGCCGATTCGAGTTCTCCCGCGGCCCGGCGGTCGTCGTCGGCGAACGACGCGACGAGTCGGTCGACGAACCGGTCGGCCGCGGACTCGAACTCCGCGCTGTAGGTCCCGCTCTGGTCGGCCGCGTCCGTCAGTTCCGCGACGATCGCGTCCACCAACGTCTCGCGTTCGACCGCCAGTTGCCGGGCGACGAACGGCCGGGCGTGGCGCTCGAGGCGCTGGCCGATCGTCTCGCGCGTGTAGTGGGCGACGGTCGACTCGTGCTCGCCCAGTTCGGGCAGCTGGCAGGCCAGCCTGTCGACATCGGTCGTGCCCGCCAGCAGAAGGTAGTCCCGGCCGTTCGTGTAGATCGCGCGGTCGATCCCCGTCCACGCCATCGTCTCGAGGAGGTCGACGGCCCGCGCTTTCTCGAGGGATTCACTGTAGGACTCCACGGCGACCAACAGGGCGGGGACGCCGCCGACTGCGAGGACGTACTCGAGGGGCGAGCCGTCGACGGTCGCGTCGGTCAGGCACGCCTCGTCGTGGACGTCCCACCCGAGCGTCTCGAGAAACGGTTCGACGAGCCAGGCCCGCGTTTCCCGGCGCGTCGCGGGCGGCGTCGAACCGACGAGCGCCCGGGCGCGGCTGACGTACGCGTCGAGGTCGAGTGCACTCATCTACGTCGCTATTCGAAGCACGGGTATGTAAGACTCGGTGTGCGTTGCACGGGCCGCGACGGGCGGGCCGAACCGGTTAGAGCCCGGTGTTCGATTCCGGCTGATCGCCGGTCAGGCTGTTCGTCTCCATGGTATCCCGGTTGTAGATGCGCAGGCGCGCGTCGCGGACCGAGAACGCGGACTTGAGGTTCGGCGGGATCGTCTCGGCCTTTCCGATGACGAGATAGCCTCGGCTGCGAATCGACCGGGCGATCGTCGCCAGCATCGGCTGCTTGTACTCGTTGTCGATGTAGATGAAGAGGTTCCGGCAGATGACGAGATCGAATCCGGTCTTCGGGTCGTCGTTGATCAGGTCGTGGCGCTCGAACGCGATGTTCCGTCGCACGCGGGGCTTCATCCGATAGGTCCGCCCGTCTCGCTCGACGTAGTCGGTGTAGTCGTCGAGAAACGAGAGCTGGTCGGCGATGTCGACGGTTCGGGACTCCTCGTAGACGCCCTCGCGGGCCGTCTCGAGTGCCGGTTCGCTGATGTCGGTGCCGAGGACCCAGACCGACGAGTCGTCGATGTCGGGGTCGTCGTGGGCGAGCATGGACACCGAGTACGGTTCGCGGCCGTCCGCACAGGCGGCGCTCCAGACGCGGACGGTCTCGTTCGTCGCGGTGAGACACTGGAGGACGTCGCGGATCCCGTCCCAGACGTCGGGGTTTCGGAAGAACCCCGTGACGTTGATGCTCATGGCCTCGAGCAGCGCCTTCTGTTCGTCGGGATCGGCGCGCAGTTTCTCGAAGTACTCAGCGTACGAGTCGCTGTTGGTCCGACGGATGCGCGAGGAGACGCGGCGGTCGAGGTAGCTGTCGTTGTAGTGGCTGGTCGCGAAGGAGAGTTCGTCCTCGACGAACGCGAGGAGTTCGTCGAACGCCTGGTCGCTCACAGTTCCTTCACTCCGTCCTCGGCGCTTTGATCGGCCGTTTTGACGAGCAGCCGGCCCGTTCCCGGCGTGAACTCGACGGTTCGGCCGTAGCCGCCACCGACGTCTTCGGCCACCAGCGGGACGCCGAGTTTCTCGAGTTCCTCTTTGGCGGCGGCGATGTTGCGCTGGCCGACGCCGTCGCCGAAGCTCTCGAACTCGAACATGTCGCTGCCGCCGGCGATCTTGGCCTCGACGGTGGTGTAGCTGGCGCCCTTTTCGACCATCCGTCGCAGCAGCGCCCGGATCGCGGTGTCGGCGTACTTGCCGGGTTTGCGGTCGCTGTTGTCGGCGGCGTCGCCGTCGGGCAGCATGACGTGGGCCAGTCCGCCGATATCGGTTCCGGGGTCGTAGAGAACGATCGCGAGACACGACCCCAGCCCGTAGGATTTGAGCGTATCGTCGCCGTCGCTGATGGCCAGTTCGGAGATCCCGACCTGGACCGGCGTCGGCGCGCCCGGTTCGGTTCCGTACGTCTTCATGTGTTGTTGACTTCCTGGAATTCGGCCGTCGTCGGCGTCTCTTCGATCCGATCGACGTCGAGGTTGTTCAACGCGCGTTCCAGGTCGGCCTCGTCGGGGATCGCGTAGACTTCACAGTCGAACTCTCGACCGTCCGCGACGACGACCGTGTCGAAGACGAACGCGAACTCCTGATCCTCCCCGAGCTGGATGATCACGGGATCGACGGCGGCGGCGCCCATGTCGTGGATGAACTCCGGCGTCGAGTGGTCGATCGTCGTATCGAGGACGTTCGCCCAGCCGTCGAGGAATCCGCTGGCCATGATGTTGCCCAGTTCCTTGATCGCGCTGGTGCCCATTTCGCCGAACCCGTCTTCGTCGACCTCCATGGGGACCATCGCGTCGACGATCTCGTGGGCCGACTCCTCGTCGAACAGGAAGAGGAGGTAGCCGCTTGGCATCCCGTCGAACTCGAAGGCGACGCCGACGAGTTTCTCGTCGGCCACCTGTTCGGGGATCGCCTCGAGCGAGACGAAGTTGAGCCGGCGGATCTCGACGCTGGTGTCGATGCCGGTCAGCGTCGTCGCCGTCTTGGCGACCTCCTCGGCGCCGCGCTCGGCCATGCGGTCGAAGCCGTCGAGTTTGTCGTACTCGATGCCGCCGCTGGTCCGCAGTTGCTCGAGCAGCGACGACATCGACTCCCGTTTCGGGAAGAGGTAGTGGCTGAAGCCGACCTCGGTGCCGACGGTCTCGATCCGGCTCTGGAAGAGCAAGGCGAGGTCGTCGTCGTCGGGCGTCTCCTCGATGTCGCCGAAGAAGGGTTCGGCCGTCGCGCCCTGAACGAACTCGGGCGTCGAGACGTCGATGACGGTCTCCAGGACGTCGGCCCAGCCGTCGATGAATCCGCTGTTCATGATGTGGCCGACCTCGGTCGCGGCGCTTTTCGTCATCTCGTCGAACTCGACGTCGTCGCCGTCGAGTTCGGCGTCGTCGGCCTCCGCGAGCAGCGTCTCGACGATTCGGAGGGCGTTGTCGCGCTCGAAGACGACCATCGAGTAGCCCTCGATGGCGCCGGTGAGGTTGACCCGAACGCCGACTTTCTCCGTCGAGTCTTCGAAGTCGCGACGGATCTCCTGTCCGCGCATGAAGTTCAGTTTCGTGACGCCGACTTGCGTTTCGACCCCGGTCATGTGTGTCAGCCGACCGGCGGCCAGTCCGGCGCCCTCTCGGGCCATCCGGTAGAACGTGCCGAGGGCGTTGACGTCGAGTTTCATGCGTGCTGGACTTCGATGCCGTTGACCATTTCGACGAACTCCTCGAGGTCGGGGAACGCGTAGATTTCGGCCTCGATCTGGTAGCTCGGGACGGTCAGGTCCGAGTCGAAGAACAGTGCGAGATCGTCGCCGCCGAGCCCGGCGGTCCGGGTGACGATCTCTCCCGTCGGGGCGTAGACGAGCTGGGGCGCGGCGATGTCGATCGCCCGCCCGAGCACGTCGGCCCAGCCGTCGATGAAGCCACTCGCCATCATGTTGCCCATCTCTTCGACGGCGCTGCGGGCCATCTTGCCCGAGACGTCGGACATGTCGTCGACGACGTCCCGGAGCATGATCGCCGTGATCTTCTTCGCGCTCGCTTCGGGGAAGAGGATGAGGATGTGGCCGTGGGGTGGATCGAGCAGTCGAACGCGAACGCCGACTCGCTTGCCCGAGTCCAGCTGGGACTCGATGTCGTCGACGTCGATGAAGTTCGTCTTCGTCACCTCCATCTGGGCGTCCTCGCCGGTCAGTTTGCTCATGTTGTCGGCGACGCCGTTCGTCCCGACCTTCGCCATTTCGTTGATGAAACTCAGCTTCCGAATATCGACCATTAGCGTCATGGGTTCCTCCGTGGGTGTGGATTGTCGTTTAGTGTCATAGTGTTGTTACGTCTAGAATGTTCACCACTTCCCCCCGTCCCCGTACCGTCGCACCGCTGAGTCCCGGAATGTCGCTCATGAAGCCCTCGAAGGGCTTGACGACGACCTCCTGCTGGCCGTGAACGTGGTCGCAGTGGAGCGCGACCGGCCGGACGTCGCCGCGGATGCGAACGATCATCCCGTCCCCGTTGACACCGCGTCGCGGCGTCTCGAGCGTCTCGTCGAGTCGAACCACCGAGTAGTCCTCGGCGTCGGGGAGGGCCGGGCGGCCCTCGACCGTCTCGAGAACCTCCGCCGGTTCGATGTCCTGGACGGCCTTCGTCGGCACGCCGAACTCCTCGCCGCCGCTCTCGACGAACAGAACGTCGTCGATCGCCACGGTCACCGGCAGCGTCATCGTGACGGTCGTCCCAGCCCCGATTTCGCTGTCGATCGAGACCGTTCCCTCGAGGTCCTCGACGGTTCGTTTGACGACGTCCATCCCGACGCCGCGGCCGCTGACGTCGGTCACCTCGTCGGCCGTCGAGAGGCCGGGGTGGAAGATGAGTTCGTAGGCCTCATCGTCGGACAGGTCGTCCGCCTCCGCTTCCGTGAGAATGTCCGCGTCAACCGCCTCGGCGCGCAGCCGGTCGGGATCGAGGCCGCTGCCGTCGTCTTCGACCGTGATCGTCACGCGATCCCGGGCGCGGTCGGCGTGGACTTCGACGGTCCCCTCGCTGGGTTTGTCGTCACCGCGCTCCGCGGGCGGTTCGATCCCGTGATCGACCGCGTTGCGGACCAGGTGGATTAGCGGGTCGCCGATCCGATCGAGGATACTCCGGTCGAGTTCGACGTCCTCGCCGGTCATCTCGAAGGCGACCTCCTTGTCCTGTTCGCGCGCGATGTCGCGGACGACGCGGGGCAGCCGGTTGGTCACCGTCTGCAACGGCACCAGCCGGATGTCCATCACCGTCTCCTGGAGCTCCGTCGTCAGATCCTCCAGGTCGTCGAGTTCCGTCTCGAGCGCGCCCGTTTCCTCGCCCTCGGTCGCGGCGTGGCGGAGCCGAACGCGGCTCGTGACCAGCCCCTCGACCAGGGTCAGCAGCGAGTCGATCTGGTCGACGTCGACCCGGACCGACTGAATCTCGTCGGTCTGCTGGTCGGCGTCGGGCCGATCGGTCGTCTCCGGAATCGACAGCGACGGACTCTCGAGGGTCGGTTCGTCGATCCGTCGGACGACGCCGTCGTCCGCGTCGTCGCCGTCATCGGCCCTGTCGTCGCCGAACGAGCCCGCGTCCGAATCGACGGGATCGGTTGATCCCGCGTCGCTCTCGTCGAACTCGTCCGCGAAGTCGTCGTCCGCGAACGGATCGTCGAACTCGTCGTCGGCGAAGGCGTCGTCGAACGCGTCGTCCTCGAGGTCGTCGGCCGACTCGGCGTCGAACGATTCGTCCGTGCCGCCGAACGCGATGTCGTCGGCGAACTCGTCGTCCGCAAACGGATCGTCGTCCGCGAGGGAGTCGTCCGCGAGGGAGTCGTCCGCAAACGGATCGTCGTCCGCCGCCGCTTCGGTCGCCTCGTCGGCCGGGGACGATGCGAACTCGTCTTCGAACTCCGCCTCGAAGCTCTCCGCGGTGTCGTCTTCGTCGGTACCGTCCACCGACTCGTCGGACTCGTCCCAATCGGATTCCTCGCTGGAGTCGTCCGCGACGGATTCTTCTGGGGAGTCGTCCACGACAGGTTCTTCGAGAGTATCGTCCGCGACGGCCTCTTCGCTCGAGTCGGCTGCGGCAGGTTCCGCGACGGAATCGTCCACAACGGAATCGTCAGCGACGGACGCTTCGGCGGAGTCGTCCGACTCGACTGCGGAGACGGACTCGTCCGGTTCCTCGGCGACCGCCACTGGATCGGATTCGTCGTCCGAACCGACCGCATCGGAGCCGTCGTCGACCGGGGTCGCCTCGAGTTCGTCCGCGGCCTCGGCGGTCGGCGCGTCGTCGGCGTCGGCCGTCGACTCGCCGCTGTCGTCCGCGACCGCGAGGTCGTCCTCGTCGGCAGGTCCGACCGCGACTGGGCCATCGTCGTCGATAGCTGTCCCATCGACGAGGTCGGCGACGCTGGGTTCGTCCGGCATCGATTTCTCGTCGATACCGGGCACCGCCGCCTCGGCCTCGGTCGACTCCGTCGACTCGTCGTCGCCATCGTAGAGGATGTCGTCGACGGCGTCCTCGGACGGCTCGCCCTCGAGGAACGAGTCGTCCTCGACGTCGACGTCGTCACCGAGGAGTTCGTCCATCCCGACCTCGTCGTCGTTGTCGAACTCGTCGAACTCGAGTTCGTCGAGTTCCGCCTGGAGTTCGTCGAAGCCGACCATCTCGACCTCGTCTTTGAGTTCGTTGAAGACGGCGTTGGCGTCGTCGACGTCCTCGTCGTCCGCCGGCTCGGTCGCCGACGCGGCGTCCGTCTCGTCGGCCTCGAGGTCGCCCCCCTCGTCGAGGGTGTCCTCGGTCGCGACGTCGGGTTCCGCATCGAGGGCGAGCTCCTCCTCGTCGAGGAGGTCGTCGAACGAGCCGGCCTCGCCCATGTTCTCGAACGCCTCGAGTTCGTCGTCCTCGACGTCCTCGACCATCTCGTCGAGGTTGTCGAACTCCTCGAACTCGTCCAGGAGGTCGTCGACCTCGAGATCGGCGGCGTCTTCCGACGAGATGCCGGCGCCCGGACCGCTCGCGGATTCGGCCTCGGCGGCCGCCGCGTCGGCGCGGGCCTCGAAGCGGTCCGAGACGTCGACGAGTTCGAAGTCGGCGACCTCCTCGACGGGCTCGAGTCCGGACGCGATGGCGGCCTCGCCGACCGCGCTGCCGAAGACGGCGTCGAACTGGCCGCCGGCGTCGCCGGCTTCGATCTCGTCGCGCGGCGGCTCGGTCCCGATCAGATCGAACGCGTCGATCAGGGCGTCGAGCACGAGATTGCCGTTGTTGACGTCGTCGCGGTCGACGACTCCGAGTCGCACCAGGTAGGCGTGGTGCTCGTCGTCCGCCGGCGGCTCGAACCGCTCGATGACGGCGTCGATCTCGTCGGTCGTCGGCGTCCGGATCGTCTTCTGATCCGTGCCCGCCTCGAGCTGGTCGCGCAGCGCCTCGATCGTCGCCGACGGATCGGTATCGATCTCGCCGTCGGCCGCGACCTCGTCGATCATCGTCTCGAGTTCGTCGACGGCGTCGAAGATGACGTCCATCAGGTCGGCCGTCACCTCGAGATCGCCGGTTCGGACGGCGTCGAGCACGTCTTCGATCGCGTGTGCGAGGTCGCTCGCCGGGTCGAGACCCATCGCACCGCAGTTGCCCTTGAGCGTGTGCGCGACGCGGAAGATCTGTTCCAGCGCCTCGTCGTCGGTCGGATCGCGCTCGAGCGTGAGCAACGCGTTGTTCAGTTCCGTAATTCGTTCTTCGCTCTCCTGAACGAAGTCGGTCACATAATCAGTCATCTATCTCACCGTCCGTATCGAACGCGTCGACGATCGTCTGGGCGATATCGCCGGCGGGCGCGACGTCGTCGACGCAGCCCGTCTGAATCGCCTGACAGGGGATGCCAAAGACCGGACTCGTCGCTTCGTCCTGTGCGATGGTGTGTCCGCCCGCGGCGCTGATCGCCTCGATGCCGGCCGCGCCGTCGCGTCCCATGCCGGTCAAAACCACGCCACAGAGCGGATCGCTGACCCGATCTGCGGCCGACTCCATCGTCACGTCGATCGCCGGCCGGACGCCGTGGAGTCGGTCGCCGTCGTCGAGGCGAACCCGCAGGCGGCCGTTGACGTTGCTCGTCACCTCGAGGTGGGCGTCGCCGGGTGCGACCGCCACCTCGCCGGAGCGGATCGATTCTCCGTCGGCCGCCTCGCGGACGTCGTACTCGCTGCGCGCGTCGAGGCGCGTGGCGAACCGATCGGTAAAGCCCGCCGGCATGTGCTGGACGACGAGGATTTTCGCGTCGAGGCCGACCGGCAGGCGCTCGAACAACTGCTCGACGATCTTCGGACCGCCCGTCGAGGCGCCGAGGACGACGGTCGGGTCGTCCGCGTAGGTTCCCTCGAAGGTAACCGGGGCGAGGTCGCCGTCGCCACCGGGGCCCGTCGGGGACGTCTCCGTCGGGCCGCAGGGTCCGCTACCGGTATCGCTCCCGGAGCCGGCGACCGCTCGTCTCGCGCCGGCCTGTCCGGTCGTCCGATTCGATCGCGTCGCGTACGCGGACGCGGCGGCGCGGGCGAGCGCGATCGACGAGACGTTGGCGTCGGCCAGTTCGTCGACCTTCGCGACGACCTCGTCGCTCAGGTGTGCGACGTTTCGTTCATCCGACCCGTCGGGTTTGTGGATGAAGTCGACGGCGCCGCGCTCGAGCGCGTCGAGCGTCGCCTCCGCTCCGTCGGCGGTGTGGACGCTGAGCATGAGAATTAGCGACGGATTCGTCGCCATGATCCGTTCGACGGCGCCGATACCGTCGAGTTGGGGCATCTCGACGTCCATCGTCACGACGTCGGGATCGTACGCCGCGGCGGCCTCGACGGCCTCCGATCCGTTCGTGGCCGTTTCGACGTCGTAGCCGGCCTCCGTGAGCGCGTTGCCGATGACTGTCCGCATGAACCCCGAGTCGTCGACAACGAGTACTCGCGTCATGCCGCGGCGACGTCGGTGAGGGCCTTTCTGACGCTGGGTTCTTCGAACGGTTTCGTGACGTAGCCGTCCGCGCCAGCCTTCACGGCGAGTTTCATTTTCTCACGCTGTCCGACGCTCGTACACATGATGACGCGGGCGTCCGGGTCGATCTTCTTGATCGCCGCGGTCGCCTTGATGCCGTTACACTTGGGCATCACGATGTCCATCATGACGATGTCGGGGTCGTGTTCTTTGTACAGTTTGACTGCTTCGGCGCCGTTGGACGCCTCTCCGAGAATGCGGTAATCCTGTTCCAAGATCTGGCGCAGTAGATTCCGCATAAAATGAGAGTCGTCCACGATGAGCACCCCTGTCGACATTCAGTAGTACACCAACCGCTGATAGAAATACAACTACCATAAATGCTGTCTCTCGATTATCAGTCGTGATAAATGACAAATACCGGACGGAGAGGCCGCTCAGACTGCGACATCGTGACCCCTGTGTTCTCAGCTATTCGCGTTGTCCGGACGCCAACAGGAGGGTGTCGACGTCGATCACCGGTGTCGCCTCGACGACAACTTCCCGCGTCGGTTCCGACCCGTCCGCTCCGGTCGGGTCGCCGCCGGACGGGTCGTCGCCGCCGGTCGTCTCGTCGGCGGCTCCCGACTCCTCGCCCTCGAGTGCGAACTGCTGTCCGACGTCGGCGGTGGCGTCGCCGAGGGCTCCCGACGGTCCCGACAGCGCGGTGCCGCCGGCGTCGTGTTCGGCGTCGGTCTCCAAACCGACCTCGGCCCGGCGATTCGGCGTGGCGACCGGTTGGTGCCGTTCGTGTTCCTGTTCGACGAGGGCGACGATCAGGGGGTGCTCGAGCGCGTCGCCCGAGAGCGGTCCGTCCGCGACGGTCGTCTCGTCGAGGACGTCACGTTCGGGTACCGTCTCGACGCCGAGTACCTCGTCGACGCGAAGGGCTGCGGACTGTTGGTCCGCCGGTCGGTCGAGGACGAGCAGGCGTTGGCTGCCGGTCCGTTCTTCGGGTGCGATGTTCGGAAAGTGGACCAGTGGATCGATGACGGCCGTGATCTCGCCGCGAAGGTCCATCATCCCCTCGATAGCCGGCGGCGCCCGCGGGACGCGGGTGAGCCCGTCGGGCACCTCCGCGAGCGTTCTGACGGCCGCGACCGGCACCGCGAAGCGCTGGGCGCCGAGGGCGACGAAGAGGAACTGCGCGAGTTCCTCCTGGTCCTCGTCCGTCCCGTCCGCGTTCCCGCGCTGTCCGTCGTCGGCGTCGTCGATATCGATTCCGAGAAGCTTTTCTGAGAGATCCGGGGCCATGGTCTTGGTCGAGTATCACATTCCAACACTAAAACGTTGACTCCCCACGTCCCGCTCCGCGGTCTCGACCCGTCCGTTCGTCTTTCCCCCGAAAACTCGAAACGTTTATCGCGCTCCGGTTTAATTTCGCACCAGCATGGCATCGGCCGTAAATCGCGAGGATCGGGACGATCGGGTCTCCGTGCTCACGTTCGATCTCGAGGCGGAGCGGTACTGCGTCCGGGCCGAGTCCGTCGCGTCCGTTCTCGGCGTCACCGATGATCAACCCGTCGCGGTGGCAGACGACCCGTGGAACGCGGGAACCGTCTCGGTCGGGGACGACCGGGTTCGGGTCGTCGACCTGCCCCGGGCGTTCAACTCGTCGGTCCGGACGACCACCCGGATCGACGAACCGAAATTGATCGTCTTCACGCTGACCGACGACGACGGCTCCTACTACGGCTGGCTCGTCGACGACGTCGACGTCACGCGGCGGGTTCGGCCGGCCGAACTGCAATCGACCGCCACGAGCGCCCGCATGGCACACGTCAAGGGCAGCATCGAGATCGACGACGAGGAGGTCGTCTGGCTCGACGAACGGACGATTCACGGCTGACGACCGGTTCGCAGACCGGCAAAAAACGAGCTACGAGTCGCGACCCCGGCTACAGGCCCGGCGGCGAGCCGTCGTCGGAATCGTCTTCGAGTTCGACGTCGAGACCGAGCTCCTCGCGCTGGGCTTTGAGTCGCTTGACCTCCCGGTAGTAGTACCCGATACCGGCGCCGCCGATCAGGGCGACGGCCCCGACCAGCCCGACGAACAGCGGGATGTCGCGGGTGAGGTAGTATCGCAGCGAAATGTCGCTGTCCAGTTCGTCCCACGTCAGGCGCTCCGAGTCGTCGACGACCTCGCGTTCGTAGCCGTTCGGCGTGACGTCGCCGAAGATGAAGTTCGACGTCCGGTGGCCCGCTGGCAGCGTGATCTCGTAGGAGCCCTCGACGTAGGCCGGCAGGCCGAACGTCTTTCGGCCCGCCTCGCCCGAGAACGCGAGCGTCCCGTTGCCGTCGGGGACGCGAACGTCGGTACTCGACTGGCCCTGCTCGATGTCCAGTTCGGAGCCGGTCACCTCCGTCCCGTTGGGGTACCAGTAGCGGACGCTGTGAATGTCCAGCGCCTGATCGCTGTAGAGGTTCGATCGGTACAGCGAGAGCTCCTCTTGCTCCTCGAGGTCGTAGACCGCGCGGAACTCGCCGTTGCTGATCAGGCTCCCGGTCTCGACGTCGATGGCGACGTCGGCGTCGCTGTCCCGGAGGTCGTCGTACTCCTGGTCCTGATCGAGTTCCTCGTCGGAGATGCCGCCGCCGAACATCGAACAGCCGGCGGTGGTGACGAGCAAGCCGACGGCGAGCGCCGCGAGAACGAGTCGCCGGTTCATATTATGGAACGACGCAGCGCAGTTCCGCCGGGAGGTACTCCCCGACGCTGGCCAGGAGTCCCGGCGGGTCGGTGTCCTCGGTACAGATCACGCTCTGCTCGAGGAGACCCAGCCGCTCGACGGTGACGTAATCCTGGGCGTGGCCGGCGCGGTTCAGCGTCGCCCGCACCTCCGCGCGGGTGGCGCTGTTGACGTTGAGCCGACCGTCGCCGCGGGTCCAGTCGTAGAGGCGGTCGCGTTCCTCGTCGGCGAGTCGCGACGGCTCGTCCCCGTCGCCCTCCCCGTCGTCGGAGCCCGCTCCGCCGCCACCGCTACCGCCGTAGACGAACCGCAGCGGAAGATGTTGGACCAGCCCGTACCGCTCGCGGAGCTGTTCCGGGGAGCCGGGGCCGAGCCCGAGTTCGTCGGTCGGAATTCGCACCCCCTCGCCCTGTCCGGCGTCGAGGACGAAGCCGTCGTCGTCCCAGGACTCGAGCGTGCCGACGTAGGTTTCGCCGACCTCGAGGTCGGGGACGATCTCGCCGAACTCCTCGCGGAGGACGTTTCGCGCGACGGTGGCGTCCTCGCCCTCGATCGTCACCGACGGGAAGTCGTCGTGGCGCACGCCGAGTTCGAACTCGACGGCGAGCTCGCCGATCTCGTTGTCGACCAGCGAGCGCAGCGAGTCCAGCGCCCGCTCGCGGGCGTCGCCCTCGACGTAGAGCTTGGTTGCGAGTACGACCATCAGGCCTCTAGATTCAGTTCGTCCTCGAGCGCGTCGAGGCGGTCGTCCATCGCGTTGACGAGCCGATCGTTGTCCATCGATTCCAGCGGCGAGCCGCACTCGGGACACTCGAAGCCGAAGTCCATGGCCTCGCCGAACTCGAACCGGATCGAGCAGATCTCACAGAGGTAGAACTCGTGGTTGCGCTCGTACTCCCGGCGCTTCTCGAGGGCCTCGTGGAGGCGGTACATCTCGTCTTCCAAGTTCTCGGGGATGTTGTCGTACTCGAAGGTCCAGAGATAGGTGAGCCATCCCGAGTCCTCGTCGCGAAGCCGCCGATAGGTGGCGAGGTCGTTCTCGTAGAGAATGAACAGCGCCCGCCGCACGTCGTTCAACTCGAGGTCCAGCTCTTCCGCGAGCTCCTCGTCGGTCACCTCTCCGTCCGGGGGCGCCGCCGCGACGGGCATCCCCTTCGGGCCGACCAGCTCGTGCAAGTACTTCTGGATAACCGGATCCTCGAGCAGGTCCTCAAAAGCCATTACCTACGTGTAACGGCATGCGGCCATTAAGTCTTGTCTTGTCAACCCGCCCGCGCAGCCCCGTTCCGGGGCCGAACGCGGAGGGGACGGACCCGGGAGAGGGTAACATTCACAGTCGTGGACGGCTCCTCTCGAGGTGATGAAGACTGACACCGACGGTTCCTGTCGGAGCGATGGCCTCTTCTCGACGCTCCATCGCCTCGAGTTCGACGTCCCGTGGCCCCCGAAACACGTCGCAGCGTACGCCCTCGACGGCCCCGAACCGATGCTGATCGACGCCGGCACGCCGGTCGACGAGGGCGAGTCGACGCTCGAGACCGGTCTCGAGCGAGCCGGCCTCTCGATTCGCGATATCGAACACGTCGTCGTGACCCATCCCCACAGCGACCACCTCGGGCAGGCCGACACCCTCCGCGAGGCCGGCGCGACGATCTACGCGCCGAGACCGGCCCTCGAGCGGTTGCGGCGGGACCCGGACCGAGTCCGCGAGGCCGTCCACGAAACGGCGCGGGCTGCGGGGTACAGCGGCGACGCCCTCGAGGAGATCGTCGAGGGGGAAGTCGACTCGTTTCGGCGGGATCGACGGCTGCTCGACCCCGAAGCGACCGAACCGATCGCCCCGGAAACGACGTTCGCGGTCGGCGACCGAAAGTTTCGCTCGCTCGAAACGCCGGGCCACCAGATCCACCACCTGAGCCTCGAGACCGACCTCGAGGGGACGACGGTCCTCTTCTCCGGCGACGCGCTCATCGAATCTTTCCGCGCCGGCGCCTTCCACGTCGGGTTCGATCGGGGCGCCGACGAGGCCGTCGACGCCTACTACGACGCGATGGATCGACTGCAGGAGACGACGGCGACGCACGTCTTCCCCGGCCACGGCCCGGTTTTCGAGGATCCCCACCGGGTCGTCGATCGCACGCGGGATCGACTCGACACGTTGCTCGCCGAGACCCTCGAGGCGGTCGCGGCGATCGAACCCGCGACGGCGCTGGCGATCGCCGAGGAGCACACCGGGAGCGTCCGCTACCCCGCGCCCGTGATGGACGCGCTCGGCGCGCTCGGGACGCTCGAGAACCGGGGACGGGTCCGCTCCGAGAGCGAGGACGGCGTGCGATACTACCGGACGACCTGATCGATCGACGGGAGACGAGAGCGGATGGCGAGCGGCCGACGGGCGACGGAAGCAGAGATGAACGGTCGACGCGAGAGAGAGGAAGACGGCCGACGACTGACGATCACTCCGCCGACTCGGCGTCGGACCCCCCGCTCCCGCCGAGGACCAGTCGCAGGGTGACCACGATGAGCAGGATGATCGTCGCCTGAAAGAGACCGAAGAACAGCCCCATCGAGAACGACGCCGGCAGGGTGTGGCCGGTCGCGAGCAGGCCGACCACATTGAGGACGACCAGCCCCGCGGCGAACGCGTAGTACTCGATCGGGGTCCGCTGTAACGGCGCGTCGAAAGCCATACGCGACCTGCGTCCGCGATCGCCGAAAAACTAGCCCATTCGTCCGGCCGTCCGCCCCGTCGCCCTGCTGCGTCGACTGGGAGTGCGCGCGCCGGGGTACACCTCGTCTTGCTCGAGTCGGTTACGACTCGTCGTCCTCGAGTTTGTACTTCTGGATCTTCCCGCTGGTCGTGCGGGGGAGTTCGTCGATGAACTCGATCTCGCGGGGGTGTTTGTACTCGGCGACGCGGTCGAGACTGAACTGCTTGATCTCCTCGGCCGTGACGTCGGTGCCCGACTCGACGTCCGCCGACGCGACGACGAACGCCTTCGGTACTTCGTTGCGCCGCTCGTCGGGAATTCCCACGACGGCGACGTCCGCGACGGCCTCGTGCTCGAGCAGGAGATTCTCGAGTTCGCTGGGGTAGACGTTGTAGCCGGCGGTGTTGATCATGTGCTTCTTCCGGTCGACGATCTCGTAGTAGTTGTTCTCGTCGCGGCGGGCGATGTCGCCGGTCCGGAAGTAGCCGTGCTCGGTGAACGCCTGCTCGGTCGCCTCGGGCATCTCGTGGTAGCCCGACATCACCTGCGGCCCGCGCACGACGAGTTCGCCCTTCTCCCCGGGCGGGACTTCGTCCCCGCTGTCGTCGACGATCTTGCAGTCGGTCATTCGCAGCGGCTGGCCGATCGTCCCGTGTTTCAGCCCGAACGAGGAGCCGAGCTGGGTGTGGGTCGCGCCGTGGGTCTCGGTGAGGCCGTACCCCTCGGAGATGTCGACTCCGGCGGTCTCCTCGAACTGCTCTTGCACCGCGGTCGAGAGCTTCGCGCCGCCCTCCGAGGCCGACTCGAGGCTCGTCATGTCGTACTCGCCGAAGTCCTCCGCCTGCACCATGTCGGCGTACATCGTCGTCACGCCGACGAAGTGGGTGATCTCCTCCTCCTCGACGAGCTGCATACACTCCTGGGCGTCCCACTCGAGGGCGCTGCGGAAGTAGAGGCTGCCGCCGCCGACCAGCGGCTGGAGGGCGGTGTGGGTGAAGCCGGTGATGTGGTACAGCGGCAGCCAGATGAGGCTGCGAACGTCCTCGCTCTCGACGTCGACGTTAGAGGCCGCGAGCGTCCAGTTCAGCTGCGCCCGGGTGTTGCGGTGGGTGAGCTGGACGCCTTTCGGTTTACCCGTCGTTCCGGAGGTGTAGGGCAGCAGGGCGACGTCGTCGTCGGCGCGCTCGACCAGCGTGGCCTCGCCGCTGACGTCCTCGAAGAAGACGTCCTCGGGGTTTCGCTCCATCCCCTCGCTCTCGATAGTGATGACCTCGGCCTCGCGGTCGGCGTCCTCGAGCCCCTCGTCGACGACCTCCCGGAGCCAGGGGTGGGTGACGATCGCCTTCGCGTCGGTGTCCTCGAGCTGGTAGGCGACCTCGCGGCGCTTGTACTGGGGGTTGACCGGCGAGATGACGACGCCCGCCCTGAACGCCCCCAGCGACGCGATCAGGTACTCCGGACAGTTCGGCAGGAACAGCAGCATTCGGTCGTCTGGCTCGAGCCCCAGATCGTGGAGTCCGCCGGCGAACGCGGCGGTTCGGTCCCGCAGTTCGGCGTGGGTCCGCCGCTCCCCGTGGTGTTCCATCGCTTGCGCGTCCCCGTGCTGGGACGCCGTCTCGTCGAACAGCTTCGCGACGTTCCCCTCCCGTGCGACCGGATCGACGTCTTCCAGATCCATGGTGGACGATACCGAGGATCACGTATAAAATTTCGCGTTGGCGATAGCTTCGGTTCGAACCGCTGGACGGCTCGCCCCTCTCGCTCTCGTCGATATCGTCTTCGATCGCGGCACCGCCGATGCAGCCGCGAATTCGGAGCCGATCCGAACGGTAGTATTAACACCAATGGTGTCCGTTTTTCTACACGATGATTCGACGATTTGCGTCCCGGTTCCGGAACGAAATCGACCGCGCTGACGTCGTCAGTGCCGTCCTCTTCGCCGTCGTCCTCTCCCTGTTCGGCCACGAATCGACCGCGATCGGCGTGCTCGCCGGCCTCCTAATCGGCGTCCCGTTCGTCACCGCTCTCTTCGAGGCCACCGAACTGGATCTCGGGCCCGGTCTCGCCGAGTGTCTGTTCGGCGCGTTCGCCGTCGCCGCGGGGATCAACAGCTACTGGAACGGCAGCCACTGGCTCGGTCTGGCGTTCGGTATCGCCGGCGCGTGGCTCGTTCTCGACGGGATCGATACGCGCCGCCACGGCGACGTCGCCGACACGAGTAAGGACGACGATATGTTGACCGACGAACTGCATCTCTACGGCGAGTACAACCGCTGGCTGGTCGAGGAACTCCGCACGGCAGATCGGCCGCTCACCGCCGACGAAATTCAGTCGCGGACGGGGCTCACCGAGGACGATTTCGAGCGCCTGCTCGAGATTCACGGCGAGTCGGGACCGATCGAACGCGTCGGCACCGGCTACACGATCGACGAGCGCGAACTCGGCGCCGTCGCGTTCGTTCGGAACCTCGTCCGGACGATCGGCGGGCGCCTCCTCCGGCCGTTCCGGCTGTTTCGGCCGGCCGGCTGACCGGCGGCCGGCCCGCCGATAAGCGAACCGGCGTCCTGTCAACTGGATCATCGTTGTTTTGTACTGTCGTCACGAAGCGAATCGTATGACACACTCGTTCGTTCGGACGCTCCGGACGGAACTCGAGCCGCAGAATCCGGTCTCGTTCGCAGTCGCGCTCGCCGTCGTCTATCTGCTGACTGAGTCGTGGCTGGCCTTCGCCGCGATTCCGGCCGTCATCGTCGGACTGGCCGTCCTCAGAGCGGTGCTAGCGACCCTCGAGGCGCCCGACTACCTCTCCGGAGTCCTGATCGGCGGCGGCGTCGGACTCGGCGCCGCTATCGCCGCCGTCGGCTGGTTCTCGTGGCTGTTCGTCGCCTTCTCGGCCGTCGGCTGGTGGCTCTGTCTCGATTCCCTCTACGATCGCCGCCACGGGATCGATCGCGCGGGGCCGTCCGAGGACCCCATGGCGGACCACTCGTTTCGCGAGAGCATGCGGGTCGTGTCGGATACGGGCGCGATCGGCCGGGTCCTCCGCGAATCGCCGGTCGCCCTCTCACCCGCAGAAATCGCCGGTCGCCCTCTCACCCGCAGAAATCGCCGATCGAAGCGACTTCTCGGTCGACGAGGTCGAACGTCTCCTCGAGGAGTTCGGCGACGACGTCCCGATCGAACGGGTCGGTGACGATCGGTACACCGTGAACGAAGCGAAGATGGGGATTTCTGGGCTGGCTCGCGACGCGATCCGCCGGCTCTGTCGGCCGCTCTCGGTGTTGATTCCGGGTCGTTAGCGGGAGTCAGCCGTCGTCTTCCGATTCGACGCGTTTGCCGGTCTCCATCGGCACGACGCGGCGGTCGGCGTCGGCCCACTCGCGCTCGAGTTCGCGACCCTCGAACAGCCGGTCCAAAAAGACCGCGAGGCCAGCGACCTCAGAGTGGGGCTGGTTGGTGACGCCGACGTTCCAGTCGGCGGCCTCGTAGACGTCGAAGGGAACCTTCTCGGCGCCGACGACGATCAGAATTGGCTCGCCGCCGCTCTCGTCGCCCTCGCTCCGGTGGGCCTTCCGAATCTCGTCCTCGACGTCCTGGACGCGCTCGCCGTACATCGTGAGGTGGACGACCCGACCCTCCCAGTCGCCGATGACTCCTTGCGGCGAATCGGTAAGTTCGACCGCGAATGGGCCGCCGAAGCGGTCGGTGATGTCTTCGACCGTCTCGAGGGACTGGCCGGCGTTGTCCGGAAACCAGACGCGGTCGGCGCCCAGCGCCCGCGCGGTCAGGCCGACGTGGGTCGTCATCCGCTCGTCCCGGCCGGGCCGGTGGCCCAGCCGGAGGACGGCGACCGCGGGTTCGTCGTGCATGCTCGAATCCACTCCCGGACATGGTTAGGGGGTTTCGTTTTCGCGCCGAGCGCGAGCGTCGGCGTCATCGCGCCCGACCGAGCGACTGCGAGACGGCCACCGGACGGTCGCCGCTCACCTGGACGGGGACCGTAACGGCTCGTCACAGTACGAACACCGGTCGCGGTCGCCGGGGGCCGGCGACCCACAGCTTGGACAGTTCACCGTCTCGGACTCCCGTCGCTCGCCGCTCGATCCGTCGCTCTCCCGGGTCGCAAGCTGGTGGTCGTACAGGACGCCGCAGTTGTCACAGCGGGCCATATTCCGCCCGTCCCACGCGCTTCCGATCGCCTGCGTGAGGTCGCTCTCCTGTTCGATGCGGACGTTGATCACCGTCACGTCCGTCTCATCGCAAACTGGACACGTCATGGGATCGGAACGTCGCCCTCCGATCGCTTAACTGTACTGACGGATGGCCGGTGGATCGAATCGATCGTTACGAACTCGATCTCGAACCGCGCGGCGATTGACCGTCGCTCTCTCGCGCGAGGGCTATTCCCGCACCGACTCGAGCACCCTCGAATATATTACTCTTCTGACCGACTTCGATACCGTCGATGAACACGATCAACGAGTCGGACCTCGAATGGTCCGAGAACGACCCGGAACTCGATGACGTAGTGTTTCGCCGAAAGGAACTCTCGACGGCCGTCGACGCCGACGACCTCGGCTGCAGCCTCTACGAACTCCCGCCGGGGAAGCGTTCGTGGCCCTACCACTACCACACGGCCAACGAGGAGGCGCTGTACGTGCTGGCGGGCGACGGGCTGCTCGTCGCTGCCGACGGCGAGCACCCGCTCGAGGCGGGCGACTACGCGACGTTCCCGGCGAACGAGCGCGGCGGCCACCGGATCGTCAACGACGGCGACGAGCCGCTGCGATACCTGCTGGTCTCGACGATGAACGAACCGGACGTCACCGTCTACCCCGAGCTGGAGACGTTCGGCGTCTACGTGGGCTCGCCGCCGGGCGGTCGCGAGGAGCGAACGCTCGAGGGCTACTACCGAATCGACGACGACGTGGCGTACTGGGACGCGGACGAACCCGAGGAGTAGGGACGGCAGTCCCGTCGTGAGTCCTCCGTCCGTCGGAATCCGTGGTTATTAGGTAACACACCACTAACGTCTCGTATGAGCAACGAGCCGAACGACGAACGGTGGTCGACGTTCACGGACGGGTTCATCGTTCCGATCGCCGGGCTACTGTCACTCGTGTTCGCCGTCATGGCCGGGATGAGCGTCCAGCCCGCCCTGTCCGGATCGCCGTCGGATCTGGCGACGCCGGTCATCTTCGCCGGTGCCGCGCTGCTGAGTTTCCACCTGCGACGGCGGGCTGTCGCAGCCAGAGACGACGACTGAACGTGCGGACTCGTTTTGCTGCGCCGAGACGTCGTTCCGGCGGCCCGTCTCAGTCGTGTTGCTGCTTGGCCGCCTCGAGCGACCAGAAGAACCCGAAGTAGGCGGGAATGCCCGCGGCCATGAACATGTAGAAGACCCACGTGGGCGCGCCCGTGAAGACGAAATCGAAGAGGGCGTTCACGAGCGCAACCCAGACGACGGCGAACAGCAGGTCGTACACCATGCCGCCCCCGTGTTCGTCGACGTGTTCGCGCACGCGATCGACGACGCTCATCGCGCTGACCCTCCCGCGTGCGTGGACCGTGGCTGTATCATGTCGAAAGAATGGAATCGGTGGGACGTCAGTCTTGCGCGTCCGACTCAGTCCTCGCCTTCGTAGTCGACCACCAGCACGGGAACGGTCGTCGAGCGGAGCACGCGCTCGGTGACGCTCCCGAGCAGCGCTCGCCGGACGCCCGACCGGCCGTGACTGCCGATCACGATGAGGTCGATATCGTTCTCCTCGGCGTAGTCGGCGATCATCCGGTGGGGCTGTCCCCCGGCGTGGCGCTCGTAGGCGGTCAGGCCGGCGGCCTCGGCCGCCTCCGTGACGTAGCCGGTCGCCGCCTCGGCGTCCTCGCGCAGGTCCGTCATTCCCTGGAACTGACCCTGTCGGATCCGGTCGACCTGTTCGGTGCCCAGTCCGTACGCGATCGCGTCGGTGTCGGCGACGAATATCGCGTGAACGTCGGCGTCGTACCGCTCGGCGAGATCGATCGCGTGATCGACCGCCGCCTTCGCGACCTTGCTACCGTCCGTCGGAACGAGTATGCGTTCGTACATCGGTCAGTCGTCCGCAGGGGTGTTTCCGCCACGGTTCTTCTCGGCGACGATGTCCGCCGCGGTCTTGTCGCTGGGCATCGGATCGGGGCTGTGACACTGTCGGACCATCTGTTTGGTCTCGAGCGGTGGTTCGGTGGTCACGAGCGAGACGATGATCGTCACTGCGAACACGATCGGCGTCCCGACGAGCGCCGAGCCGATGGCCGGCATCCACGTCGAGATGACGTCGATGCCGAGTCCGCCGTCGATGAGACCGAAGTTCCCCTCGTTGAACATTGGGATGAACCAGACGATGATCCCGGTCGTCATGCCCGCGAGCGCACCCGGCCGGTTCGTGTTCTCCCACCAGAGCCCGAGGAAGAACATCGGGAACAGCACGATGGCCGCGAGCGAGAACGCGAACCCGACCAGGGCCGCGATCGGCTGCTGGGGGTTCAGCGCGAAGACGATCGTGAGCAGACCGATCAGGATGATGCTCAGGCGGCCGACGAGCACCTGCTGGCGCTGCGTCGCGTCTTCGTTGATGATGTTCGCGTAGATGTCGTGGGAGATCGCGGACGAGGCGGCGATGAACAGGCCGGCCGTCGTCGCGACCGCCGCGGCGATGCCGCCCGCCGCGACGAAGCCGACGAACCACGCCGGCAGCTCCGCGAGCTGTGCGGCCAGCACGACGAGGACGTCGCCGGCGGCGCTGGTCATGCCGGGGTCACCGTACACGGCGCCGATCTGGTCCCCGTACAGTGCCGTGCCGATCGCGGCGAACGCGGGCGCGCTCAGGTAGAGGAGCGAGATGAAGAACAGCCCCCAGGTGCACGACCAGCGGGCCACGCGCTCGTTCTTGACCGTGTAGAACCTGACCAGCACGTGGGGCAGTCCGCACGTTCCGAAGACCAGGCTGAAACACGTCGCGACCCACAGGTAGTAGCTGCCGCCCGCGAACGGCTCCGAGAACTCGGCGCCGAGACTGTCGATCATCATCCCGTACTCGAGCTGGGGCAGGATCGTCGTGTACCCCGCCGACCAGCCGGTTACGACCAGTCCGAGCAGGAACGCGACGATGAGGATGACGTACTGCAGGACCATGTTCTTGGTCGCGCCGAGCATCCCCGACAGCGAGAGGTAGGCGACGGTGATGACCATGAAGATCACCATCATCGTCTGGTAAGCGGATAGCGCACCGCCGGTGACCGCCGACCAGTCGCCGAGGATGTACATCCCGACGAGGCCCATCCCGCGGGCCTGACCGAGCGCGTAGACGAATCCGATCAGGAACGTGGTGATCGCCGCGAGGGCGCGCGCGGCGTCGGAGTTGAAGCGGTCGCCGACGAAGTCCGGCGCGGTGTACTTCCCGAACCGCCGCATCTGGGCGGCCATGAAGATCAGCAGGATGAAGTATCCCGTCGTCCAGCCGATCACGTACGCCAGCCCGTAGACGCCCGAGATTGCGACGGTGGCAGCCACGCCGAGGTAGGTCGCGGCCGACATCCAGTTGGCCCCGATGGCCATCCCGTTCTCGATGTTCCCGATCGACCGGCCGGCGACCCACATGTCGTCGGTGTCGGCGACCTTGAACATGAAGCCGGCGACGATGAACAACAGCATCATGCCGATGACGATGATCGACGGAACGAGTTTGAAGGAGACGTTGAGTCCCTCCGGGAGCAACCCTTCGTCCGTCTGCAGCGGCGCCCCGGCCATCGCACCGATCGCGAGGTTCGCCAGCGCCGGCGTGCCGATCATTCCTCGACACCTCCGTCAGTCGCGGCCGCGTCGTCCGGGACGGAGTCGGTGTCGGTCGTCTCCGGTTCGGCGACGCCCTGTTCGATACCGTACTTCTCGTCGATCTGATCTCGCTTGCGCGCGTACCAGACCGAGAGGATGAGCGCCGCCCCCGGCCCGACGATGGCGAGCAGGAAGTAGTGTAACGGGAAGCCGATCAGCGGCATCTGACTCGTCATCAGGTCGGGTGCGAGACGCGTCGCCGTGATCGGCGCGAACGTCGTCAGCACCCAGATGCCGAAGCCGATCCAGATGATCCGCAGGTGATCCCGCATGAACGGGGTCGCCGGCTTCAACAGGTTGATCTCGACGTCCATGTAGTCGATTTGCTGTTCGCGTTCGACGTCGCTCAGTCCGCCGTCGGTCGCGACGTCTCGGGGTTCGTCTCCCGTATCGTGGTTGGTGTTATCTGCCATGGTTTCGTATGTCGTCTCTCGGTTTTCGCGTTCGTTGGATTTCGAAAATATTCGCCTCGAACGGACGCCTCAGTCCGTTTCGACCTGTGCTGCGATGTCGTCGACGACCTCGGGGTTGCGCAGCGTCGAGGTGTTCCCGAGCTCGTTCCCGCTCGCGATGTCCTCGAGCAGGCGACGCATGATCTTGCCCGAGCGCGTCTTGGGCAGTTCGTGCGTGAAGACGATCTCCTCGGGCTTGGCGATCGGGCCGATCGAGTCGAGGACGGCCTCCATGGCCTTCTCCTCGAGTTCGGCGTGTCGGTCCTCGTAGCCGTCCTCGGGGATGGCGTAGACGTAGACGGCCTCGCCCTTGACGTCGTGGTCGCCGCCGACGACGGCGGCCTCGGCGATCCCCTCGACGCCGACGACGGCCGACTCGATCTCCATCGTCCCCAGCCGGTGGCCGGAGACGTTGATCACGTCGTCGACCCGGCCGAGGATGGTGATGTAGTCGTCGTCGTCGATCTTCGCGCCGTCCTCGGGGAAGTAGACCCACTCGTCGGCGTCCTCGTCGGAGTACTCCTGCCAGTACTCCGAGATGAACCGCTCGTCGTTGTTGTACAGCGTTCGGAGCATCCCGGGCCACGGGTTGTTGACCGTGACGTAGCCGGCCTCGCCGGCCTCGACCTCCTCACCCTGCGAGTCGACGACCCGGGCGTCGATCCCCGGCAGCGGCGGCCCCGCGGAGCCGGGTTTCATAGTGTTGATCCCCGGCAACGTCGTGATCATCATGCCCCCGGTCTCGGTCTGCCACCAGGTGTCGACGATGGGGCACTCCTCGTTGCCGATGTGCTTGTAGTACCACTTCCACGCGCGGGGATTGATCGGTTCTCCCACGGTGCCGAGCAAGCGAAGGCTCGAGATGTCGTGGTTCTCCGTGTACTCGGCGCCCCACTTCATGAACGCGCGGATCGCCGTCGGCGCGGTGTAGAAGATGTCGACCTCGTTCTTCTCGACGATCTCCCACAGCCGATCCTTGTCGGGGTAGTCCGGCGTCCCCTCGTACATCACGCTCGTCGTCCCCAGCGCGAGGGGGCCGTAGACGATGTAGGAGTGGCCGGTGATCCAGCCGATATCCGCCGAACACCAGTAGGTGTCGTCGGCCTCGATGTCGAGGACGGCGTGGCTCGTCCACGCGGTGTACGCGAGGTAGCCGCCGGTGGTGTGCTTGACACCCTTCGGCTTGCCGGTGGTCCCCGACGTGTACATCAGGAACAGCATGTCCTCGGCGTCCCGCGAAACGGGTTCGACCGTCGACCCCTCGTGGTCGGCCACGAGTTCGTCGTAGTCGTGCTGGTTGTCCGCGAGCTCGTGGTCCAGGTCGTCGCCGAGTCGGTCGACGACCACGACGTCGGAGACCTCGTGCTCGACGCCCTCGAGCCCCTCGTTGGTCTTCGAGATGTGGTCGAGCGCGTCGCCCCGGCGGTAGTAGCCGTCGCAGGTGACGAGGTACTCGCTGTCCGCGGAGTTCATCCGGGTCGCCAGCGCGTCGGCCGAGAAGCCGGCGAAGACGACGCTGTGTGGGGCACCGATCCGGGCACACGCCAGCATCGCGATCGGCAGCTCCGGAACCATCGGCATGTACAGCGTGACGACGTCGTCCTCCTCGACGCCGAGGTCCCGCAGCGTCGCGGCGAAGTCCTCGACCTCGTCCAAGAGTTCGTCGTAGGTGTAGCTGCGCGTCTCGCCGAGTTCCCCCTCCCACTCGATGGCGACGCTGTCGCCGCGGCCCTCCTCGACGTGCCGGTCGAGGCAGTTGTACGACGCGTTGAGTTCCCCGCCGGTGAACCACTCGTAGAACGGGGCGTTCCCGTCCTCGAGTACCGTGTCGTACTCCTCGTCCCACGAGAGCAAGTCCGCCGCTCGTTCCCAACACTCCGGCCAGTTCTCCTCGAACTCCTCGTAGATCCCCGGGTCCGAGACGTTCGCCTGTTCGACGAACGACTCAGGGGGATCGAACGCCTCCTGTTCCTCGAGTCTCGCCTCGAGGTTCGCGTCCTCCTGTGACATGATACAACAGGGCAATGCACAACTGCCATAGTAAAGCCGCCATCTAGTTGTGCAAAATCGGGCCGCGTACGGGGCGGATAGCTAAGGAATATTGACTGTATTAGGAGAATATAGCCGGTTATATCGGCCCGTCGACGCCGGTTCGCGGTCGCGCGACGCGACGCGACGCCTCGAGCGCGGACGACCGCGGCCGTGACCACGCAGGTGCAAGGCCGACGCTCTAGAGGTTTAGGGTCGGGCCGGTCGCCACGACGGTCGAGCGATCGGCGCCGTCAGTCGGTATCGGCGGTGTCGGTCGTTTCCGCCGTCGGATCGTCGAAGAAGGTCCGCAGGAGTTCGTGTTGGCCCTTCCGCAGGTGGTTGTGCAGCGTCGGCGACGAGATGCCCATCGCGTCGGCGATCTCCTCGGCGGTGCTCTCGCGGGGCCAGTCGTAGTAGCCGCCGAAGTACGCCGCCCGCAGCGACGCCTCCTGGCGGTCGGTCAGTCGGTCCTCGAGTCCCTCGCGGAACTCCCGGGCGGTCCGGACGGTCCGCTCGGTCTCGCGTTTCCCGATCAGTTCGGAGTCGGGGAAGACGGCGCGAAGCCCGTCGACGATCGTCCGGATATCGGCGTCGGCGGCGCACTCGGCGGTGATCGCCGCGGTCCCGCCCTCGAAGTGCGCCTCGAGGACGGTGGTGCCGTACTCGGTGAGCGTGACGATCGGACAGGCACCGTCGACGACGAACTCGACGCGCCACCCCTCCGCGTCGGTCTCGACCAGCCGGTAGTCCTCGATGCCGGCCTCGTCCGCGGCGAGATCGAAGACGTCGGCCGGCGAGGCGTCCTCGAGGCGTAGGTAGTACAGCTTCGTCGACTCCGAGAGGGGGACGAGCGAGTCGAGTTCGAACCGACAGCCCAGTCGCCGGGAGGCGTCGACGAAGAAGGAGTCGGTATCGCGACACTCGACGTCGAGTTCGACGATCCGATCGGACAACAGGAGGTTCCGCCGCCGGATCGCGGCGATGGCGTAGCCGACCTGCCGGCCGATCGTCTCGAGCCAGCGCCGCTCCTCGTCGTCGAACGCCGCGGACGCGTCGGTCGCGACCGCGAGGGCGCCGTAGACCGTGTCCCCGTAGGCCAGCGGGACGCGCGCGAGGGCGCCGGCCGCGTCGTCCGCGTTACCCCCACCGCCGCTGTCCACGCCGTCGCCATCGACCGCGAGGGGGACGTCCGTCTCGACTACGATCGGCGTCTCGTCGGCTGACGCGTCGGTCTCTCCGCCGTCCTCGCGCCAGCCGTCGGGGACCAGTCGCTCGACCGCGTCGGGGTCGATCCCGCTCGCGGCGCGCCAGTCCCGGCGCTGATTCGCGTGGGTCGCTCGGTCGATCCAGGCGTACTCGTAGGCGCCTCCAGCCGTCAGCGCGGCGCAGGTCTTCGTCTCCACTTCCTCGTGGTCGGTCGATTCCAACAGCGCCCGCGTGACCGCTCGGTGGGTCCGGGCGACGGCGTCGCGCCGTTCGAGATCGTGCGTGCGCGCGCGAAGATCCTCGAGTTCTTCGTGGGCGGGGGAGACGTCGCGGACGAAGACGGCGAAGCCGCGGTGACGCCCCTGGTCGTCCCGCAGGGGCGAGACGACCTCGGTCGCCCGGAACTGCGAGCCGTCCTTGTGGACGCGCCACCCCTCGTGCTCGTAGCCCGACTCCTCGAGGGCCGCGGACAGCGTCCGCTCGGGGACGCCGTCGTCGACGGCCGCGTCGGGGTAGAACGTCGAGACGTGCGTGCCGACGATCTCGCCGGCTCGGTAGCCGAACATCGCGGCCGCGCTCCGGTTCCAGCGCTCGACGTAGCCGTCCGCGTCCAGCCGCAACAGCGCGTACCGGTCGCTGGCGGCCAGTAACAGGCGGATGACGCTGTCGTCGCCCACGACGGGTCCGTCGCCTCGGTCGCGGCCGGTGCCGGAGGGCTGCTCGACGGCGTCGAAGGCGTCGACGATCTCGGCGTCGGTGGGTTCGGGCAGGTACGGCTCGAGGGCCTCGAAGCTCCGCCAGCCGCCGGCGGCCTTGACGACGCGCGGGTTGACGGCGTGGTCGACGAGCGCCCGGCGGGCGAAGTACTGCCGGAGATCGCTCGTGGAGACGTGGGCGAGCGGCGGTCGATCGAACAGATCGGCGGCCCGGTCGCCCACGTCCGAGACGAGCATCTGGAGGCGCCGCGCCGTGACGGGAAAGATCCGATCGTCGGTCGTCAGTCCGTTGCTCCGGGCGTACCGCCGCAGTTCGCGTTCCACCCTGGTTGGCAGGTACGCCGTCCGTCCGTCACCGTCGTCGACGACCGGCACGCGGACAAGGTAACGGGGCGGCTCGATTCGGACCTGCTCGACGTCGTCGACGGTGAGTTCGGCCAGCTCCGTCGGGCGGAGACCGACGTCGCCACAGAGGCGCACGACCAGCGCCTCGCGGTAGGTTTCGGCGGCGTCGAGGAGGAGTTCGTACTCGTCGCGCGCGAGTACCGACGACTCGGTCTCCTCGAGACTCATGCTTCGCGCATTCAAGCGGCCCGAATATAATTGTGTCGCTGTGCTGGCCGCTATTTGGCTGAATGACTCGAGACTACCGCGTTTTCTGCGCTACCTGCGTTTCGCACTCTCTGATATCCCGAAACAGTCCGTCGTCCGACTACTCCTCGTCGATCTCGGCCTGAATCTCGCCGACGATCTCCGGGTTCCGCAGCGCCGAGGTGTCCCCGAGTTCCTCGTCGTTCGCGACGTCCTCGAGGAGGCGGCGCATGATCTTGCCCGAGCGGGTCTTCGGGAGTTCTGGCGTGAAGACGACCGCTTCCGGGCGGGCCATCGACCCGATCGCACTCTCGACGTTGTCGAGGATCGCCTCCCGAACGGCGCCGTCGTCGTCGTAGCCGCCCTCGGTGCTGACGTAGGCGTGGATATCGGTCCCGGTTCCCTCGCTCGAGCGGCCGACGACGGCGGCCTCGGCGACGCCGGGAACGTCGGTGATCGCGCTCTCGATCTCCATCGTGCTCAGGCGGCGCCCGGAGACGTTGATCACGTCGTCGATCCGGCCGAGGACGGTGACGTAGCCGTCCTCGTCGACGCGCGCGGCGTCGCCGCTGAAGTAGCGCCACTCGTCGCGGCCGGGGTCGGAGAATCGCTCCCAGTACTCCGTCCGGAAGCGCTCGTCGCCGTCGTACAGCGTCCGGGCCATCCCCGGCCACGGCCGGTCGATGGTGAGGTAGCCCGAGTCCCCGGGATCGACGGGCTCGCCGGCGGCGTCGACGACGTCGACGTCGATGCCGGGAAGCCCCGGTCCCGCGGCGCCGGGTTTCATCTCGTCGATGGCCGGCAGCGTCGAGATCGTCACGGCGCCCGTCTCGGTCTGCCACCAGGTGTCGACGATGGGACACTCTTCGTTGCCGATGTGCTCGTAGTACCAGTTCCACGGCCGCGGGCTGATCGGTTCGCCGACGCTTCCGAGCAATCGTAGCGAGGCCAGGTCGTGGTGAGCGGGATAGTCTTCCCCCCACTTCATGAACGCGCGAATCGCCGTCGGCGCGGTGTAGAAGACGTCGACCGCGTTCCGTTCGACGATCTCCCAGAGCCGATCCCGGTCGGGATAGTCGGGGGTGCCCTCGTACATGAGGCTGGTCGTTCCGAGTGCGAGCGGCCCGTAGACGATGTAGGAGTGGCCGGTGATCCAGCCGATGTCGGCCGCACACCAGTAGGTGTCCTCCGGTTTGACGTCCAGCACGGCGTGGGTCGTCCACGCGACGTGCGAGAGGTAGCCGCCGGTGGTGTGGACGACGCCCTTCGGTTCGCCGGTCGTCCCGGAGGTGTACATCAGGAACAGCATGTCCTCGGCGTCCCGCGAGACCGGGTCGACGGTCTCGCTGGCGAACTCGTCGCGGAGGTCGTGGTAGTCGTACTCCTCGTCGCCGAGGACGTGCGGGAGGTCCGCGCCCAGCCGATCCACGACGACCGTTCGCACGTCGTGCTCGAGTTTGAGCAGGGCGTTGTCGGCCTTGCTCTTCTGGTTGAAGGCGTCGCCGCGGCGGTAGTAGCCGTCGCAGGTCAACAGGTACTCGCTGTCGGCGGCGTCCATCCGCGTCGCGAGCGCGTCGGCCGAGAGGCCGGCGAAGACCACGCTGTGGGGCGCTCCGATCCGGGCACACGCCAGCATCGTGATCGGCAGTTCCGGGATCATCGGGAGGTAGATCGTCACCACGTCGTCCTCTTCGACGCCCAGGTCCCGCAGCGCCGCGGCCACCTCGTTGACCTCGACGTACAGATCGCGATAGGTGTACGTCCGGCGCTCGCCCCGCTTGCCCTCCCAGCGGATCGCGGCGTGGTTCTTCCGCCCCGCCTCGAGGTGGCGGTCGAGGCAGTTGTACGAGGCGTTGAGTTCGCCGCCGGAGAACCACTCGTAGAAGGGGGCGTTTTCGTCCTCGAGGACGGTCTCGTACGGCTCCGCCCACGAGAGCAGGTCGGCCGCCCGCTCCCAGCAGTCGGGCCACTCTGCCTCGAACTCGTCGTAGATCCCCGGGTCCGTGACGTTCGCCTGCTCGACGAACGACGCCGGCGGGCTGCGGGGCGACCCGGTGAGGACGGGATGCTCCCGTCCCCACCCGTTCCGATCGTCCATATCTCGTTCGAATCGACGGCAGGCAGCGGAATAAGCGTTAGGCCCCGAACTTTTTTAACTGGGTCCTCGTGCGGCCAACGGCCGCGCTCGAACCCAGCCAAAAAACTTCGATGAAAAAAGACCGCCTCCGCGGGGCGAAGCCCCGCTCCGGCGGAAAACCGCTCACTTCGTTCGCGGATGCTCCAGATTCAGTAGATCGATCACCGGAACTGGAGGAACTGCCGGTCGTCGCCCCGGTCGCCGACCGCCGGATAGATCACGACGAAGTTCGCGTCGGTCGACTGCGCGACCGTCGTGGGGAGCGTCCGGAGCGGCGACTGCCAGCCCATCGTTCCCCGGCGGGCGCTCAGCGGAACGACGAGCGAAGATTCGTCGACCTCCTCGCGGAGGCGCGTCGTGACCTCGCTCCAGTCCGCCGCCCGCTCGAACGTCGCGGGGACGTCCGGTTCGACCAGTTCGAAGAGCCGTTCGAACTGGGCCGAATCGTCGTCCACGACGACGGCGCGGATCGGCGCCCCGAGCTGGTCCGCGAGCCATTCGACCGTGTGCACGGTCTCGTAGAACCCCTCGTTCCGGTCGATTCCCGCCGGGAGGACGACCACGACCTCGTCCGTCGTGTTGAGGGGGTGCCGGACGCGTCCGACCAGCACCTGCTGTTTCGTTCGGATCAGGACCTGATCGATCACGTGGCCGAACACGCGCTGATCGCGTCGGGCGCCGTCCCAGCCGATGACCAGCGTCGTGATCCGGTTCTCGAGCGCCGCGCGAACGATCCCCGACGCGACGTTAGCCTCGACGCGGGCCTGGGGTTCGACCGCCACCTCGGCCCCGGCGGTGTAGGCCTCGGTCTCCTCGAGAGCGGCCTCGATGGCGGCGACGTCCGCCTCGGCCCGCTCGCCGGGCTGGGCCACGCTCAGCGTGTAGAGCGGCTGGTCGTCCTCCGGGTCGCGGACGAGCAGCGCCAGATCGAGGAGGCGGTCGCGGTACTCGGAGTCCCGGGAGAAGGGGACCATGATCCGCCGCGGGGCGGTCCGCGGGTCGTACTCGAGGCGCTCGGACGCGCGGACGACCGCTCGCCCGTAACGGTCGACGACGGCGGGGCTGATCACGCTGACGACGAGGATCATCAGAACGACCGCGTTGAGCATGGCCTCGCCGAACAGTTCCTCCTGGTAGCCGATGAGGACGATCGCGAGCGCCGCCGCGGCCTGGCCCAGCGAGAGGCCGAACATGGTCATCGCCTCCGCGTGTGAGTAGCCGTACAGCCGCGCGGTCAGCCACGCGGCCGCGTACTTCGTCGCGAGCAGCGGGATCACGAACGCGACGGTGATCGTCAGCGTCTCGAGCCCCTCCGTCAGGACGCGCACGTCGACGAGCATCCCGACCGACAGCAGGAAGAAGGGGATGAACAGCGCGTTGCCGACGAACTCGATGCGGTTCATCAGCGGACCGCTCTCGGGGATCAGCCGGTTGAGCACGAGGCCGGCGAGGAAAGCGCCGACGATGTACTCCACGCCGGCGAGTTCGGCGAGGAAGGCGCAGCCGAAGAGGACGACCATCACGAACAGGAACTCGTAGTAGCTCTCCTGGTCGACCGTCCGGAAGAACCACTCGCCGAGTCGGGGGACGAGCAGCCAGACGCCCGCGAAGAACGCGGCGAGTTTGGCGGCCATCGAGAGCCAGAACGCCGGGCCGATCTCGCCGGTCTCGGCGGCGATGACGACGGCGAGGACGAGCAACGCGAGGGTGTCGGTGACGATCGTTCCACCGATCGTCGCGGTGACGCTCTCCGTCTTCGTGATCCCCAGTCGGCTGACGATCGGATACGCGAGCAGCGTGTGCGAGGCGAAGATGGCCGCGAACAGCGCCGCGGCCCCGAGCGTGAGTCCGAGCGCGTAGACCCCGACGATCATCCCGACCGCCTGCGGGACGACGAACGAGAGCAGGCCGAAGACGACGCTCCGATCCTTGTACGCGATGAACTGGGCGAGGTTGATCTCGAGGCCGGCGACGAACATCAGGTAGACGATGCCGACCTCGCCCAGCAGGACGATCGTCTCGCCGCGCTCGAGCACCCCGATCCCGTTGGGTCCGATGGCCGCGCCGACGACGATGACGCCGATGATCCCCGGGAGGCGATACCGGCCGAGCACCAGCGGCACGACCAGGAAGACGGTCATCGCCAGCCCGAAGATGAGAATGGAGTCCTCGAGGGGGAACGTTAGCGGCGCCGTCATACTCGTTTCCAGAATCGATCCAGCAGGCTCCAGGATCGAACCGGCTGGCTGCGTCGCCGACGGCCGTCAGTTACTGCGTTCGAATCCCATCCAGACATCGTCGGATACCTGCTCGAGACGGGGATGATCGAGGGGAAGCTGGTTGCGATTTCCGAACGAGGGAATCGACCCGTGCCGACCTCGAACGCGTCGCCGATTCCGGAGTCGGACGCTCGGGGCGGACTCACTCGATGGTCGAGTCGATATCCGTGATCTCTTCGGGGTCGACGTCGGCGCCGTGCTGGCGGACGACGTAGACGTCGTATCGCTGATCGTTGGCGACGGGACTGCCGACGCTGGACTGGGGCGTGATCACGGAGCCGGCGTTCTCCGAGCCGATGAATACGACGGAAGCCTCGACTTCGGCGGCGACTCGGCGAATCTCGCGGACGACGTTCTTCGTCGAGGTCGCGGTCGGTTCGTCGGAGCTGACGCGCTCGGTGCGAACCGTCGCCTCCGGCGCGATCTCTTCGGCCCGCGTCGCGATGCCCTCCTCGATGGCTTCGAGGTTGAACGGCTCTCCCTCGGCGATCCAGCCCCGCTCCCGGGCGTAGTCGGCGTCGTCCGGGATCACCGTCAGCACGACGAGTTCCTCGTCGAGCAGATCGCCGAATTCGGAAGCCTTCTCGAGTGCTTTGCCGGCCAACTGCGAGCCGTCGAAGGGCACGAGTAGCGTCATGGGCCTATCTCATACGACAGTGGAAGTAAATGTTCGGCCTCCATCGCCCCATCGAATCGGGTGGTAGCGGCACTCCTCGCCGTCGACGATCAGGACGGGGCGGTCCGCGGTCCGAACGAGTCGGGTGACGGTGCTTCCGAGCAGCGCTCGCCCCGCAGCGGCCGCCGATCGACGGCTGCGAACCGCAATGTGAACGCCTATTCTCCCGCCTCGCGCTCTCGATCGCCGATCGCCGCCACGACGTTCCTGACGTAGCGCATGCTCGTCGCGATCGACATGATGCCGTCCATCAGGACCTGTTGGGAGGCGCTGTCGGGGTAGATCCGGTACTCGACCTGGACCGTCTCCGCACGCCGCAACTGGCACGCCGCACCGTCCGGGTCGAGAAACGTGTAGAACCCCGGCGTCGCCGCCAGCATAGGGCCGACGTACTGGAGGAGTTCGCTGCGGTGCTGTTCGTCCCGCAGGAGCTCCTTCGTCCGTTCCGTGTCGAATCCGCTCCGACCGACGATCCGCACCGGCCCGAACTCCGACTCCTTGATGACGTGGACCGGGAGCTGCGAGAGTTCGACCTGCAGATTGAACTCGGTGTCCTCGTCGGTGTGGGCCGTCACGTCCCGGATCGCCGTCTCGTCCAGCCAGTGGCGGATCTGCGTCTCGCTAATGTGCCTCATAACACGATTCGGACGACGCCAACCCCGATAAATCACCGGCGTTGTGGAGCCTGCCGTCGGTCCCGTCGGCCGTGTGCTCGATCCGATCCGACTCGGCCCGCCCCAACCCGACCCGACCACGACTCGAGGTCCGATCAGTGTCGTCTGGGCATGGTGGAGTGTCGCGTACTGGCTCGCATATCCGCGCGTTCCGACGGCGGGGGCGCCATCGTCGAGTGGCGCGTTCCGTCGCCGCCGCCGGTCCTCTTCTCGCTCGAGCCGAGATCGGTGTCGAGCGGGCCGTCGTCCTCGTCTTCCTCGGCGTCGTCGGCCCTGTTGTTTTCGTCGTCATCGGTTTCGTCTCCGCCGACGGCGCTGGCACTGCGGTTCTGCAGTCGATCCTGGAGACCCTCGAGGTCGTCGCCGACGTCGGTCAACGAGGACTCGACCGCCGATCGAAGCCGGTCGCCGATGTCGCCGCCGTCATCTGTCGACGTCTCGTCGCCGTCCGCCTCGCCGTCCTCGCTCTCGGCCGATTCGTCGTCCTCACTCTCGAGGACCCCGTCGAGCCCCCCGGCCTCGCTGACCGTCTCGGCGGCCGACTCGATCGCCTCTCGAGCGCCGCCCTCGCTCTCGGATTCGTCACTTTCGTCGGCCTCGTCGGCGTCTTCGGCTTCAGCGCCGCCGTCCCCGTCGGCGCTGTCGCCCTCCTCGCTCGAGCCGAGGACGCTCTCGAGCAGTCCGTCCTCGGCTTCGTCGTCGCTCCCGCCGCCGGCGTCGCTCTCGCCGTCCGCGTCTCCCTCGCCCTCCTCGGCGTCCGAATCGCTCGACGCACCCTCGCGCTCGCCGATCGACGCCCGCAACTCGTCGACGGCACCCTCGAGTGTCCCCTCGTCGTCGCCGTCGCCGTCGGCGAGATTCGAGAGGTGCAACAGCCGCTGGAGGTCCGCGACCTGCTCCGGATCGCCCTGCGCGATCGCCGCCGGAATCGAGTTCGGTTCGCTGCCGTCCGGTAGCGTATCAAGGCCGACGGCTGCGAGCAGCTGGTTCGGCTCCGCGGACTCGAGGAGGTCGCTGGCCTCCTCGGCGGTCTCGAGCAGATCCGTGCCGTCGCCGTTCTCGCCGCCGAGCATCGATCCGCTCGAGGTCTCGGCCGCGTTCAGTATCTCGGTCACCCGGTCGTGAAGGTCCTGGCTGTCCTGGCTCATGGCTCCCCTCGGCGTCCGCACCGCGGTTCGCGGTTCGCCGCCCGCCGCCGTCGGAGTCGCACTCGAGGGGCGGACGGGCGCTATTCGGCTTCGGCCTCCGCTTCCGACTCGTCCTCGCCTTCGTCGTCCGTCACCGCCGCGATGATCTCGTCGGTCATCTCCTCGCGACTGAGGTTCGCCTTCACGCCGACGTCCTTGGCCACCGACTGCAGGTCCTGGTAGGACATCACGCCGAGGAAGTCCTCGAGGGTGTCTTTGCGGAGGTCTTCGATGTCTTCGACCGACGGCTCCGAGTCGTCGCCCGCTTCGTCCTCGACCGTCTCCTCCTCGTCGCCTTCGCCTTCCTGCTCCCCTTCGGACTCCTCGTCCGTTGCGTCGTCTTCGTCGCCTTCTGCTTCCGGCTCTGCCTCGTCTTCTTCACCTCCGTCTTCCGCGTCGTCCTCGTCGCCTTCACCTTCCGACTCGGTTTCCTCCCCGTCGTCTTCCGCGTCGTCCTCGCTGCCTTCGACTTCCGACTCGGATTCCTCCCCGTCGTCTTCCGCGTCGTCCTCGTCGCTCTCGAGGAGCTCGTCGAGTCCGCTCTCCTCGCCGATGCTCTCGACGACGTCCTCGATGGTCTCCTGCGTGCCGCCCTCGCTTTCGGCCTCGTCGGTCTCGTCGTCGCTCTCGGAGTCGCTCTCTCCGCTCTCGAGGAGGCCCTCGAGGCCGCTCCCCTCGGAGACGCTCTCGGCCAGCGACTGGACCGATTCCTTCGCGTCGTTTTCCTCGACCGACTCGCGGATGGCCTCGCGGATCGACGCCGTGAGGTCCGACCGTATCTCTTTGCGGTCTTTCCCCTCCTCGATGCCTTCGGCGATCGATTCGTGGATGCCGCGACCGATCGCGCCGCCCAGTTCTCGGCCGACGCGTTCGCCGAACTCGCGGCCGACCGCCGCACCGACTTCGCCGCCGTCGATGCTGTCCTCGATGTCGCCGTCGCCGAGCAGTTCGGCCACGTCGAGCTGGTCGCTGACCTCCTGGGCCACCATCGCTTTCAGCCCGCTCTCAGTCACGGCGCTCACCTCGAGGCTGGATCGGCGAGTCGGTGTTGGGAATCTGGCTCCGTTTCATGGTCAGTCCTCCTCGGATTCGGCCGCTTCGGCCTCTTCGTCCTCGCCGTCGGCGTCGGCTTCGTCGCCGCCCCCGTCGTCCGCCGCGGCGTCGTCCTCGCTTTCGTCGGCCTGTTCGTCGTCACCGCCTTCGTCGTCGGACGCATCGGACTCCTCGTCTTCCCCGTCGTCCGCGGATTCGTCGTCCCCTTCCTCGTCGTCGGATTCGGTCTCGGTGTCCTCCTCCGCCGACTCGTCGGCGTCTTCGGAGGCGTCCTCCTCGTCCTCGGCTTCCTCCTGAACTTCGTCTTCTTCGGCATCTTCCTCGAGGTCCTCGCCCTCGGCCTCCTCCTCGAGTTCGTCCGCGCCGCCGAGCAGTTCGTCGACGACCATGTCGCCGATCGTCCGGCCGATGGATTCGCCGATCTTCCGGCCGACGAGCGCGCCGATCTGGGCGCCCAGCGCCTCGCCGAGGGGCTTGTCCTCGTCGATCTCGTCTTCCCACTGGGTACCCTCGATCAGCTCGTTGATGTCGATGTTCTCGGTGATCTTCCCGTAGTCGATTCGCTGTGCCATTGATTCGGACTCGGATTCGGATTCTCCACTCATCGTTAGGCTGCCTCCGCTGTCGCGTCGGATTGGTCACTGGCCCCTTCCTGCTCCTCGTCGGGTTCTAGCTGCTCAATTAACTGCTCGAGCACCTCGCTGACGACCGTCGCCACGAAGTCCTCGACCGGCAAGCTCGGTACGAGTCCGGCGAGACCCTCCTTCGCCCGGTCGCTGGCTGCGGAGATCGGACTCGGCGATTCGGTCGCTTCCTCGTCCTCCTCCGCTTCGTCCGGCGTCTCTTCGCCTTCTTCTTCTTCTCCCTCCTCCGCTTCGTCCGGTGTCTCTTCGCCTTCTTCTTCTTCTCCCTCCTCCGCTTCGTCCGGTGTCTCTTCGCCTTCTCCTTCTCCCTCCTCCGCTTCGTCCGGTGTCTCTTCGCCTTCTCCTTCTCCCTCCGCTTCGTCCGGCGCTTCCTCTTCTTCGGCTTCGGCCGCTTCTTCCTCGTCCGGCGCTTCCTCCTCGTCTCCGCTGCCGAAGAGCCCGCGGATCCACTCGACCGGCTTGCCGAGCATTCCCTTCACCCAGCTGACGGCCGAGGAGATCCGGCCACCGGAGTCCGCTTCTTCCTCTTCTTCGCCCTCTTCGGCTTCGGCCTCCTCCTCGCCTTCGGCTTCTTCCTCGCCGCCGAGTCCCAGCATCCCCAGCAGCTTGTCGAACAGTTCCTTCGGCTTGCTCAGCAACCCGCTGAGGAACTCCTTGGGCTTCTCGAGGAGTCCGCTGAGCATCTCTTTCGCCTTGCCGGGGGCCTTCTTGAGAAGCTCGATCGGCTTGCTCAGGAGCTCTTTCGCCTTGCCGGGGACTTTCTTGAGAAGCTCGACCGGCTTGCTCAGGAGCTCTTTCGCCTTGTCGATCATTGCACCGGGGCCGTCCAGTAGCCCCGTCACGGCGGACAACAGGTTCCCGAGGAGGTTGTTTCCGCCCGGACGGGCCGACACGTCGAGCTGGAGCGGGTTCAGGTTGACCTCGAGGCCGAGCAGATCGAGGAAGAGGCCGTCGAGATCGAGATGGAGGACGCCGGACGCGTCGTCGCCCTCGTAGACCTTTTCGGCGTCCTCGGCGTGTCCTTCCTCGCGCTTGTCCTCGGTGAGGTCACCGGTATCGTCTCCGACGTCCTGTTCCTCTTCTTCAGCTTCCTCTTCTTCAGCCTCTTCGTCTTCGGCTTCTTCCTCTTCGTCTTCGGCTTCTTCCTCTTCGTCCTCGGCTTCCTCCTCTTCGTCCTCGGCTTCCTCCTCTTCAGCCTCTTCGTCCTCAGCTTCCTCCTCTTCAGCCTCTTCGTCCTCAGCTTCCTCCTCTTCAGCCTCTTCGTCCTCAGCTTCCTCCTCTTCAGCCTCTTCGTCTTCGGCTTCCTCTTCCTCTGCCTCTTCGTCTTCGGCTTCCTCTTCCTCTGCCTCTTCGTCTTCGGCTTCCTCTTCCTCTGCCTCTTCGTCTTCGGCTTCCTCTTCCTCTGCCTCTTCGTCTTCGGCTTCCTCTTCCTCTGCCTCTTCGTCTTCGGCTTCCTCTTCCTCTGCCTCTTCGTCTTCGGCTTCCTCTTCCTCTGCCTCTTCGTCTTCGGCTTCCTCTTCCTCTGCCTCTTCGTCTTCGGCTTCCTCTTCCTCTGCCTCTTCGTCTTCGGCTTCCTCTTCTTCAGCCTCTTCGTCTTCGGCCTCCTCTTCTTCGGCTTCCTCTTCCTCTGCCTCTTCGTCTTCGGCTTCCTCTTCCTCCGCCTCTTCGTCCTCTTCTTCCGCTTCTTCGGCGTCAGCACCTTCCGTGTCGGCTGCCGACGCTTCGTCGGCATCACCACTCGAGTCCTCGTCGTCGCTCTCCTCAGCCATCTCTGCCTGGCCGCCATCGGTCATAATCCTGCGGCCCGATCGCTCCGCGTGCTCACCGTCGTGACGATCGCTCGAGGCGTCCGCGACCTCCACGGGATCGGAACTCTCCTCGGAACCATCATCTTCTAAACCGTTTGTCATTATATACGAAAAAGACGGGAGTCAGCGTTGTGGTGATTTCCCTTGCGTGTGCGACTTTCACCCGTGTCAGCAGTCCGAGGCGGATTCCGACGTTACGTGACGACAAACCGGAAATTTCGAAGCCGGCGATCGAACGACGCGATCGCGGCGGACCGCTACTCGAGCGCGGCCACGTGGAGCGCGTACTCGCCGCGCGTCTCGCCATCGTCGTGGTACTCGACGGGTTCTTCGATCGCTGCGAGCGTCCCGTCGTCGGCCGCTGCGGCGGTCGCGATGCCCTCGAGTCGCTCGAGTCCCTGCGGTCCCGATTCACGCTCGAACCAGCGGACGGCGTGCGTTTCGGGATCGCGAACCCGGAAGTTCTGTGCGCAGGGCGCAGCGATCGTCTCGCCGCCGGTCGCGAGGCCGTGGACGAAGCCCCGCACCTGGGCGTCCCACGCCACCTCGCCGTCGGCGTCGAACGTCGCGATTCGGTGCTCGTTCGGGTGGCGCCCCTCGGTCTCGCGGCTCTCCTCGGCGTAGGTGTTACCGGTGACGAACGTCACCCGTCCGTCGGCCGCCGAGACGTGATTCGGGTAGGCGTAGAGCGTCTCGCCATCCATCTCGGTCTCGACCGCGAGGTCGACGCGCCAGCGCTCGGTGCCGCCGGGACCCAGCAGGTAGCCGCGCTTGTCGCCGTGGCTCGAGACCGCGAGCGTTTCGCCGTCGAACGAGACGTCGCCGACGCGGCGGTCGCCCTCCGTTCCGGGGTCCCAGGTCCACTCGAGGTCGCCCGTCTCGGCTTCGAGGACGACGAGACCGGTGTCGTGGTCGCCCATACAGCGGTTGTAGCCGACCGCCAGTCGCTCGCCGTCGGCGTCGAGATCGATCGCGATCGGTGACGCGTCGGTCTCGTAGCGCCAGCGAACGGTACCGTCGGCGTCGAACGCGTAGACGGTGCTGTGCCACCGCCGCACCTCGCCGTCGCGCTCGTACCGACGCGCGGCCGCGTAGAGGGTGTCGCCGTCGCTGCCGGTCTCGAGACTGACCACGTAGGGCAGGTAAAACACGGTGTCCTTGACGGCCTCGCCGAGGTCGTCGACGGTGTCGTACCGCCAGCGCTGGTCCCCCGTCGCAGCGTCGTAGGCCGCGACGGTGCCGGTCTCGCCGCGGCCGGCGACGACGACCGTCTCTGCGGTGTCGCCGTCACTATCGGCGTTGCTACTCTCGGCACCGCTCCCCTCGAGCGTCGTGATGCCGACCGCGTGATCTGGATGGTCGGTCGTCCAGCGGGCCTCGAGCGAGTCGCTCTCACGGGCCGTAACCGTTCCGTCCCACTCGCCGGTGACGACCAGGTCGCCCCCGTCGGCGACGTGGACCGCCGAGCGAGTCCACATGTGGCGGCTCCGGGCCGTCTCGATATCGCCGAGCGGGACCGACCGGAATTCGAGTCTGCCGTCACCGTCCTCGCCGCGGTCGACGTCTGCAGCTTCGGACATAGTCAGTCCTCGACCGGGAAGGTCTCGTGGAGGGTGTCGTGGGCGTCGCCGAGGCCGTCGACGATGCTCTCGCCCTGCGCGCTCAGGCGCTGGACTGCACGTTCGGCGTCGCGAACCGCCAGCAGGCGCCCGCGCGTGTAGTCGTACTCGGGGTCGTCGCTGTCCATCGCGGCCACCTCTTCCTCCAGATCGACGAGGGTCGCGTCGAGGTGGCGCTCGATCTCCGCGAGGCTCTCGGCGTTGGCGAGCCCCTCGATCGGCCCCTCGAGGTGACCCTCGAGTTCCTTCTCCGCGTGGTCGCGGGCGCTGTCGTCCCCGACGCCGAGGACGGTCATCAGTCCGAGTCGTAACGCTTCGATTTCGTGGCAGCTCATGGGTATACGTAGTGGATTATCGGTTTCGTGTCTTTCGTTTCGCGTGTCTCGATGGTCGATTCGGTCCGCTACAGCGTTTGGTCGACGAGGTCGCTCACGATCCGATCCCGATCGAGGTGGTCGCCGACGATCCGTTCCGCGTCCTCGCTCGCCACGTCTCCGTACCAGATCCCGTCCGGGTAGACGGCGACCATCGGTCCGTCGCCGCACCGGCCGAGGCAGGAGGAACGCGTGATGCGGGCGTCGCAGTGCTCGGAATCGCGGGCCTCCTGTCGGAGTCGCTCGAGGACCGCTGGCGACCCCATCTTCGCACACGTCTGGTTGGTACAGACCGCGACGTGCTTTTCGAGCGCGTCGTGCGTGTGGGGTTCGTCGTCGACGTCCTCCCGGTCGGCGTGGGCCTCCTGATGGGCCAGCGCGCGCAGCATGGCTCGCGCGCCGCCGACGTCCTCCTCGTAGCCCTCGAGGTCGACCTTGTACTTGCACGTGTCACAGGACATCTCGACGCTCTCCGTGCGGGCCTCCTGCCAGCGGTCGGCGAAGACGTCCAGCAGTCGGGAGTCGGTCCCCAGCGGATCGCCGGCCAGCGCGTCGACGTACGGGTAGTCGTCGTCGAAGTCGTCCGTCCAGTCCCGGACCCGCTGGGTGAGGACGCCGTCGCCGAGCATGTACGGCAGGACGACGACGGCATCGGGGCGGTGCTTCGAGAGTCCGTGGAGCGTGTCCTCGAGCGTCGGCTCCGTGACGCCGATGAACGATGCCTCCAGGCGGTCGAACGCGCGGCCCTCGTAGAGCAGGCGGGCCAGCTTGTGTACGTCGCCGTTAGCGTCCGGATCGCTCGAGCCGCGGCCACAGAGGACGACGGCGACGTCGTCCGCCTCGCGGTCGACGCCCAGTTGATCCTCGACCGCGGCTGCGCGGTCGTCCAGCAGGTCCACGATTGCGGGATGGATCCCCAGATGCGCGCCGTTGTTGATCTCGATGTCGTGGGTCGCCCGAGCCTGCTCGATCGCCAGCGGCACGTCGTTTTTGACGTGGCTCGCGGCGAACAGCGAGCAGTGGACGACGGTCACCTGTGAGGCGATCGGTTCGAGCGCGTCGAAGGCCTCGTCGATGGCCGGCTCCGCGAGTTCGAGGAAGGCGGCGTCGACCGGGATGCCGAGCCGGGACTCGAGGTCGGCGGCCAGTTCGCGGACCTGTTCGTTGGACTTCTCGCGCCTGGAGCCGTGGCCTACCAGCAGGACGGCCTCGTCGTCGAACGCGGCCGCGGGCGCGGACGTGGAGTCGTCGGGTGTACTCATGGTGGGGCTCAGTCGATCACTCGTCGTAGGCGTCGGCCTGCTCGAGGCTGCGCTCCAACTTGCGCCGGCGACTCGGCGCGAACAGGCCGGTCGCCTCGCAGTCCTCGTAGAGCCACGTGCCGAACGCGGGCGCGGCGTCGTCGTCGACGCCGAACCAGTAGCCGCCCGACGAGGTCTCCGAGAGGTCGTCGAAGGGCGCTTCGACCGGACAATCGGCGATCAGTTCCTGTGCGAGTTCGAGCAGGTCCGCGTCGTCGTGAACGAACGAGATCCCGACGGTGCCGCTCGAGGACTTGAAGCAGACGGTGCCACAGCCCTCGAGCAGGCCCCGCAGGAGTTCCCGGTCGTACTCGGAGAACGCGCCGAAGCGGTAGTTGCCGCGGCCGTCGACGGGCAGGCCGAGCGCGCCGCTTCGCCCCAAGAGGCCCGTTTCATCGTCGTCGCCGATCGTCAGCGTGTACTCGTCCTCCGTCCGCGTGATCGACGTATCGTGGGCGTAGTCGCGCGTCGTCGTCTCGTGCTCGAGGTCGCCGCCGGCGACGGCGGCCAGCACCTGCGCCGATTCCTCGTCGTTGGCGACGACCTCGATGCGGTCGTCGGAAACGTCACCACTGCCGGCGACGTGGCCCCAGAAGTACGCCGTAGCGGGGTGGCCCGCGAGCGGATCGGACGGGACCGCGATCTCGAGCGACTCTTCCGCCGCGGCCTCACCGTCGGATTTCGGCCGACTCTCGCTCATTCGCCCACCTCCTCGACGATGATCGCGTCCGTCGGACAGGCCGCGGCGGCCTGCTGGGCCTCGCCGATGCGGTCGTCGTCGAACGTCGCGACGACGCGCTCGGTGGTGTCCGTCACTTCGCCCTCGCAGTCGTAGACCGGGTCCGCGCCGGGATCGATCGTCGCGAGGCCGTCCTCACCCTCGACGAACCGCGGGTCGCGGGTCAGGCAGGCGAAGATGCCGTCGCAGGCGTCCTTCTCGATGGTGACTTCGTATCGTGGCATCGTTAGTAATCGTACTTCGTCTCGTAGCCTCGAGGCGTGACCATCCGGTCGTCCCAGACGTAGGTGTCCTCGGTGCCGACGACGATCGTCGTCGTCATGTCGATGATCTCGCTCTCGCCGAGCTCCTCGAGTTCGGCGAGTTCGGTGATCATCACCTGTTCGTCCTCGCGGCCGGCGCCGTGGACGATGCCGACCGGCGTGTCGGGGTCGCGGTGGGTCAGCAGGATCTCGCAGGCCTTCTGGAAGTTCTCCCGGCGCTTGCGGCTCCAGGGGTTGTAGATGGTGATCGTGAAGTTCTCGCTCGCGACGGAGTGGAGCCGCGACTCGATCTCGGGCATCGGCACGAGGTGGTCCGACAGCGATACGGAGACGGTGTCGTTCACGAGGGGGGCACCGAGGCGAGCCGCGCAGGACTGCGCCGCGGGGACGCCCGGCACGACTTCGAAATCGACCATCGAGGCCGTTGCGCTCTTCGACTCGAGGATCTCGAGCGCCAGCCCCGCCAGCGCGTAGACGTTGGGGTCGCCGCTGCCGACGATGGCGACGTCGTTGCCCGCCAGCGCGCGGTCGATCGACTCCTCGGTGCGGGAGACCTCGCCGCACATCGGGGTGTCGTAGATCTCGTCGGCCTGTTCGGTGATCTCGTCCGGAATCAGTTCGATGTACGTCGTGTAGCCGACGATGTGGTCGGCCTCGAGCAGCGCGTCCTTGGCGCGCTCGGTCATCCCCTCCGGGTGGCCGGGGCCGAGTCCGACGGCGATCAGCTGACCGGGTTCGGCGTCGAAATCTTCGATGGTGGCGCCGACCTCCTTTTCGTTGCTACTCGAGTCGTCGTCGGAACTCGAGGCGCCGCAACTCGAGGACGACGAGGAACTCGAGGAGGCACCGCACGTGGAGCTACTCGAGTCGCCCGTATCGCTCGAGGACGCACCGCATTTCGAGCCGGAGCTCGAGGCTTCGGTAGTGCTACTCGAGGCCCCGCATTTGGAGGTGCTCGACGTCTCGGTTTCGTCGTCGGTCGTGGACGCACCGCATTTGGAAGTCGATTCGGCGTCGGCGTCTGCGTCGGTGTCAGTACTCATTGTGGTATCAGAAGTCGTCGACGTCACGCCCGCCGCGCGGGGTGACGAGGTACGTTCGGTCGTCGTTACTCCACGTTTCGGTCTCGTGGTTGCCGATGATCAGCGAGGTGCCCATGCCGGAGACCTTGTCGTCGTGATCGGCGGCCTCGCCGAGGGTGGTGATGAACTGGCTCTCGCCGTTGCGGCCGGCGTCCTCGCGGCCGGCGTCGTTGACGATGGCCACGTAGGCGTCGTCGGTTCGCTCCTCGCGGACGATCTCGACGGCCTGCTCGTAGTTGCGCCAGCAGTTGTAGAGGACGATCACGAAGTCCGAGATCGCTGCGGCACGCAGTTTTTCCTCGATCTCGTCCCAGCCGCGCCACTTGTCCGAGAGTGAGACCGTACAGAAGTCGTTGCACAGCGGCGCGCCGACGTTGGCTGACCCACCGAGTGCCGCCGTCAGGCCGGGAACGATCTCGATCGGGATGTCCGTCGCGTCCTCCTCCTCGGCCATCTTGAAGATCAGGTCCGACTTGCCGTAGACCGACGGGTCGCCGCCCGAAACGTGAGCCACGTCTTTCCCCTCGCGGACGTAGTCGAACGCCGCGCGGGCGAGTTCGATCTGGCGGCCCATCGTCGAACGGACGATCTCCTGCTCGAAGCCGTCGTCTCGAGTCGCGACCCCGTCTTCGTCCGTCTGCTTCTCCGAGGGGATCGTCCCGTCGGCCCGGAGGAACTCCTGGTAGAGGCTCGAGGCGATGACCACGTCCGCGGACTCGATGACCTCCTTCGCTCGCTTGGTCATGTGGTCGGGGAGGCCGGGGCCGATGCCGACGACGTAGAGGGTGCCGTGATCGTCGGGGGTACCTCCAGTCGTCGCGCCGGTCGATTCGGCGCCCGAACTCATCGGCCGATCGCCACCGTGACCTCGTTTTCGTAGCTGATCTTCTCGAGGACCAGTTCCTGTTCACGGCCACCCGCGATGGCGGAGGCCTCGGAGACGCCCGGCCAGCCGATCAGCTCCTTCGATTTCGACGGCGTCGGCCCCTCGTGCTCGAGCAGGGTCTCCTTGTCGAAGGCGACCACTCCGAGATCGAGTTCCTGGGCGGCCTCGAGCAGTCCCTCCTCGTCTTCCTTTCGCGTCGCGGTGCCGACGAACTCCACGTCGTCGAAGCCGTAGTCGGTCCGCTCGAGGGCCTCCTCCCAGGCCTCGAGGAAGGCGTCCTTGCTGGCCCCCGAAACGCTTCCGGTACCGAGGACGACGCCGTCGTCTTTGTTGCGCTTGAGCACCGTCACGTCGTCGCCGACGAGGACGGCTTTGGGGCCGTCGAGCCGGGCCACGGGGCCGAGGTTCTCGTCGAGGACGGCGAGGTTCGTCTTCACGGTCGAGTCGCCGTTGACGACGTGGGCGTCCATCGCCTTCGCCTTGGACTCGACGCCCTGCTTGCCGGCCGCCTCCGAAGCGGTGGTCATCGCCGGGACGGCCCCCATCGTCGCGAGATCCTGTGCGACCTGATTCGCGCCGTGGTGGCCGCCGGTGATCGGGATGGCCCACGTCAGTTCCTCGTCGACGACGCAGATCGCGGGGTCGTCCCACTTGTCGTCGAGCAGGTGGGCCGTCTTCCGCATCGCGATGCCCGAGGCCATGAGACCGATGAAGCAGTCGTACTCGCCCCAGTGCTCCTCGAAGACGTCGCCGTGGTACTCGATGATGTCGATCGCCTCGTAGCGATCGCCGATCTCTGCCTTGATCTCCTCGGCGGTGTTCATCTTCCGGCCGAAGGAGATAATCGCGATCTCCTCCGCGACCTCGCCGTCCGAATCCGGCGTCGCACAGTGGCCGCCGTCGGAATCCGATTCGTTCGTCGTGTCCGTGTTCTCAGTTCCTGAACTCATGCTGAAACCTCCGTCGTACTCGTAGCGAAATCGTCCTGTCCACGTTCTTTCGACCCGTTCAGACCACCACGGGGGTGGGACTGAAAGGGGCCAGTCCCGTCGGCGAAGGCGGGCGACGCAAGCACCGCAGGGAGGGAGCCCTGCGACTGACCGAGGCGCGCAGCGAGCCCCCCGAGTCGACGGGGCTGGGGGCTTTCACCGTGTTTGCGGCCATTGCACTGCGTTTCAGTCATCGCCCGCCTCCGTTTCAGCCGAACTTTCCGGAGAACCCCGATTAGCCCAGTCGCCGTAGAGGAAGGAGCGCTCGTAGCCCGCGCCGGTCACGGCGTCGCCGATGACGACCAGCGCCGACGCCCGGTAACCGGCTTCTTCGACCTTGTCGGCGATATTCTCAACTGAACCGATAATGACGTCCTCATCCGGCCACGAGGCGTGGTAGATCACCGCGACCGGCGTCTCGGGGTCGTGACCGTCCTCGAGCAACCGATCCATCGTATCGCGGACCGCGTGGGTCCCGAGGTAGATGCAGGTCGTCACGTCGCCCATCTCGACGAAGTCGGAGATGTGGTCCTCCTCCGGGCTCAGGGTCTTCCCCTGCGGCCGAGTGAACGCGACGTGATTCGAGACCTCGTTGAGCGTCAACTGGGTCCGCAGCGTCGCGCTCGCGGCAAAAGCGGACGTGACGCCCGGGACGAAGTAGGTCGGGACGCCCTCGTGTTCGAGCGCGTCCATCTGCTCGAGCGCCGCCCCGTAGATCGCGGGATCGCCGCTGTGCAGGCGGACCACGTTCCGGCCCTCCTCGTAGGCGTCCCGCATCAGGGGGATCAGTTCCTCGAGGTCCTTGCCCACCGAATTGACCAACTCGGCGTGGCCGCAGTACTCGTCCAACAGTTCGCTGTTGACCAGCGAGCCCGCGTGGACCACGAGGTCGGCCGCCTCGAGCAGTTCCTTTCCGGCGACGGTCAGCAACCGCGGGTTGCCGGGGCCGGCGCCGACGAAGGGGATCCCCTCCTGTTCGTCGCCGGCGCTGTGCTCGAAGATCCGGTCGTCGAGTTCCTCGCGGCGCCGTTCGCCCTGGGAATCGATCGCGTCTTGTGGGTCGTTCTGCGTGTCGTCGGTCATCGGTGGCCTCCACAGTCGCCGTGCGCACAGCCCTCGGCGATCTCTTCGGTAACGACGGCCCCGCCGTCTGCGACGGGCTCGCTGCTCGTCGCCGATTCGTCGTCGCTCGCCTCACCGGTCCCGTCGCTCGAGGTCGCGTCGTCGGTCCCATCGCTCGCAGTCCCATCGCCGTCTTCGTCCTCGAGGAACGCCTTGGTCGCCTGCTCGACCTCGAGATCCGCCTTCTCGGCGTATGCGAGGGTGTAATAGTCCCGCTCGTCGATTGCCTCGGGGTCGTCCGTCACTACGGTCTCGCCCTGCTCCATGAACAGCCGCCGGCCGTAGGTCACGTCGTAGCCGGCCTCGAGGAGCCCTTCGTGGGTCGCCGGCGCATCGGTGACCTTGAACAGGATCATCCGATCCGGTCCGGCGGGACTCGCACCGTTCGCGGCCTCCCGGAGCGACAGTCCCGCGCCGGCCTCGATCTCGACCCCCATCGCGGTCGCGAAGGCCGTGACGGCGCTCACGCCGGGGACGATCTCCAGTTCGACGTCGGGGTGGAAGGCGTCGATCGTCCGGCGCAGGTGGCCGAACGTCGAGTAGACGTTCGGGTCGCCCAGCGTGACGAAGGCGACGTCGCCGTCGCGCGCGTTCGGCGCGATCTCCGCCGCGGCCTCCTTCCAGGCCGCTCGAAGCTTCTCCTCGTCTCTCGTCATCGGAAAGTCCAGCTCCCCGATCTTCGACTCGTCGACGTGCTCGAGCGCGACGGATCGCGACAGGCGACCGGGCGAGTAAACCACGTCGGCGCGCTCGAGGACCTCCTTCCCGCGGACGGTCACGAGGTCGGCCTCGCCGGGGCCGAGTCCGACGCCGTAGAGCGTCATCGCTCGTCACCTCTCGTCGTTTCGCCGCTTCCATCGGCTGCGACTTTCTCGCCGCCGTCTTCGTCCGCATTGTCTTCGTCCGGCGTCGCGCTCCCGACCAGCATGTAGACCGGATTGTCCGAGTTAAAGCTCGTCGCCCCGGCCAACTCGTAGCCGTGGCTCACCTGAAACTGGACGACCTCCTCGAGAATCTGGCGCTCGCGGAACGCTTCGGTCGCCTTCCCGGCGACCTCGAGTCGCGAGACGTTCATCACGATGCGGTCGACCGCGGTCTCGACGGCGTGGTCGAGGACGGCCTCGAAGTTCCGGCTCCCGCCCAGGAACAGCGCGTCGGCGTCGTCGGGCAGCCCTTCGGGAGCTTCCGCGTTGCGCAACTCGACGTCGGCCCGTACCGACTCCGCGTTGGCCGCGAGGTTCTGCTCGGTCGTCTCGAGCCGGTCGGCCTTCCGCTCGAGGGCGGTCACCCGCCCGGCTCGCTGTGCGGCTTCGATGGTGACGGCCCCCGTACAGGAGCCGACCTCCGCGAAGTGGTCGTCCGGCTCGAGGGCGAGCTTCGAGCGGACGACGGCCCGGACCTCCGACTTGGTCGGGCCGGCCTTCGCGTCGTGTGGAAGCGCGATGGGTGGCATCACCCGTGGCAACAGCAGCCTCCCCTAAAACAATTTTGTTTGGAGTAGGGCAACTGTAATTGCCCAGATATGGTTGGGGTAGTCCAACGAAATTTGCTCACGGACGGCTGCCCGCTGGTCACTGAAAAACTGGGTCGAGAGCGGTCGGCGCCGATCAGGTTCGGCGCGCGGGACGCGAGGCTACCACTCCATGCCGCCGTTGATCCCGAGCACCTGACCGGTCATGTACTCCGCCTGATCGCCGACGAGGAACCGGACCATCCCGACGATGTCCTCGGTCGTCGCGAACCGACCCAGCGGGATGTCCTCGCGGATCTTCTCCTGGACCCGCTCGGGGACCTTCTCGAGCATGTCCGTCTCCGTGAACCCGGGTGCGACGCAGTTGGCCGTCGAGCCGTGGCTGGCCAACTCGAGGGCGAGCGTCCGCGTGAAGGCGAAGAGGCCGCCCTTCGATGTCGCGTAGTTGGCCTGCCCGTAGTTGCCCTGCTGGCCGACCACGCTCGAGATGTTGATGAGGCGACCGTGGTCGGAGGTCTTGATGTCCTCGTAGAACGCCTTCGTGCAGTTGAACGTGCCGTTGAGGTTGACGTCGATCACCGTCTGCCAGTCCTCGTAGGTCATGTCCTCGAACGTCCGGTCGATGGTGATCCCCGCGTTGTTGACGAGGACGTCGATCTCGCCCAGTTCCTCGCGGATCGTTTCGGCCATTCGCTCGACATCCTGCGGTTCGGAGATGTCCGCCTGCACGGGGACGGCGTTCTCGCCGTTCTCCTCGATCGTCTCCGTGACCTGGAGGGCGCGGTCCTCGGCCGAGCGGTAGTTGACGGCCACGTCGGCGCCGGCGCGGGCGAATTCGAAGGCGATCTCGCGGCCGATCCCGCGCGAGGATCCCGTGACGAGACAGGTGCGGTCGGTCAGTGGTCTTCGCTCCAGCGGCTCGAGTCGTTGGACGGTTTCGGACATGCGAGAGACAGTACACCGGCATTCGTGTTAACTATTTGACTACACGTCAGAATTCGTGAATACTACCTCGTGATAGGGTGTCGAGTCGGGAATCATCGACGCGGCAGCGGATCCTCGACACCCGCGATCAGTTCGCGATCGACTCGAGAAATCGGTCGGACTGCTCCACTCACTCGAACGAGGAGCAGCGGCGGAACCGTTCGATATCGTGGTCGAACGAAACGATGTGGTCGTGAACGGTCGTCGCTACCGAACGCATAGTCCGTGCCTGCGCTTTCGTCGTGACAGTCGTTCCGTAGTAGTGTTCCGTTCGTCTCGCATCGTACAGCGTTTTCAGCGACTCGATCGTCTCGTCCTCGAGTAGGACCTGTCCTTTCGCAAATTCGTAGGGGGACGTGTGATCCCGTAACTCGCTCGCGTCAGTGTCGGTTACCGCCAACAGGTATCCCTGGAAGGTGTGTTCGATAACGATGAACGAGTGTTCTAGAATCGCACCGTAGTAGTCACCGAGGTCGTCGATCTCGTGGATCAATTCGAGGAGTCGACACGCCTTCTGAACCTGGACCTCACCGGCGTCAGCGTCGGACGCTGCGTTCAGCTCCGGTTCGAACGTCGGTCGCCCGTGTGCGTGCCCGAACGCGTCCTCAGCGGCGTCGATACGCTCGAGTAGTTCGGCCGGATCACTCATCGCGCAGAACCTCCAACTTGACTCGTTCGAGCGTCTCCGTGGAGTAGAGCGTAATGCCGTCACCGAATAGCCGTTCGGCGTCGACTCGGTCCGATTGATTGACGATCGATCGAGGAGTTTCGACGATCATTTCGAAGGAATGCCGCTCTGCCGAGGTCCACGCCTGGTCGTCGTCCTCGAGTCGCGCCCTGATTTCCGCCCAGTTCGATTCGAAGTCGGCTTCCGCGGCGTCTGCGGCCGCAACTGTTCGCGGAATCCGGAGGTCGGCGAGCCGCTTCTCGAGTTTGTTTGCGTTGTGCCGTTGTTGCATGTGGTCGCCGCCGACGAGAACCCACAGGTCGATGTCAGACTGGCGGTCGGCCGTTCCGCGAGCGACGCTGCCGAAGAGGACGATTCCCTTCACGTCGTCGAGTTCGTCTTCGATGTAGTGTCGTCCCACTCGAACGGGAGTCCGAAACTGGACCTGCGGAACGCTCTGTATCGGATCGCTCGGTCTGTCGAGTCGCGTTCTGTTGATGTGGACCCGTCGTGCGTTCCCCTCGTGGAACGTTTCCACGAGTTCGTTGGCCTCGAGCGTATTGACGGCTTCGCGGGTCGCTCGCTCATCGGCGTCACCGCGGAGAGTTGACGGATGGAGACATCGATATCCGGATTGTCACCGAGAAAGTTGAGGATGTGCGGGCTGGCGCCGTGTTTGAAGAGTTCCGAGTCCCGTATGGGGAGCGTCAGCCCGATAGCTGCCCCGGACGATCGGTCGGTGCGGACCGACTGATCTCCCGAACTACTGTGCCGCATACGGCATGATACTGCGCCAATATATAGTTTATTAGTACAGTGGTCTCGATACTCCGACGAGGAACACGACCTCGACTCGAGGAGATCAGTTCGCGATCGACTCGAGAAACCGATCGAACGCGCCGCTCTCGGCGTGGACGTGGACGTAGGTCCCCAGCGACTCGTACTCGGTCAGGCCGTCGTGCTCGCCGTCGATCCCGTCGCCCCGTACGGTCTCGAAGGCGAAGCGAGCGTCGTCGTCGACCGCCGCGCTCGAGTAGTGAAACTCGTGACCGCGAATCGACTCGCCGCTGCGGGCGGTCAGGGTCCCCTCGCTGGCCTCGCACTCGACGTGATCGAGCGCCTGATAGCGGTCGTGCATCGTCACGTCGGCAGGCAGGATGCCGGCCATCTCGTGGCGGTCGCCCTCGGCGGTGGTCAGCGACCGACTCATGGCCATCAGTCCGCCGCACTCTCCGAGGACGGGCAGGCCCTCGCTCGCGAGGCGTCCGAGTTCGTCGAGCGCGTCGCTCGACTCGAGTTCGGCCGCGTGGAGTTCGGGGTAGCCGCCGGGGAGGTAGACGCCGTCGCAGTCGGGGACGGGATCGCCCGCGACGGGCGAGAACGTGGCGAGTTCGGCCCGGTCGCGGAACCGCTCGATCGTCGCCGGATACCGGAAGCAGAAGGCGGAGTCGCTGGCGACGGCGACGGTAGCGTCGACCGGCTCGGCGGCCCCGTCGGTCCGCGACGGCGTCACCGGTGCGGGCGGTTCGCTCGCGACGGCGGCCAGCCGTTCGGCCTCGAGCGACTCGGCGGCCTCCCGTAGCGCGTCCCGCGGCAGTGCCGCCTCCTCGCCCATCTCGAGGCCCAGATGTCGGTCGGGGATCTCGAGGTCCGAATTGGGCGGAATCCGACCGAAGAACTCGAGGCCGTCCGGCAGCGCGTCGCGGATCCCTTGCTCGTGACGGCCGCCGTGGGCGCGCTGGGCGACGACGCCGGCGACCTCGATATCGCGGCCGATGGTCTCGGCGTACTCGCGGAATCCGAGCGCGGTCGCCGCGACGCTTTCCATCCCCGCCTTGGCGTCGACCACGAGGACGACCGGCAGGTCGAGCGCTTCGGCGACCATCGCCGTACTCGAGCCGTCGCCGTCGTAAAGACCCATGACGCCCTCGACGACGCAGATGTCTCCCTCGCCGCGCTGGTAGTTGCGCCGCAGGCCGTCCTCGCCGCAGAGCCACAGGTCGAGCGTCCGTGAGGGCAGGCCCGCGATCGCCTCGTGGTGACTCGGATCGATGAAGTCCGAGCCAGCCTTGGCGGGTTGGACCGCGTAGCCGGCGTCCTCGAGGGCCTGAATTATCGACAGCGTCGCGACCGTCTTCCCGACGCCGGAACTGACGCCGCCGAGGACGAATCCGTCCATCATTGTCCTTTCGTTCGCACAACTGGACTTGAATCCGTCGGTGAGGTGACCGTGGGCCTCGAGCGACCGAAACCGAATTGGGAATCGTCCACGTTCAGGAGACTGAGATCAATGAGCGACGCGACGACCGCCACCGAAACGGTGCCGGCGCTGAAGGAGCGCGCCGGCGTCGTCAACGCCCTGCTCGACGGCGCCCAGACCGTCCTCGTCCGCCACCCGACGCTCGATCCTGGAACGATCGACGATCGGTTCGTCCTCTATCCGGCGTACAGCCATCAGGATCCGGCCCGCTACCAGTCCCGGTACGAGGAGTATTACCATCGCTCGAGCGCGAAGCCGGACGCCGGCGTGCCGATCCGCGCCGTCGCCGACGTCCGCGAGGAGTACACCGTCTCGAGTGACGCTCTCGAGGCGCTGGCGCGTCACTACGTCTACACGCCCGACGGTCTGCGCGACAAGTACGACCCGGATGACGACCTGCGCGTGCTGTTGCTTCGGGTGTCGGCGCTCGCGTCACCACCGCTCGTCGAAGAGCGGGGCAGCTACCGCGGCTGTCGCGCGTGGATCGATCTCGAGGCGGACGTCGAGATCGACACCGCCGCGGCGACGCCGGTCCTCGACGACGCGACGTTCGCAGAGCGGCGGGCCGCGGTTCGGGACGCGCTCGAGTGACGGCTCTATCGGTCGGTTCAAACCACCGACGAACTTAACCGCTCGAGTCGGTTACGAACGCCGGATCGAATCATGAACGGGGACCACGCCAGTGGGGACGACGGGACCGAGACCGAACAGCACCTCCGCGACGCGCTGCAGCACCTGAGCGCGGCGCGCGACGCAGACGATATCAGGAAGACAAACGCCGTCGCGCTCGAGGAAGTCGAAAACACCGTCTCGACGGTGCTGCGCGAGTACGAACAGGACGAATAGGAGGCGAGCGCTGATTCGGTTGACCGAGCGGCTGTTGTTCGGACACGTAGTTTCAGTGCTACCGTCACCAGTTCACAGCGTCGTTATCGGGTATCCGCATACGGAACGGTGACCTCGCGAGGAGGCGATCTCGAGAAGCGTCCTGCTGTCGTGGCAACGGGGAGTACCACACCCTCCCCAACCGATTCGCTCATTCACTGTGTTCATTCACTCATCCCTCGCACGGCTTTGGGACGCGGTTCGTTCACCACTCACCGCGTCCCAGCGCGCGCCACCGCACGGCGGATGGATCCTTGGAGCGGAACGGAGAGCGACTATACCGGCTGTCTCACCGCGAGGACGACCAGATCCGAGAACGGCGTGTCCTCTCGTCCGCTGCCGCCGGCGTGCTCGGACAGTTCCGCCAGCGTGAACCGATGGATCTCCTCCTCGTCGTGGGTCAACTTCTCGAGGACCAGCGCCTCGAGGTCCGGGTCGGCCCCTTCCTCGAGCAGGAACGCGGCGATGTCGCCGGGCATCCGATCGTAGGGGCGGGGGAGCACGAGCAGGTGTCGCTCGTCGACCGTCGCTGCAGTCGCGAGGCGGTCCATGTCGGCCTCGAGGTCGCCGCTCTTGTGCAGCGTGACGAACTCGGTGTCCTCCATCGGCGTCCGGGCCCGGCTGGCGGCCAGCTGGAGCGAGGAGATGCCAGGGATCACGCGAACCGGCGTATCGGAATCCGCCCGCTCGACCGCATCCTGACGAGCTTGTGAGTCAGGGCTCGTCGAGCTTTGCTCGACGGCGTCCTGGACCTTTCCGACGAACTGGTAGCCCGAGTGGTTGGGGTCGCCCATCGCGACGGCAGTCCCGGACTCGCCGGCGGCGACGCGCTCGCCGAACGCCTCGAGCGCCTCGGCCTCGTCCTTGTAGCCACAGGTCAGCAGGTCGGCGTCGGTCAGGTCCTCGACGAACTCGACGACGGTCGTGAAGCCGACGACGACGTCGGCCTCGCGGATCGCGCGCTCGCCGCGGGGGGTAAGATACTCCTGGTTTCCGGGCCCGACGCCAACGGCGTAGACCGGATCGTCTGCCCGCTCGTCGATATCGGGTTCCGCCGCTCCCGCGGCGAACGTCGCCGGGTCCGGTCCCGAATCGAGGTCGTACTCGCCACTCATCGGTTCCGGCCGTCCGCGCCCCGCGTTTCGGCGTCGAGGTCGAGGTCGATTTCGTCGGTTCGCACGTCCTTCGCGACGTGGATCAGTTCGTTCGTCAGCGCCGCCGCCAGCCCGCTGCCGCCGCGGCGGCCGACGTTCGTAATGGCTGGAACGTCGTATTCGTCGCTGACCTCGCGGATCCGCTGGCGGCTCTCCTCGGCCTTGACGAAGCCGACGGGCGTCGCGACGATGGCGGCGGGTCGGGTGCCGTTCTCGATGCAGTCGGCCAGCGCGAAGGCGGCCGTCGGCGCGTTGCCGATCGTGGCGATCGCGCCGTCGTAGACGCCCCGCTTGTCGAGTTCGAGCACCGAGGCGGCGGTACGGGTCATCCCGGTCTCCTCGGCCAGTTCGGCGCCGTTACCGATCGCCTTGCGCTTCTCGCAGTTGTGTCCGCGGCCGGTGATTCCAGCTTTGGACATGGTAATGTCAGTAACGATCGTGGCCTCGTCGAGGACCGCTCGAGCGCCGGCCCGGACGGGCGCGTCCTCGTCGTCGCTCCCGGTGAACTCGATCAAGTGCTGGAATTCAATGTCGCCCATTGAATGGACCGCCTTTTGTCGGATGCGGTCTCCAAGAGTCTCGTCCGGCACGAACTGCCGGACGATGTCCATGCTCGTCTCCGCGATGTCCATCGCGTTCTGCGTCGTTGCACCCAGATCAGCGTACTCGTTCTCAAACTCTTGTTCAGTCATCGTTGGTCACCCCCACGGCCTCGTTGGTCGTCCGCGCCTCGAGGTCACCCTCGACCTCGAGGTTCAGATCGCGCAGGCGATCGACCGTTTCGTCATCTGCGTCCCACAGGTCGCGCTCGATCGCCTCGAGCAGCGTGTCCGTGATGGACTCGAGCGCCCACGGGTTGACGTCTCGCATCCAGTCCTGGCGATCCGCGTCGAAGGCGAACTTCTCCGCGACCTCCTCCCAGAGCGTGTCGCTCACGACGCCCGTCGTGGCGTCCCATCCAAGGGTTACGTCGACGGTCGTCGAGAGATCGCCCGCACCCTTGTAGCCGTGGTCCTCCATGGACTCGAGCCAGTCGGGGTTCAAAACCCGGGAGCGCATGGCCTTGCGGACCTTCTCCTCGTTCGTGTAGACGTCGACGTTGTCGGGATCCGAGGAGTCCCCGACGTAGGAGGCCGGTTCCTCGCCCGAGATCTCGGACACGGCGGAGATGAAGCCGCCGTGGAAGGCGTACCAGTCCGAGGAGTCGAACTCGTCCTGTTCCATCGTGTCTTCGATCTTCACCGTCGCGTCGACGCTCGAGAGGCGCCGTTCGAAGGCGTCGTGGGCGTCCGAGACGCGCCCTCTCGAGCCCATCGCGTAGCCGCCCCACTGGACGTAGACGCTCGCGAGATCGGAGCGGTCGTCCCAGTTGCCCTCGTCGACGGCCTTGTTCGTCCCGGCGCCGTAGCCGCCGGGCTTGGTGGTGAAGACGCGATGCTTCGCGGCCTTGCGGGCGTCGGACTCGTCGAGGCCTTCGTCCGCCTCGAGTTCCGCCTGCTCTTCCTCGACGTGCTTCTTCACGTAGTTCATCTCGGGGGGTTCGTCGAGGTCGACGACCGCGTCCACGGCGTCGTGGATGACCCCCGCTGCTGCGGGGAAGGCGTCGCGGAACAGGCCGGAGACGCGCGTCGTCACGTCGACGCGCGGGCGATCCAACTCGTCGAGCGGAATCGGCTCGACGTCGTCGATCCGACCGGCGTCGGTCCACTGCGGTTCGACGCCCATCATGGCCAGCACCTGTGCGATCGTTTCGCCGCGGGTACGGACGGTGGGTGTCCCCCACGCGACGACGCCGACCTCCTCGGGGTACTCCCCGTTTTCGCTATGGTGGCGCTCGAGGACGCCCCCAGCCACTTCGCTACCGACCTGCCAAGCTGCCTTGACCGGGACCTTCCGCGGGTCGAGCGTGTAGAAGTTTCGGGCCGTCGGCAGCAGGTCGACGCCGCCGCGGGTCGGCGCGCCCGACCCGCCCGGCGGCACGTACTCGCCCGAGAGCGCGTCCGCGGTGCGCGGAATCTCGTCTTCGGCCCCCTGCACGCGGGGCTGGGCCTCCTCGCAGATGTAGGCCAGCACCTCGCGTAGGTCGTCGTGGGCCCGCGATTTGGCTCGCGCGTCGCCGATCGTCTCGAGGTCGACCACGAGCAGGTTCATGTTCACCTCGTCGTCGGGACCGGCTTCCCGCTCCGATTCCGGCACGTCGAAGTCGTGCTCGGCGAGCGTCTCGATCAAATCGACGCTCGTCTCGTAGACGACGTCGGCGGCCTCAGCGTAGGTCATTCCGAGATCGTCATCGTATTCGCCGGGCGCATTCAGCATCTTCTCGTAGTCGACGCCCAGCGCACCCGCCACGCTCTCGCGCAGGCTCGGCGCGCCGGGGTTCTCGAGCCGGGTCAGCGCGACGAGGTACTCTACGAGGCGTTCGTCGGCTGGCGGCTCGGACATCGTGTGCAGTCCCAGCCGGATCTGGGTGGTCTTGACGTCGGTGAGGTACTCGTGGACGCGTTCGACGAGTTCGTCGATTGCGAGGTCGTCGCCATCGACCTCGCCTTCCGCGAGGCTCGAGCCGGCCTCGTCCGGACCGCGAACGTCTGCCTTCTCGTCGATCGTCCCCGAAATGCCGAGTTCCACGGCGAGATCCAGTTCCTCGACTTTCTCGCGGATGAGGGCCTCGAGGTGTTCGCCGTCATCGGCGCGGGCGTCCTCCATCCCAGCCTCGCGATACTGATTCGCGAGTTCCTCGAGCTCCGACAGTTCGTCGTACGTCCCGGCGTTCCGCATCACTGGCGTGAGATAGTCGACGATGGCCGCGTACGAACGCCGCTTCGCCTGCGTTCCTTCCCCCGGATTATTGACGATGTACGGGTAGACGTTCGGGATATCGTCGATCAACTGGTCGGGCGCGCTCTCGCCGTTGAGGCCGACGGTTTTGCCTGGGAGCCACTCGAGGCTGCCGTGGGTCCCCAGATGCACCACGGCGTCGGTCTCGAACGTATTCCGTAGCCAGCCGTAGAACGCGTAGTAGTCGTGTGGCGGCTGGAGATCGGAGTCGTGGTAGACTTTCGAGGGGTCCATCCCGAATCCGCGGGGTGGTTGGACCGTCACGAGCACGTTGCCGAACTCGACGCCCGGAATCGCGAACGGACGGTCCGGCACGTCGCCCCATTCGTCGATAATATTCTCTTGGAAGCGCTCGTCGACCTCCGAGAACCACTCCTCGTAGGTGTCGGGAGAGACGACGTCGACGGAGAGGTCGCGGACGTCCTCGGGGGCGACCCAGCGGTCCTCGAGCGTGAGCTGGGCGGTCAGTTTCTCCACGAGGGACTGTCCGCTATCGGGCATATCATCGCCTAAATCGTAGTTGCGGGCCTCGAGTTCCTCGAGCAGATTGACGGTCGATTCGGGACTGTCGAGGCCGAACGCGGTGCCGATCCCGTCGTCGCTCGGCGGGTAGTTGTGCAGGACGACGGCGATCTGTTTCTCCTCGTTGGGTGTGTGACGCAGTTCGGCCCAGTTGACCGCGAGGCGGGTCGCGTGGTCGATGCGGTCCTCGATCGGGAAGTGGTGTTTCGGCGCGGAGCCGATGCCGGCCTCGTCGTCGGTGCGTTCCTTACCCGAGATCGGATGCGTGATGACGTTGCCGTCGAACTCCGGCAGGGCGACGGAGAGGGCGAGTTCGAAGCCCATCACGCCCGTGTCGCTGGACTCGTACCGGGATCGAGAGCGCATCGTGGTGACCGTCTGGAGGACCGGCACGCCGAGGCGGTCGAGGAAGACGTCTTCCGCGGAACTGCCCTCGTCGTCGGCGCTGCGGCCGCGCTCGTCCATCGAGAGGGAGAACATAAAAGAGGAGAGCACGGCGTCGACGACGGGCCGTCCATCGTCGGCGATGAGCCAGTTGTCCGTCACCCACTCGGCGTCTTCCTGCTCGTCGGTGTCCGTCGCGGGGTTACAGAAGATCGGGAGGGCGTTAGCACCCCGTTCCTCGAGCGCACGGACCTGCGCGTCGACGTAGCGGGTGTTCTCGTGGGTCCAGTGGGATTCGTAGAACCAGATCGCGACCGTCGGCAGGTCGGGGTCGTGAGTCTCGAGCAGTTCTTCGTACTCGATCCCCGGATGGTCCGGGTGGTAGACGCCCTCCGTCGGCAGTTCGGTGGGGTCATCGTATTCGATATCGCGGCCCTCGTACTCCGCGGCCAGAAATCGGCACAGGTTGGCGACGTTGATCGTGCCCCCCTTCTCCAGAAACTCGTAGGCGAGGTCGCGATGGCCCTCCGCGACGGTCGTGTCCTCGAACGCGAAGGCGTCGCCGGTCGCCTTGACGATCAGCGGGACGCCCGCGTCCTCGAGCGCGCCCGTCGCGTACTCGTAGCCCGGCATGCTGTCCTCGGCCCCGTGCAGCCAGAAGACGGCCGCCGCGGCGTCGTGCAATTCCTCGACGAACTCCTCGATATCGGCCTCCCCGTCCAGATCGCTCTCCGAGCGAACGACGAGGTCGATCCCCTCGAGACGGTCGGCTGCCCGGCCGATCGAGCCGAGTTCGTTCTCCGTGGCGGTATAGATCCCGATCGTAGTCATCGCGTTTTTAAACCTCTGTTGTATTAGCGCAAGTATGGTTGCAGAGTCCGAAGACAAAAAGCTGTCGTCACTCCCCTTTCCGGCCATCGTCGGACAGGCGGAGTTGAAGCGCGTCTTGCTGGCCGTCGCGGCCAACGACGGCCTCGACGGCGCGCTGATCGTCGGCGAGAAGGGGACCGCCAAGTCGACCGCCGTCCGGGCGCTCGTGGACCTTCTGCCCGAACAGCGAGCCGTCGCCGACTGTCCGTACGGCTGTGCGCCCGACGACTCGAGCCTGCAGTGCGAGGACTGCCGCGAGCGCGACCGCGAGGAACTGCCCGTCGAGAGCCGCCCCGTCCCCCTCGTCACCCTCCCGCTGGGGGCGACCCGCGATCGAGTCGTCGGCACCCTCTCGGTCGAGGACGCCCTCGCGGGGGACGCGGATTTCGATCCCGGCCTGCTCGCCCGCGCCCACCGGGGCATCCTCTACGTCGACGAGGTCAACCTGCTGGACGACCACCTCGTCGACGTCATCCTCGACGCGGCCGCCAGCGGCGTCAACACCGTCGAGCGCGACGGGATTAGCGTCTCCCACCCCGCAGAGTTCACCCTGATCGGGACGATGAACCCCGAGGAGGGCGATCTCCGGCCCCAACTCCGGGACCGCTTCGCCCTGCAGGCGACCGTCGAGGGCTGTCGGGAGATCGACCAGCGCGTGGAGATCATCGATCGGGCGCTCGAGTCCGGTGGCGGCGGTCCCGACGGTTCCGACCCGTGGACCGAGTACGCCGACGAGACGGCCTCGCTCCGGGACGAACTGGCGGCGGCTCGCGAACGACTCTCCCAGGTCACCCTCCCCGCCGAGTTCAAAGCTAATATCGCCGAACTCTGCCTCGAGGCCGGCGTCGACGGCCACCGCGGCGACGTGGCCACCGCACGAACCGCGATGACCCTCGCGGCGCTCGAGGGCCGAACCACGGTTATCGAATCGGACGTCCACGAGGCCGCCAGCTACACCCTGCCCCACCGGCTCCGGAGCACGCCGTTCGAGGACGAACCCGACCTCGAGGACCTGCTCGAGGACCGGTTCGACGAGGAATCGCCGGAGGAGGGGGACGGGGACGATGAGACCGGTGAAGACGCCGACGGCGACGGTGACGAGGCGGAGACGGAGCGTCGGGAGGACGATGCGGGAAACGAGTCCGGCGGCGGTAACGATGACGACCGTGGCAGCGAGGACGGCGATGGCAGACCGGACGACTCGAGCAGCGGGGGCGATCCCGACGCCAATCCCGGCTCGGATGAGTCCGGTCCCGAACGCGGACCGGACGAGGGCGACGACTCGACCGGCGGCGAGGAAGACGAGGAAGCCAACCCGCTCGTTCCGGGCCAGCAGCGCGCCGAGGTCGCGGAAGTGGGCGAGGCGACGGCGCCGGACCTCGAGACGCCCGACGTCGAGAACCGCACAGCGACGGCGTCCGGTGGCGCTCGAGCGAGCACGGCCCCTAGTACGGACAACCGCGGCGCTCGAGTCAGAACGGAACCCGCCTCCGGCGACGGCTCGATCGACGCGGCGGCGTCGGTTCGCTCCGCCGCCGCACGCGGCGACTCACGCGTACAGAAGCGGGACCTCCGGCAGTCGGTGCGAAGCGGCGAGACGTCGGTGACGATCGTCTTCGCCGTCGACGCCAGCGCCTCGATGCGACCCGCGATGCGGACCGCCAAGGGCGTCGTGCTGGATCTCCTGCGCGATAGCTACGAACAGCGCGATCAGGTGGCCTTCGTCGCCTTCGCCGGCGCGGACGCCGAGGTCCTCCTGCCGCCGACCGACAGCGTCTCGCTGGCCGCGCGCCACCTCAAGGAACTGCCCTCTGGCGACCGCACGCCCCTGCCAGCGGGCCTCGAGACCTCCCGGCGGGTCCTCGAGCGCGCCGAGACGGACGCCGCGGTCGTCGTTCTGGTGACCGACGGTCGGGCGAACGTCGCCGACGGGAGCCCGACCGAGGCGACCCGGCAAGCCGCGCGGGGGCTCGCGGCCGACGACGCGACCGTGGTCGTCGTCGATGCCGGCGACGACTCCCGGGCCGGCCTCTCGGAACTGGTCGCCGGCGAGACGGGGGGCGAGGTGGTCGCCCTCGAGGCCCTGTCGCCCGAGACGGTCCGCGCGGCGGCCGATCGCGCCGCGTCGGACGAGCGGTGACGTCGAGGGAACCGAACTACGGTGGAGATGACGACAGATACTCCCGGTCCAAATCGGACGGCAATGAGCCGTGTGAGAGACGTGCGGTGTCCGTCGTGTTTGACCGGCGCCGGCACTGAGACCGGACGGGAGACGCTCGCGTCCGATCTGAAGCCAACCGTCGAATGCGGAGCGTGCGGGCACGTCTGGAACGTCCTCTCCTGAGACGTTCGTCCGTTCTTCTCGGACTCGGTCGCGATGAGACCGTCGCGGCTGGCGCACGTCATCTCGGGGTTATTTTCGCGCCGTCTCGAGGGAATCGGCGGCGGTGGATCAGTATCAATATGATCCCCCTCGCTCGTTATCCGACGAGATGACCGAACAGGGGGACCACGTCGCTGACGGGTGCAGTGATGGCGGACTCGAGCGGGACGTCACCGTCAGCGACGAGATCGAGTACGGTATCGACGACCGACCACCGGCGGCCGAATCGTTCGTTCTCGGCGTCCAGCACTACCTGACGATGGTCGGGGCGAACATCGCGGTCCCGCTGATTCTGGCGGGTGCGATGGGAATGCCGCCCGACGTGACCGCCCGGTTCATCGGGACCTTCTTCGTCGTCTCGGGGATCGCGACGCTGGCCCAGACGACCTTCGGGAACCGCTACCCCATCGTGCAGGGGGCGCCGTTCTCGATGCTCGCGCCGGCGCTGGCGATCATCGCCGTCGTCACGTCCGGCGGCGTCGGCGGGGGCGGGTGGGAGGCCGCCCTGCTCCAGTTACAGGGCGCGATCATCGTCGCGGCGACGGTACAGGTACTGATGGGGTATCTCGGCCTCGTCGGCAAACTCCGGCGCTTCCTCTCGCCGGTCGTCATCGCGCCGACCATCGCGCTGATCGGGCTGGCGCTGTTCAACGCGCCCCAGATCACCGCCGCGAACCAGAGCTGGCCCCTGCTCGGGCTGACGCTCGGCCTGATCCTGCTGTTCTCGCAGTACCTCGACGTCAAAGCTCGAGCGTTCCGGCTCTATCCCGTTATCCTCGCGCTCGTGATCGCGTGGGTCGTCGCCGCGGCGCTCTCGACGACCGGCGTCATCGGCAGTTCCCACCCGGGCCACGTGGCGCTGGGGCAGATCACCGATACGCAGTTCCTGCTGCCGATCTATCCGTTCCAGTGGGGGACGCCCCAACTCACTATCGCGTTCGTCGTCGGGATGTTCGCCGGCGTGCTCGCCTCGATCGTCGAGAGCATCGGCGACTACTACGCCGTGGCGAACCTGACCGGCTCCGCGGCGCCCAGCGAGAAGCGGATCAACCACGGCATCGGGATGGAGGGGCTGATGAACGTCTTCTCCGGGATCATGGGCACCGGCGGTTCGACCTCCTACTCGGAGAACATCGGCGCGATCGGGCTGACCGGCGTCGCCTCGCGGTACGTCGTCCAGCTCGGCGCCGTCGTCATGCTCGTGGTCGGCTTCCTCGGTCCCTTCGGCCAACTGGTCGCGACCATTCCGGACCCGATCGTCGGCGGACTGTTCATCGCCATGTTCGCCCAGATCGTCGCCGTCGGCGTCTCGAACCTCCGCCACGTCGATCTGGACTCCTCGAGGAACACCTTCGTCGTCGGCTTCGCGCTGTTCGTCGGGCTGGCCATTCCGGCTTACATGGGGAACTTCGAGAGCACGATCGCGTTCCGCGAGGCGATCGGGCTCGAGGCCGCCCTCGCCTCGTTCCCGGTCTGGCTCGAGGCCGCGGCACAGGCCGTCGTCGACACCGTCTATATCATCGGTTCGACGGGGATGGCCGTCGGCGGCCTCGCGGCGCTAGTACTGGACAACACGATCCCGGGCAGCCGCGAGGAGCGCGGACTGGCCCACTGGGACCGGATCACCGAAGACGAGTCCGAGTTCGATAGCTTCTGGGACCGGTGGGTCGGCACCGATCGGGGCCAGTGAGGACGACCGAACACGTGCGGTGGCGCGCGCTGGTGGCGGCTCCGAGCATTGCGAGGGGCCGCCACCATTGCGCGAGGTCTTCGCGAGTGCAACGAGCGAACGGCTCGGAAGACGCGAGCGTCTTCCGGTGGATGAGCGAACGACTGAAAGGAGTGAGCGAATCGGTTGGGGAGGACGTGGAAATCACAGTTGCCAGCGGTAGCAGCACGCTCGTCCGTCTGGGCTCCGTTCGAAAACAGGTCCAGTCCTCGGTTCGAGAACCGCAAGACCGCGATTCGCCCGCCCTGCAACCCGACCATCTTTACCCGTGCCGACCCCACTACCTGTCAATGGCAGAACTATCCCTCGAGGACGGAACCCTCTGGTACGAGACGCGAGGCGACGGCCACCCGCTGGTGTTCATCCACGGCGGCTGGATGAACGGACAGTCCTGGCGGCCCCAGGTCGACCGCTTCGCCGACGACTACGAGGTCGTCACGCTCGACGTCCGCGGCCACGGCCAGACCGGCGCGACCGAGCCGAATCAGTACTCGATCGAACTCTTCACCGACGACCTCGAGGCGCTGCTCGCGCACCTCGGCCTCGAGGACCCGATCCTCTGTGGGCTCTCGCTGGGCTCGATGGTCGTCCAGGAGTACATGGACCGCCACCCCGACCGCGCCGCGGGAGCGATTCTCGGCGGTGCGGTGCGCTCGATGCCCCCGATGGAGCTGCCGGCGGGGATGAAACCCTTCCTTTCGCCGCTACCGGCCCTGACGACGTCGCTGTCGCTGACCGGTTCGAAGACGACGTTCCGATCGATGCTGTGTTCGATCCGGGCGACGACCGGCGAGCGGTGGTTGACGGTAAAGCCGGAGGTTCAGGCCCGGGCGATGGACGCCGTCGACGAGATCGAACGCGACGAGTTCCGCAAGGTGTTCGGTGCGCTCTACCGGTACGATCCCTCGGACCTCTCGCACGTCCGGACGCCGACGCTCGTCGTCCACGGCGAGCAGGAGGCGCCGCTGGTCAAACGACAGGGCCGACAACTCGTCTCGGAAGTCGCCGACGGCGACCGACTCGAGCTCTCGGAATCGGGCCATCTGGTCAACCTCGACCGGCCGAACGCGTTCAACGTCGCGAGCGAGACGTTCCTCGAGGGCTGTCGCGCAGCCTAGCGTGTCCCAGAGTGACACGTACCCTCGAGCAGAGCCCCTATCTTCTCGAACGAATCGCTCTCTCGACGTTCTGCGGGCGATGATAGTCGGGCCGTCTCACCCAACGCATTTTGGCGATGACACAAAGGGGTGCGAGCGCGAACGGATGACGTAGGTCGGTCCGATTCGGTTATCGGCCGCGACCCGACGAACTCGAGTACTCATGAGCAGTAACTGTCCGGAGTCCGACGCCAGCGATACCGCGGTAGCACCGAATAACCAGTGGTCGAGCGCCTCGAGTAACCAGTGGTCGAGCGTCTCGAAACACGTCGTCAACAGCTACGTGGAAGCGAACAACGCCCTCCTGGCGGCGATGGGGTTCTCGCCGTCCCGGTCGTCGGAACCGAACGGTGAGCCGTCGGAATCCACCGAAGAGCCGGTCACCCCGGGCCGGCAGCCGGAAACCGCCGACGCGCCGGTCGCCGAGGTCGCCTTCGGCGACGAGACGTGGTTCATGGAGCGATCGACCGATAGCTGCGAGGACCTCGCGGTCGGCGACTACGTCCGGTTCACGAAACCGATCGAAGACACCGACGTCTCCGCGTTCGCACAGGTCTCCGGCGATACGAACCGCCTCCACCTCGTCGAGGAGTTCGCCGACGAGACGCAGTTCGGCGGGCGGATCGCTCACGGAACGCTCGTCGCCGGGACGATCAGCGCCGCGCTGGCTCGCTTCCCCGGCCTGACGGTGTACCTCTCGCAGGACCTCGAGTTCCAGGCCCCCGTCGAGATCGGCGAGACGGTCACCGCCACCTGCGAAATCGTCGAACTGCTCGGCGACACCCGCTACCGACTGCACACGACGGTCGAAACGGCCGACGGAGAAACGGTGATCGACGGTGAAGCAATCGTCATCATCGAGACCCAGTCCGACGCCTGATCCGGACCCGCGAGCGACGATGAATTTTCGCCGAACGCGTTCTGACGACCCGTGAGCGATTCGACCGTCCAGAGCGCGAGGGCCGCACCCTGAGAATTCAGGTTCCGGTCGGTGACCGACGGTATCGGCCTCGAGAGCGTTGCTCGAGGCCGGTCGATTCGCCGTCACCGTCGGCGCGTCGCGAGCGGGCCAAAACACCTTGGAACAATTGTGATACCTGTTCGTGCTGTTTTTCTTCTCGATGAGCAGGTCAGAATCCGAGACGAGGATCGTCGCAGTGTGTCGTTCCTGTGAATCGGTGTTCGTCTCCAAACAGAAACCGGACGGCACGATCAGACCGATCGGTGTCTCGGAAGAGTGCACCTGCGGTGACGGGGACTTCCGTCGGGTCTCCCCGTCGGGAGACGCCGGTTCGGCGGCGGCCCCGCCGTCGGACTGAGACGGTCGACGGCGCCGCGACGGCATCGAGTTCGAGTACCCGCGGATCGTCCGCCGGTCACTGATTTTCCGCCGTTCGTCGCAGCCGACCGCCGCTCAGCGAACAGCCCGACGACTGCCCGCTCCACCCCCTCAGCGGCCAGCCCGTCGACCGCCCCGCTCAGTCGTCGGCCTGCCGTCCGCCGACGTCCTCGGGGTCGCCGCCCTGGCCCTCGAGCTGCCCCGGCGTCGGGTGAACGTCCGCGCTCACCTCCTCGGGATCGGCCTCGAGCGGCGAGATGCGAACGCTCGTCACCTTGTACTGCGGGATGAACGACGTCGGGTCGAGTTCGTGCTGGGTGAGCTTGTTGATCGCCCCCTGCGGGAAGTGCATCGGGATGAAGACGACGCCGGGATCGGAGGTGTCCTCGACGGTGGCCTTCACGACGATTTCTCCCTGTCGCGACTCGACGCGGACGTACTCCGCGTCCTCGACGCCTAATTGGTCGGCCATCTCGGGATGGATCGTCACGAAGCTCTCGGGGACGTGGTTCATCAGCGTCCCGACCCGGCGAGTCATCGTGCCGGTGTGCCAGTGGTACAGTACTCGACCCGAAGAGAGCGTCAGCGGATACTCCTCGTCCGGCATGTCCGGCGGCTGGGCGTAGTCGGCGGGGACGAAGCGAGCCTTCCCGTCCTCGAAGTTGAACTCGTCCTCGTAGAGGTAGGGGGTGCCGGGGTGGTCCTCGTCGAAGCAGGGCCACTGGATGCCCTTGGTCTGTTCCTCGAGGCGCTCGTAGGTGACGCCGCCGTAGATGGGAACGAGGTCGTTGATCTCGTCCATCACGTCGGCCGGCTCGTCGTAGTCCCAGTCGTAGCCGAACCGGCGGGCGAGTTGGATGAGGATCTCCTGGTCCGGTTTCGCTTTTCCGGGCGAGTCGACCGCGGGACGGACGCGCTGAATGCGCCGTTCAGTGTTCGTGAACGTGCCCGACTTCTCGGCGGCGGAGGCTGCCGGGAGGACGACGTCGGCGTACTCGGCCGATTCCGTCAGGAAGATGTCCTGGACGGCGAGGAAGTCGATGTTCTCGAGCCCCTCCTCGGCGTTGTCGACGTCCGGTTCCGAGAGGACCGGATTCTCGCCCATGATGAACATGCCCCGGAGCTCCCCGTCGTTGATCGCGTGGAACATCTCCGGGAGCCGGAGCCCGATCTCGTTGGGCGGACGCTCCCCCCACGCGTCGCCGAACTTGTCCAGGACCTCCTCGTCGGCGAGGTCCTGGTATCCCGGGAGCGTGTGCGGCGCCGGTCCCATGTCGCCCCCGCCGCCCTGGACGTTGTTCTGGCCGCGGAACGCCGAGAGACCGGCCCGGGGCTTGCCGAGGTTGCCCGTCAGCAGCGCGAGGTTGGCGATCGACATCACGTTGCGCGTCCCGGTGTTGTGCTGGGTCAACCCCATCGCCCAGCCGAAGATGCAGGTGTCCGCGGTGGCGATCGTCTCCGCGGCCTCCTTCAGTTCCTCGGCGGGGACGGCCGTCAGCTCCTCGACCTGCTCGGGCGTGAACGGCTCGACCTTCTCCTTCAACTCGTCGAAGTGCTTCGTCCGCTCCTCGATGAACGCCTCGTCGTGGAGGTCGTTCTCGATGATGTACCGCATCATCCCGTTCATCCAGGCCACGTCCTCGCCGGGCGTCGTCCGGATGTACTGGTCGGCGTGCTCGGCCAGCCCCATCTCGCGGGGGTCGATGACGATGAGGTCGGCGCCCTCCCGGACGTTCTGCTTGATCCGCGTCGCGAGGACGGGGTGGGACTCGGTCGTGTTCGAACCGGTGATGAGATAGCAGTCGGTCTCCGCGATGTCCTCGTTGATCCGGTTGGTCATCGCGCCGTAGCCGACCGTCTGCTGCAGCGCGGCGACGGTCGAGGAGTGACAGAGCCGCGCGCAGTTGTCGACGTGGGGCGTCCCCAGGACCTGCCGGGCGAACTTCTGGCAGAGGAAGTTCTCCTCGTTGGTCGTCTTCGACGAGGAGATGACCGAGAGGGACTCGCTGCCGTGCTCCTCCTTGATTTCGGAGAGGCCCTCGTAAACGCGCTCGAGGGCTTCTTTCCACGTGGCCTCGCGGAATCCGTCGCGGCCGACCGGGCCGTCCGGCGCGTCCTCCTTCCGGATCAGCGGTTTCTCGAGGCGGTCGTCGGCGTCGACGTAGTCGTAGCCGAACTTCCCCTTGACGCACGTCGAGAAGTCGTTGGCCGGCGCCGAGTCGGGCTCGGCGGGTCGGACGCCGAGCACCTCGCCGTCCTTCCCGTAGAGTTCGAACCGACAGCCCACGGCGCAGTAGTTGCAGGTCGTCTCCGCTTTGTCGACCCGCGAGAGGCGCGCGTCGCCGATGGTCGTCGCGACGTCGAACAGCCGGCCGGCCGGCATCGCCTCGCTGGCGATCCCCTCGGCGACGTGTTCGAACTCCTCGAGCGCGCGGTCGCCGGTCCGCTGTAGAGACTCGCTCGCGTGGCGCCTCGCGTCGCCGGCGCGGGCCTTCGCGATCGACATGAAGCGGGCGACGCCCGATAGGTCCTCCTCCGGCTCACCTCGCCCGTCCACATCGTAGGGGAGGTCCCGGTTCGGCGCCTCCGTCTGATCGGCCGTCTCGGCCTTGGGGCTCTCGAGGACTTTGCCGATCGAGTTCTCCTGGGTGAAGCCAGGGAGAGGGATCGTCGCGGCGTCGGTCAGCCCCTGCTCGACCAGGGCGCCGGTCGGGCAGACGGTCGCGCAGTGGCCACAGGAGACGCAGGTGGACTCGTCGAAGGTGTCCTCGCCGTTCTGGAAGGCGATGCGGGTGTCCTGCCCGTTGCCCTCCATGCGGAGGACGCCCTCGACCTGCACGTCGTTGCAGGCCTCGACGCAGCGGTTACAGAGGATGCACTTGTTGCGATCGATCTGGATGGCCGACGAGGTGTCGTCGAGCGGATCGTACTGGTCGCGATCCTCGAAGACGCCCCAGCGGGGCTCCTCGACGCCCTGCTCGATGGAGGTGTCCTGGAGTTCGCAGCGGCCGTTCTGACCGCAGGTCGTACAGCGGAGGTTGTGGTCGGAGAGCTGGAGGTCCAGGTTGACCTCGCGCGCTTCGGCCGCGTCGTCCTCGTCGGTCCGGACCGTCATCCCCTCCTCGACGGGGTGCGAGCAGGACGTCACGAGTCCGTGTTCGTCCGTGTGGACGGTGCAGGTCCGACACTCACCGCGCGGCCCGATCGCGTCGGCCTGTTCGGTGTCGCGGTCGTAGTAGCAGAGCGCGGCGATCTCGTCGGCCGGTTCGACGGACTCGATCGCGTCGATGATCGTCGAGCCGGGCGGTACCGAAACGAGCGTCCCGTCGACCGTGAGCCGAGTCATTCCGTCCTCGCCGTCTCCGGAACGGACGTCCGGATCGTTGGCGGTCCCGGTCTCGAACTGTTCCGTAAGGGGCGTGCTCGGCCGCGGATCGGTCACGTTCGGCACCGAGGGGAGTCGCTCGACCGCGGTCGGCCGCCGTTCGGCCTCCACGTCGTCGACGTGACTCGCTACCTCGTCGCTGCCCTCGCTGCTCATCGTTCCCCCCCGCGGTGGCCGGCGGTCTGGGTCAGCGCGGCCTCGCACTCGCCGCTGGGACAGCGCCCCTCCGCGTGGGCGGCCACTTCCCGCTCGAACTCGCGCATCCCCGTGACGGCCGGTCGGATCGCCGTGCGGCCGAAGTGGCAGATGCTGGTCTTGCCCATCACGCGGGTCAGTTCGCGGATCTTCGCGTCTCGAAACCGTCCGTCGTAGATCTCTCGAAGCATGTTCGTGAGTTGCTGACTTCCCTCGCGGCAGGAGACGCAACGCCCGCAGTTCGACTCCATCGCGAAGTTCGCTCGCCGCCCGGCCGTCGCGAGGACGCAGGTGTCCTCGTCGAGCAGTTCGACGACGCCCTCCGTCCCGAGTCCCGCACCCTCGAGGGCGGGCGCCGACGGCGAGTGGGAGAGATCGGGGGTGAAGCCGCCGAACTGGCCGCCGACGCAGGCCATCTTGAACCGCCCCTCGAGGTCGACGGTCTCGCGGACGTCGGCGAGACTCCCGCCGGTCGGCAGTTCCACGGTCGCCGCCGCGTCGACGTCGCCCGTCACCGTGAACAGTCGGGTGCCGGGATCCGCGTCGTCGGCGTCGAACTCGTCGGGGGCGAGCAACGCGCGGCGGACCTGCGCCATCGTCCGCGGCGTGTGAACGACGGTCGGCCGTCCGTACAGCCCGTGTTCCGCGGGCGATGGCGGTCGAAGCCGCGCCTCGAGGCGGTCGTTGCCCTCCATGGCCTCGAGTGCCATCGTCGGCTCGCCGGCGATGTAGCGGTCCGGGCCGACGACGACCTCCGGACGCACCTCGCGATCGAGGCGCTCGTCGAGGGTCTCCTCGGCGTTCCGTGCGGCCTCGTGGATCCGCTCGCGGCCCCGGTCGTCGTTCTCGTTGCAGTAGACGACGACGTCGTCGGCACCGACCAGTTCGGCGACCGCCAGCGCCCCGTCGAGGACCTCGCCCGGCGCCGACTCGAGGAGGAGCCGGTCGGTTCCGTTGCGGTCGTCACTCTCGTTGGCGTTGACCACGACGACCGGGTCGCGACCCTCGTCCGCGTCCCCCGCGGCGGCCTCGTAGGCGATCCCCCACTCCTCGGTGACGGGGTCGTCGGCGCACCAATCGCCGCGTCCGCGGCCGAGCACCCCGATGTCGCGGACTCGCGACAGGGCCGTCTCGGGCTCGTCGCCGGCCAGTTCAGCCGCCGATTCGCCGGGGATCGACGCGGGTTCGGCCCAGCCACACCGGCCGAGGACGCGACGTCGACCGACCGCGAGCGGTCCGTCCTCGGGCGTCGGGAGCGACGACGGCGTCGGCTCGTGCTCGACGACCGCGATCGCGTCGTCGGTCGGGAGCTCCCCGCGCTCGAACGTCTCCACCAGCGACTCGAGTCGGCCCGTGACCGAGCCCGGGTAGAACGCCGTTCGGTCCTCGCGGGTGAACAGCACCAGCGGCTCGAGCGCCCTGATGCCTGTCGGCCCCGTCTCGGCGACGGGCGTGTCGGCGGCCGCCGAGCGGATCTCCTCGAGGGCGCGGCGCTTGCGCCGTCGGCTCCGCGAACCGCCGGCGACCCGGATCACCGTCTCTTCGTCGGTCGGATCGCTCCGTTCAGCCATTACGCCTTCGGACGGCACCCCGGCCCGAAAAGGCACGGCCTGAAAGGGTATGGAACGGTTCGCCGGCGTGTCGGGCGTCTGACGGGCGCCGGCGGGCGGTTCGGACGAAGAGCCGCCGCGATAGCTCGGGCCACGAACGCCGGGTTCCGGCGGACCCGTCGGCGATCAGAACGGCGGTTCTAGCTTCGGCGCCGCGGTGCGACGACGCCAGAGAATGAGTCCCGCGGCCGCGATCGCGATCGCGAGGAGCGTCAGGAACGCCGGCCGAACGCGTCGACCGCTTTCCGGTCGTGACTGGGGTTCTTCGGACGGTGTGGGATCACCGAACATGCGTCACGGTTCGCCGGCGCGACGGATAGGCTTTCGCACGGCACCGGTAACGCGGCGCGATCACGGCGGCGAGCCCGCCGCGTGCCGGTCCCGTCGCGGGACCCGTCGCCGATCAGTCGGTCGCCTGCTCGGACGGCCGGCGACTCGGACCGCCGCGGGCGTCGCGAACGGACTCGATCCGGAAGTAGAGGACGGCCACGGCAGCCAGTCCGACGACCAACGCTCCGGTGATGATGTAGAACGCCATCCGGTAGCTGTTCGTCCGCTCGACGATCTCCGAGACGAGCATCGGACCGGCGACGCCGGCGGCCCCCCACGCCGTCAGGGTGTAGCCGTGGATGGCGCTGAGTTCTTTCGTCCCGAACAGGTCGCCCAGGTACGCCGGCAGGCAAGCGAACCCGCCGCCGTAGGCGGTGATGATGAGGAACATCAGTCCCGAGAACAGCCAGAGGTGACTGATCTGGGGCATCAGGACGAACGCGACGATCTGGAGGCCGAAGAACGCCCCGTACGTGGTCGTCCGCCCGATGTAGTCGGAGGCGGTCGCCCAGAAGATTCGACCCCCGCCGTTGAAGACGCCGATGAGTCCGACGACCGACGCCGCGGTCGCCGCGTCGACGTTGGTGATCGCCTGAGTCATCGGCGACGCGACGGACAACAGCATGATCCCGGCCGAGACGTTGATGAACATGATCAGCCAGACGAGGTAAAACCGCGGCGTCCGCAGCGCCTCGCTGCCGGTGAGTTCCGCGAGGTCGGTGTTGATGGAGACGCCTTTCGCATTGTCCGCGGTGTCGATCTCGCTCTCGTCGATTCCCTCCGGGACCCAGTCGGTCGGCGGCTTCTTCAGGTAGCTCGCGCCGGCGACCATCAGGAGGAAGTAGCCGACCCCGAGCGCGTAGAACGTGACCGGAATGCTCACGGTCTCGATGATGTAGTTCGCGACCGGGCCGGTCACGAGCGCGCCGGCGCCGAAGCCCATGACGGCCATCCCGGTGGCCATCCCCCGGCGGTCGGGGAACCACTGGACGAGCGTCGAGATCGGGGTGATGTAGCCGATCCCGATGCCGATCCCGCTGATCACGCCGAACGTGAGGACGAAGCCGGCGTACGTCTCGAGCTGGACGCTGAGGCCGGCGCCGATGATACCGAGCCCGAAGGTCCCGGCGGCGATCAGTCCCGAGATCCGCGGTCCGCGGTTCTCGACGAACCCCCCGAGGAACGCCGCCGAGAGCGCGAGGAAGACGATCGCGACGGTGAACGCGAGGGACACGTCCGAGATCGCCCAGCCCAACTCGTCGCGTAACGGGTTCTGATACACACTGTACGCGTAAATCGATCCGATCGATAGGTGGATCGCGATCGCCGAGAGCGCGATCAACCAGCGATTTCTGTCGGCGTCGGTTCGGACCATCACTGCCGGGTATCTGACTGGAGAGTAAAGGTCCGTGGCCCGCGTTTGCACCGTCGGCGTCGCGTCCGACGGCGACTGCAGGTCTTCTCGAGTCTCGATCAGGGGGTATCTTTGTATCGTTTCGAACGGTGTCGCGGTGTCGATACCCGGTTTCCGGAGTCGAATGGAACGGGCTCCGGGTCGCGCAAGTAGAATTTAGATTGTCTGTTATCGCGCAGCGATTTTTCACCTCGTTCCGTCAACGTTTGGAGACCGTCGCAAAATGATGGGTGTTGCAGCCTCTCGGTCATCCATCGAACGATTTGACCTCTCAGGAGTATGGTGTCCCGAATCGAGGAGCTGAAATCTACCGGAAGACACAGTATTCTGTGTCTACATAGATTTCTGTATGCCCAGTATCACGGTCAACGTGGACGACGACCTCAAAGAGCGAATGGAAAACCACCCGGAGATCAACTGGAGTGAGGTCACACGACAGGCCATTCAGGAGAAGATCGAGGCGCTCGAAATGATGGACGAACTCACTAGCGAGAGCGAACTCACCGAGCACGACGTTCAGGAAATCGCCGACAAGATAAACGAACGTGGACGCAAGCGCGCCGAAGAAGAATCGAAGTAGGCTCGACGAATGAAGCTGGTCATCGACGCTAACGTCGTCATCTCCGCGCTCATCGCTGATTCGAAAACGCGGGAACTCATCGTTACACTTGAATCGGATCTTTTGACGCCCGCGTTCGTCCACGACGACGTCGAGAACTACGAAGACGTGATCGTGGAAGAATTCGGGATGAAACCGGATCGAGTGGCACAGTTCATCGACCTCCTGTTTCAGTACATCGAGGTTGTTCCTGTCGACGACTTCTATCCGGCTATCGAGAACGCGGACGCTGTGATCGGCGACACCGACCCCGACGATGTGCTCTATCTCGCGTGTGCGATCGCCAACGATGCGGCCATCTGGAGTGATGATTCCGATTTCGACGAACAGAATCTGGTCGAGAGGTACTCGACGAGCGACGTGATCGACTCCTTCGACACGTTCTAGCTCAGAGTGATCTCCTCTAGAGTGGCCATATCAACTGAACACTGATCACATGCCGTCTCTTTACTCTCTCGTCTTCGAGTTGAGGGCGTCAGCGAGTCCCTTGCTTCTACAATTCTATTAGCGATATTACCTCAAAATACTACTGTAGAGCAACAGCTTGTACTACATGACAGTCATAACCATTATCATAATAGGGTGACCAGTGAGAGCTATGGAAGCTCGGTTTAAACGGATACGGGACCTTTACGGGAAGTCGGGGTCGAAATTCGAAGTTCCTGAGTACCAGCGAGGGTATGAGTGGGAGCAGAAACACTTCGAGGACTTATGGTCAGACCTGAAGCGGGTTGGCGACAGGGTCAACATGCACTACCTCGGGAACATCATCATCCTACTTGAAGAGGACGAGGATACGAAGCGCTTCAGTATCGTTGACGGCCAGCAGCGGATGGTAACCATATCCACTCTAATGATGGCGATTCGAGACCGCCAGGATATGGGCAACGCCGATGATAAAATCATCGAGGACATTCTGAATACGTATCCCACAGGGGGTGCGGAGCGGAAACTGCATCTCTACAACGACGACCAGGACGCTCGATTCGAAGCACTCTGGCAAGGGGAGACAGATGATGTTGATGGCACTATCGGCGACGCGTACAATTTCTTCTCGCGGAAACTGATAAGCTGCGACGAGGATGAGGTCGAGGAACTCAAGACAAACTTGGTAAACAAGATGCGAGTGGTCGAGACCACGTCTGAGGACACGAGTCTCGCCTACATGGTCTTCCAGTCCCAGAACGAGCGAGGGAAGGACGTCGAACCTCAGATTCTCGCGAAAGCACGTATCTTCGGCGAAGCAGAGAAGTTCGATGACATCGCGAAACAGCGCGAGGTGAAAGGGCGCTGGAAGAAAATATATCAGCAGCTTGAAAGCGAACTGGGCAGTCCGAGATTCCGCGATGAATTCCGTGTTCGCCGACCGATGTCACAGATTCTGGTGAATTCGGATACGGCCACGCCGACACAGATAGACAAATCCGCTCTGTATCGCAACTTCGACGAGACCTTGCAGAACCATGATGATGTCCACGAATTCGTCAAGTGGTTCGACGGGCAGACCGATGAATACCTGAAACTGAGTAGCTCAGGCTACGATGTTAACGGTGGAGATTTTCCGAACGATGCGAAACGCCACCTCCAGTACTTTAACTCTATCTCTACTCATGCGGAAGTGCTCACGCTCGCTATCCTGAACAACACGGATAACGAAAAGCTCCTGAAAGAGTACTTCAGACTCGCCTCTATCATCGGCATGCGATCGGAATTAGCGGGCCGTCGCTCCGAGGACAAGCGCAAGACCATTTACAGAACTGCGAAGGCAGTCCGTGGGAGTGATGATATCCGAAGCACGCTTGTCGACTCAATCAACGATAGAACGCCCGAGGATTCCGAAATTATCGAATATCTAAAGGCAAACGACATGACCATTCGCGGTCAATGGGGCTTCCGAACTGCACTTATCCTCTCCAGCATTGAAGAAGAGCGTCGTGGCCCGTGGCGTATCGACTTCGACGACCTCCACATCGAACACGTTGCACCGCGTCGAACCTTCGAGAGTTCGGATTACACGACTTGGCAGCACGACCTCGATATCGAGAAAAGCGAGTTTGAGGACTACAAGAACAGGCTCGGGAACCTCACGCTCCTCTCACCGACCGACCACGGACGACTGGATGAATCGTCCTTCGAAAAGAAACGGAGAACGTACAGAAAGTCTGACATCAAGATTACCGAAGAGCTGAGTGATTACGACGAGTGGACGAGCGAGAAAATCAAAGACCGTACTGAGAACCTTGCGAAGGAACTGACCAACCGCTGGTCAGTCTAACTAACCACCTACGACCGAAGAATCGTCGCTGAAATCTCTATCCCCTCTACAACGCGCATAGCTGCTTCCTCTAACGGAAACCATCCACACAAGGTACTTCCACGAGAACAACGAGCGCTTCTAGTGCAGACACGGCCCACCATTTGAACCGTGTAACGAGCGTGTTTTCATGTCACCATATGTCAAACGTTTCAGATAGTTTCTCGAGAGTGAATCCGCGCTCAGCGAAACCCTCTATGGAGGGACCCTGCACTGAGAGATTCTCCACACGGTTTCCTGCTACCAGTGGGTGATCTAAATATTTCAGTTAGAAGATAGTATTTTGCGCAGTGGAATTAACTGCGATGCGTACTCGTGGAGCTGTCAAACCCGTCGCATAATGAGTATAGAGTCCGCACGTCGTGACGTAGGGCCGAATTCCGAGACGAGAGTTGCTGGCGCGGCTACTGTTCTTGGCTCGGGAATGGTTATTATTTCTGGAGAAGGTTGCAGGATTTGAACTACGCCAGCGGCTCACTTCGCTCGCCGCTGTCTCCTTCAAATCCTTCGCGGTCCCGTTTCTGTCGCTCACGAGTTTGTTCGCGATAGAAACATGGGCGCTGCAGGCTTGCTTTCGACCGACGAAAGCATCGACCTCTCACGGTTTCCACCGTATGAGGCGCATCCTGTAAAAGGTTCCTGATAGGTTCTGGATCGCCACCACGAACCATGAGTCTGGAACCAATCGAACCCGACACCGCGTTGGAACTCTACCTCGCGGACAAGGACAACGAACTCGCCGAAGCATCGCTTGAAGCTCACGAGTACCGACTCGGCCACTTCGTCCGCTGGTGCGACCACCAGGACATCGAGAACCTCAACAATCTCAGCGGACGGCAGCTCCAGCGCTACCGCGTCTGGAGGCGAGATGAGGGCGACCTCTCGCCGGTCTCGGAGAAAACCCAGATGGATACGCTACGAGTGTTCATCCGGTGGCTCGAAACTGTTGATGGCGTTGAGCAGGATCTCAGCCAGAAGGTCCTTTCACCGGACATCACACCCGAGCAGAACTCTCGCGACGTGATGCTCGATACTGATCGCGCCGCTAAAGTTCTGGCCCACCTTGAGAAGTACCACTACGCGTCTATCGAGCACGTCACGATCGCGCTCATGTGGCATACGATGATGCGTGTTGGGGCGGTCCACGCTCTCGACCTGAAAGACTATCATCCCAGCGAGCAGTATGTCGAAGTTCGCCACCGTCCCGAAGCCGGGACACCAATCAAGAATCAAGGCGATGGCGAACGGCTGGTTGCCCTCTCCAACGACCTCTGCAAACTGCTCGACGACTGGATTGATAATCAGCGTCGCAACATGACTGACGATAACGACCGAAGTCCACTGTTGACGACTGCTCAGGGGCGACCGTGCAAGACGACGCTCAGAGCATACGTCTACCGCTGGACGCAGCCCTGCCGATACGATGGGGAATGTCCGCATGATCGTGATCCTGACGAATGTGAAGCTACTGATCGCGATCACCTCTCAAAATGCCCGTCATCGGTCAGTCCGCACGCGATTCGTCGTGGGAGCATTACACACAGTCTAAACAGCGATATGCCAGATAAAGTCGTGAGCGATCGAGCTAATGTAAGTCAGGAGGTCATCGATACGCACTATGACCGTAGAACTGAACGAGAACGGATGGAACAACGACGTGATTACTTAGACGATCTATAGAGAAGTTCTACGGTTATCGCACAGAACTACGACCGGTGCATAGAGAAAGCGTTCATTGGCCGGTCGTACGAGACATAATAACTTATCTTACCTGGCTGGTTATATACAAGTCATATATTATGTCCACTCAACTGACTGGGTTTCTCGACAGTTACGATATTCTCGGGAAAGCAGTCCCAGGGGTCGCTTGGTTCTTTGGACTTATCCTACTCCTGCCTGCTGAGCTATTTTCATTCGGCTCGACAGCATCTAGTGGGGGAGACGTAACATTTTCGTTCAGCCGTATTGTCGGACTTCTTGCGGTTGCAATCATTGCAGGGTTGATATTTGGACAAGGAATCGATACTTTAGCTCGTCTCACAGAACACATTGTCGCCTGGGTCCGACGTCAGATTGGTGCTGTCGCAGCAATTCTCATATTGGCAAAGGATCTTATAGTGAATTGGGCACTATACTTTGTTGAATCTAACCTCCCTTCTTTTGACGAGAGACAACAACAAGCGACACTTGCTGTCTTACTCGGCATTACTCTTGCTGCTATTATCACTGGAGTTCTACAAGCCCTCATGATTCTTAGTGGTTTTTTCTCTCCTGAGAGAATTTTACTAGTTGCCTTTCTATTTGTTATCATTGCAGGAATCTCCGTATATATTACGTATAGATATGGGATAGAATCACGCATCGTAGAGGCACTCTCTGCTGATCTTGATGAGGAAGTTCCTGCATTCGTTCCACGAACTGTACTCAAACAAACGCAACAGAAGGTGATCACACTGATTCGTATCTTAAATACTGGGCTCACATCTCATCGTGAACTATTTGAATCTTATCTCTATACTACAGGGAGCTACTATCTTACTCCAAGAGATCCAGATGAGATAGGGTACAATCACCTTGAAGCAGTTGCTGAACCGTACTACAGTGTAGAATTTGACGAATTCGGTCCTGAGGCAGAAGATTCTTCATTCTCTGATCTGTATCCATTCTTCCGAAGTAAACTGGATTCTGAGGGGTTAACACGAGCAACAGGGTTTCAAGCCCGATATTCATTTTGTCGCAGCATGTGGTTAACCACTCTTGTCTTCTTTCTCGCTTTTGGGGGTGTCTATACCCGGGCTAATGAGATTGATACCTCCTCAGCCACTGATACTATCTTCTCGATTTTGCCTCTACAAGCTGTTAGCGAAGTATTGGCAATTGTCTTTATAATCACTCTCTCAGCTACCCTTTTTGGTCAATCCTTTGAAAGACTCTTTAATGGAGTTCCACTTATCCTGACATGGGGTGCCGCTGTTGGAATTGGAATTCTCGCAATCAACTCACTTCTCGGCAAATGGTTGGCTGAATCACTCTTGATTCTATTCACGGTTTCTGTAGAGTACAGTGTCGGGTTCAGTCTCGATTTATTCACTCAGATAGGGGAATTCTGTACAGCGCTCTTTGGCTATGCTTCCCCGCCAGAGCCACTCGTGATTGAAATATTCGGTGATTCATTACCAGGGATCATCTTTTTCATTGGTCTATCGGCAGTCGCCTTCTTCAGTGCGACCAGTTCCTACAAAGCAAACTATGTTGAGTATCTTATTACCGACACTTGGGAAAGTCTCCGAGAAGATGACGGGACCACAGATGATGACGGGACCACAGATGATGACGGGACCACATAAGACAATGAGTACCCAGCTACTAGATCGACAACCCTCGATAAGATACTTTAGTGATCACAGTGGTATCCAAATCCATGAGCACATATGGACGAACCAGGGGCAGAAGACAACATGTTCGTGTGTCGAAAAGCTATTAGGGCATACTGGTGAACTTCGAAGTACCTGAAAGAGCGTGAGGACCTCGCTAGCAAAACATACGCTGATACTCAGACAACAAAAATGAGTACGCAATCAAGTGGTGAAAGTGCTGCTTTAGAACGGTCAGTCAAAAACCCGAATAGCAATTGTGAATATGCAATTAAGACTCGACCCGCAGTGCAATATGTCCTCGCGAAATCTAGTGACAACTACGTCTCTGAGCGACGTGTTCAAGCAATTCTGTTCTCTGCCGAGGTCAATTGGCAGTCGAATAATGACTATTCACTTCTTGATGCAACCTTCGAAAAAATCCGGCGAGGAGTCTATTCCAAGGAAATTCGGAAAGCGTTCCAATCTTTAGGGCTCCGAAGTCGTCGTGCATATCATGACGGTTATCAGACGCGAAAATTCGATACCCGACCAGTCGATACTCCAGACCAGAATGAAGTCGATGGAAAGGAAGTGGAAGAAGCATTTGACATGCTCGACGCTGTATTAGATGATGTTAGGGATGTTCCAGAGGACGATATTATGGGCTGGTGCTTGAACTTAGAGGATGTGAGATCGCTCAACTCTGGTACGGTAATTACGCTTGACTCACTGTCTGCTTAGACCTACGAACGTACTGCCACGAACAAGTCTCTAGGTCTCTCGGTCTGAATTGAATGGGGTTTCTGAGGTTTAATCACAGGTCTTGGCTGTATTGAGTACCTAGGTGAAGCAGTCACAACAGAACTCGTTAGATCAGCCTACTGCCTCGATCGTCTCACTCTCGCTGATTCTCTCGTAGTAGAGCTGACCGTTCTCGAACGCAGTCACACGGTAGTAGCGATGTTTACGGTTGTTGTGGCTGCCTCCACTAATCTTGATGATGTCTTCCTGTTTGAGGTCAGAGACATCCATGTGGTACTCGCCATCGATCTGCTGTTTGTCGAGCCAATCGCCATCGACGCCGTACTTGTCGTGCAGACCAGTGACACGAAGAATCCACGGCTTGACGGCCTTCAGGTTGGGATGGGCACTCAGCTCTCGCCAACTGACCCACTGATCGTTGACGAGATCGATAGTACGGCTATCGGCGAGATCAGCATCCTGCATTCGATTTTCGAGTTCAGTCTCGATTTCGTCGTGAATCGTTTCGAGCTGTTCATCTGATAGCTGTTCGATGTCGAGTTCGTCGACCCAGTTGTCACTGTGAGTGTCGTCAGCGGTCATATCTTGCTAAGGGTGATTTCGATGAGTTAGTTGGATTCCTGCTGAGCCTGCTTCACGTCCCTGTACTGGCTCAGGAGTTCTGGCTCCCGGTTGAGCAGTTCCTTGAATGTGTCGAGGCCACGCTTCTCGAGATAGCGGTGAACGGCGTCAGCAAACTCTATAGCGGTGTGAGCCTCTGCATCCGGATTGTGATCTCGAGCCTCAGAGTAGACCTGCCCAGGGACTACTAGCGGCTCGTTCCAGTCATCTCGGAGCATCACCAGATGTGCTCGGAGGGCCGTATCGAATAACGTTTGATCCGACTCTCCGACTGGCTCTCCCAGGAGATCGGCTTCTAGACGGACGAGTTCAGCCATATCAGGGCCTGAACCGTCTTCTTCCGAAGGATACCCACGATCCATGGTTAGCTCAGATACCCTCCTCGGCTATCGCCGTAGACTTCTTCGTAAATTTCCTGACGCAGTTCGCGTCGATCGGTCTTGTCACGCTGATCATAGTGCTTTTTGATAACCTCTGGGCTGACGTCGCAGCGATCAGCCAGCATTTCGATCGGGATATTGTTCGACCTCTCAGCTGTCAGATAGCCCTTTCTGACGTTGTGAGTCGGTTGGGAAGACGGGCAGTTGGAGGCGCTGTCGATGGTTTGTGCATCTTCGCACTCGTCTGGGTCACGGTCGTGTGGACAGTCCTTGCCGATCTCGCACGGGCGAGTCCACTTGTAGATGTACTTGCTGATCGTCGACTTTGCCATCCGGCCGTGCGTGGTCGTGATCAAGGGTTCACGACCGTGGTCATCAGTTACTTCGATCCGGTTGTGTTCGATGTAATCATCGATCACCTCAGCGACCTCTTCGGAGACATTCACTTCTCGCTCTCCCGCTTTCTTGTTCTTCAGAGTCGTTCCTCCTTTGGGTCGATGGTGGAATTCGATGAAGAGTTCGCTGCGATCAGTGTGGACGTCCTCAAGGTCAAGTGAGTGGACGCCGCCTCGACGACAACCCAAGGCGCCGAGCAGAAGCCAGATAACGTGTTCGGCCGTAGCATACTCGTACTCTTCCAGATGCTGGATGATCTCATTCGCGCGGTCTTTCGACAGGTGTCCTTCCCGGACTTCGTCTTCGTAGCTGAGTTCGGGAGTCTGGACTTTGTTGGCCAAGCCTGTTTCGACTCCTTCGATGTCTTCGAGGAACCCAAGGAAGTTTCTCATCAGGTACATCTCGTCACGCATCGTCTTGGGACTGAGCGTCTTGTGTGACGATTTAGATCGTCGCCAGGCCCGGTATTCGCGCATTGTCCGACCGCTGAGGTTATTGAGGTTGTCGATACCTTCGAGATCGCAGAACTTGACGAAGAAATCTAAACTTCGACGATAGTCCTGAACTGTCGATTCGACGAGATCCTCGCGGCGATCTTCCAAGTAGATTTCTGCTGCCTCCTCGGGAGTGATCGGTTCAAGATCAGACTCTGTCGAGAGTCGCTCTTGGATTGCGTTTAATTCTGATCGAAGGCTGGCAAGGTCCTGTGACTCATCTTTAGTAGATGAATCAGAAGTCTCCTCAAGCGGGGAGTTAGCACTCATTCGTTATCCCCCGCCCAGATTTCTTGATTACTTTCTAACCAATCATCGAATGACTTCTTTACCTCATTTGGGTACTGGCTTAGAACCTCATCGGTGTTACGTGTTCTAACTAGTCTATTAAATAATATCTCTTCTTTGAGATACCATAGCGGGGGCTCACCAGGATCTTCGAAGGCATGACCCTCTGCCTTCAACTCTGATTTATATCGTCTGAGAGTCTGGGGATTCGCCCCTGCAACGTGCTTGATCGCCCTTTCGACGTGTTCTTCTTTTACTGACTCGCCATTAGTAGCCTGATCCTGAATCCGAGAGAAGATTTCTTCCAATTTCTGTATTGTCTCCGGTGGTCTATCGCTAGCAGGCGACGTCTGTGTGTGTACACTGCTTTCCTGATCGAGGAGGGCTTTCACCTCTTGAATTTCGTCAAGAAGAATATCGAGGTTCGCTTCGATTCTGGCTGCCTGGTCGTTGTCCATGTATTCCCGCAATGCATTTTCTGTTTCTTTACCGAGAGCGCCCCGACGATCACCACGGTGATCCTGTACAAACGAACGGAACCGCTTTGCAACTGATTCGTCAATTCGCACGTTAAATTGATCTCGATCGCTCATTCGTGATCACCCTGGAAGCTGCCAGAAATCGACTCCGATTCAACCAGAGACTGTTCGTTATCACGATGATAGCAACAAAGCGTTCTAGAACTAGTTCGAAACCGTCGCTGTCCTCTAAATAGCTGAGAACAAGTTGAGACATCTCCCATCGTTGCAGAACAACCGAGTATAGATACACACGACTTCGGCGTTGCTATCACGGAACCTGGCTGTTCGAAGGTGGTTGTATTGCTCTCAGTCAGAATATCGCGTTTGATCGTTCGATACGCCTCTATCGAAGTCTGAATCGCTTCAGTCATCTTTATCTCGGAAGTCCGGTTTCCCGACCGGATCAGCGATAATCGGAACACCGCTGCCGCCCGGGGCGCGACGCTTCCGCCCCCTCACTTGGGGGCGTCGCGCCCCGGGTATCAGAAGTAGAAACTACGGAACTCGATCTGTAGTTGAAGACGCCGCCTCTCCTCCTCCATTATAGTAATAGTGGAAGTCCCAATCTAATAGTTCTAGAATTGGCTACTTCTGAAGAGTTAGCACACAACTCACTAAACGGCGTCGGACGACAGGATCCAACTGTAGTCGTCCTTAGCGAGAACGACCTCTCCACCAATCTTCGATACGAACTCGTCTCCATCCCACTGGAATAAGTCTGCCCCACCGCGACCCGCATTCTCACGCACGGTGATAAGATTACGATCGTGAAGTCTTCTTAGAGTCTCCCGAACGTGCTCTTCACTAATTTCTCCTATGTCATCTCGGCTCTTGAGTAGTTCGACGAGAGTATTCACAGTCTGTTGGGAGAGTGGTTTACGGGAATCAGTGTGGCTGGCGTGAATGAGTGTCTCCACGATTGCGGTCTGCTTTTTGTCTGTCTGTATCTCGATTTCGGTAGTAGGGGAAAACCAAGCGGGGACAGCCTTCGTGTTCACGTAAATCGTCGAACCACCGTCATTTATCACTGATTTGTGTCGCCCGAACCGGAGAACCGCCTGAATGACCTGGTGATGAGTGAAATATCGAAAAACCTCCTCGCCGATGCCTTCGAACGACTTCTCTATTCCTGACCCTTCTGACGACGTCGGCTGGCCGCAGAGGCCGCTCCACAGTTCGACAATATCGTCTCCTGGATACGGTGTCCCGGAAACAACCCCTAGCCTCTCTTTCTCGAACTCATTCGAGCTACGAACTGTTGCGTAGTTCTTTGCAACTGGGCTGAGGTCGGTTTCACTGTGTCCATTCTTTACATACTTCTCGATTAGTCCTCTCCTTTCGTACTCCTTCAGTGCCTTTTTTGTAGAAATGAGTGTGAAACGGCCCTGTTCAAGGGCCTGTACTGTTCTGAATCTCTGTTCATCTCGGTTACTGATTCGTCCACCTGCGTAGTGGTGCATTCCATCCCCGATCTGAACAAGGGTCATATTGAGAGCCGAATCGAGGTACGTAGCCAAATCTTCCCGTGGAATGATCGTTTCGTGCTGGAACTCCTCGTCAGCACCGAAAACGAGATTCCACAACTCGAGAGAGGGAAGGGCATCTAATCCGATAACCTGTGCCGCCCCCTCCAGGAGTGGTGGTTTCAGAACGTACATTTCTCCAGTGTTCCGATCACGGATGCATTTCCAGTTTCTTCGCACACCAGTTTCAATCCATTCGTCGTAGAGCTCCTGATTGTCGGTTGGAGGGGCACGTTCTATACCTGGACTGAGTTTCTCCATACAGAGGATACTGAGTGTCAGAAAGGGCGCGATAAGGTTGGCTGCATCATGGCGGTACGTAGTCACGTCCAGAAAATCGAAATCACGTGCAGCACGTTGGCTTGCCCCGTTTTCTTTGAACCAGTCCAATGCCTCCTGTCTCACCTCGCTGTCGTGACGTTTCACAATGAGGTCGGTTAGGTCATTTAGTTCAGCTGGGAAATCTTCATCTTCTTCAGCAATCCGTTCAAGGAAGTGTCGTACGATGTCGCCGGGGTGGTTAGGACTTCTCTTCGTTTCTGGAGATGGGTAACGTTCCAGAAATGGATCGGGATTGAATTCGTCGAGTATGACAACACGACCTTTTACGTAACTTGGCCGCTGGCTGTGCTTATGATGCCCTACTAGCAGGTCGATCTCGGATAGCTCGCGGTCAATTTTCCGAAGCCGCTGGATGTATTCACACCGGCCCTGACCATCGTTACAGGGAGTATCTGCTACACTTGATGGGAGCGAGTGAACTTTTCTTCCCGAGTATCCCTTGTTGTACAACTGTGCCACAGAGCCCTCATCGCCCGCATTCTCACCTCTAAAGGTAGGGCAATGACGATGAGGACTGGGAATAACCTCATATCTGAGATCGAGATCATCGCACAACTGTTTCGCCTCTTCGTACAAGTCCGTGCGACCTGCAAGATATGTGACTGGCTTATCAGACGAAACAGCGGCTTCGATCGCAGAAGTCGTTTTACCGCTATTAGGAGGGGCTTCGATTAGAACGGGTTTTGCTTTGTCGTAAGCATCATCAACCAGTTTCTTTGTCGCTTTTCGAACCTTGTTGATGCTTTTCTGCTCTTGTGTAGATAACATAGAGATAGGTCCTTCCCTGCTGACACCAGTTAGCCATTTCCAGTTTAGTCTGTCGCTCGATGTTCTACAGATGCAGATAGAAGATGATATTGATAGCAGCAGTTCTGTTCCGGAGAATTGATGATGGAATGACTGTCTAGATGCCTACCAGCAGCGGGAAAATCAAGAACGGGAACTCACAGAGAAACCTCCGGCGAACAGAACGATGAGTACCTTCGCTGACGGGTGAAGACAGAAGTTGTTTCGACCCCAGTAGCGCAAGATACAATTGCTTATTTTATACAAGGACACAGGATTACTCAGACCGCACGACTGGAACGCTGTCGGATCAAAACCCGCGGTGGTGCGCGGGTTGTCGTGCGGTCCGCTTGGAGGCAAACCGCATGATCGAATCAGACGCTGCGAGACTAAAATGTCTCGCTCGAGTCGAGAGGCATCGGACTATCATTGCAGACGAGCCAGACTGGGAGGTCACCCATGCCAGATAGCGACGGCACGATCAAGTGGGGAGACCTTCTGAGTAGTCGACGACGTGCCCTGATCGCCATGGTCCTGCTTGAGAACTGTGGTGGCGATCCGATCGACGTAGGAGAACTCGCTACGGAAGTAGCAAGACTCGAATCCCAGACTCAAGGACCCGTCGACAAGAAATCCCGTCAGTCAGTTTATACAACGAGCACTCAATACCATCTCCCGAAGCTTGACTCGGCGAACGTCGTCAACTACGACTCCACCACTGTTGCCCCTGGGGAGAACCTTCGTCGCTACTACGCTTTTGCAGTTCTCCTACCTGGATCTGGGATCGAGTCACGCCCGTTAAGTCCGTGACTAAAGAGACACGGGATCTAACAGAGAAAACTACCTGTAGAGCACATCTACGTGTATTATAGAGACCTCGATTTTAGCCAGCATATAGACTAATACCATGGGCGCTCTTGTGTAGCACTTTGTTGATTTCACAGCGTAGCTTTGACAGCATGTTTGAGGGCTTCTCTCCCTGGTTTCCGCAGTAGCTTGCGTCGAAGTTGAAACGCTCGGAGATACTGTGTAAGCTTATCTTTTGAGATGCCTCGATGAGGCGAGAGCCACGGTCGCAGCAGCGATCCGTGGCTCTCGCAGGTGTTGACGTGTACGTTTTCGTCAGCGTATTCGCCGTCGCCGTGGACGACGTATTCGCGGTCGAATGCGTCGTCCTCGGCAAGTGGATCGTAGGCGCGAAATCCGTCAGTGTAGACGGTCAGTGGCTCCTTCTCGCGGTTTGCGAGAAGGAGCCGAATCGTCGATTCATCGGCTGATTTCGCTGGGATCACGTATCGATCGCCGGTGCCACGATCGACGATCGTGAACACCGGCGGTTTGTCCTGATCGTACGATCCTCGTCCACGTGTGGACAGGCCACGCGAGCGCGACTCTTGGTCGCGCTCGCGGCCTTTTAGCCCTGCAGAAACGTAGACTTCGTCGATTTCGACCGGACCAACGAGGTCGAGCGAAGGCGCGTCGAGCGCCTTCGTAAAGCGCTCGACGCGCTGGTAGATCGTTTTGTACTGGACGTCGATCTCTAGCTGAAGTTGGCGAAGACTCGTGTTAAACCGAAGAAACGCATAAATCGAGAACAGCCACTTTCTGAGTGCGACTTTCGAGTGGGCGAAGATTGTGCCGGTCTTATCGTTGAACGTGCGGTCGCAATTCTTACAGAGATAGCGCTGAAAGTGCCCATAGCTGCCGTTCTTGACCGCCAGGTCAGAACGGCAGCGAGGGCAAGTAACACCGTTACGCCAGCGAACCTGCGCCAACAGGTCCGCTGCGACCGATTCCGACCCAAACACATCTAGCGGAATCATGCTTAACGGACACCGCTGACGCGGTGTCCTTGCTCTCTTCGATTCCACAGCGATAGCTGAGCAGTATCAACAATCTCCTACAGAAGAGCGTACCATGGGTTTGTAGACTGATCCATGATCGAATCATTGGAAGAATCTCCCGAACGATTACCTACTGTATCAGAGTTCGAATCAGCGATTAAGTCACTCAAAACGGCTATCAAAGACCTCCCAACGAGTGCTCCGTCATTCCAAGATCAATCGCTTGACTTTGCCCAACTTCGTGATGGAACTGGAGGCTCAGCTCAGACCTGGCAAGAGATTGAGTCAGTAGTACGCTCTCAATTTGACCATCACCAACTGTATTCCGTTGATGGGGACGGGTCAGTGAGGCTAGCGAGAGCTATCGGCCGGTCACCAGAAGCCAAACAACCGATCATCAATCTGGAGGTCGAATTTCGGAAGAACGGCAAAGTGAGTGTTGTGTCGAGCTACTACCTTGATGAAGAGGAATATCCGTTCTTTCTCGGTGAACCCTCCTCAGCAACTAACGCGGCAGTGGTGGCAGCAGAGCTAACTGCATATCTCACTTTTATTACGGCAATCAAGAAAGGAGAAGAGAACCACTCATCGCCTATCTCGATCTCTGGAAGCGCTCCGAAAGCACACCAGCAGATGCGAAACGAACTAGATACCGTGTGCGAGCAGATCGACCCAGTAAGAGAGGTAGCGATGCGACTCAAACATCGACCAGAGTGGCGGTACTTGGATACGCCTATGGCTCAGCGATCTTCTAGTGATACCCATTCGACGTCATGTCGAACCGATGGTGGAGAGTCAGTACAATGTCTCATTTGCGGCGACGTACCTGTCCAGGGTCCGACGCTGAAATATAAAAATTGGGAGGGGAAGCTGATGTTCTGCGAGCCGTGTCTCAGGCTCGTCAAAAAATCGATCGAAGAAGAGCAAACGATACTAAAGGCGATCGCTGATGATTTAGGATAACGTATAGGAATGACGTGCTGAATACAGGGCGCAAATCGGTCACAGATGGTTGGAATCGACGTTGCTCGAATCGGTAGATACAGACGAAGTAGGTAACGGAGCCGAAATTGATCCCACCGATAGTTGTCAAGAACGACGTGCTGTATACAGAGCACGAGATTAGCACGAACGTTTTACTCGGGATGAACTGACGGGATCACGAAACATCGAATAAGTCTACCGTTATCCCAAATTCCCGACAGTTCGATTACCAACCAGCGGTGCACCAACGACACTACCGACGGCAATAGTAGCACCGGAAAACGTGACTAGCAACGACGGTTTGAGGGAATACAAGAGCGCGAAGAAGCCGCCAGCGAGTCCGAAGACGACGAGACCCGCAACGACCTCGGGGCGATTCGAGGGGTGAGCTGGAATCAAATCACCGACGGCACGCCAAGCGAACCACGCACCAACAGCGCTCCCGGCTGCAGCTACGCTATCGAAGGTAGCTCCGTGAATCAATCCCAGTATTCCGATACCCGCGGCGAACACGAGTACCCGACCAGGGTCAGTACCGTGATCAGTGACCTTATAAAGGGCACCCAGAACTACTATCCCGATGACGGCTCCGACTACGACGTCAACGAGGTAATGAACCCCCAAGATGACTCTCGAAAGCGAGACGATGACGATTACGACACCCGCAAGGGCGAGCCACATATTCGAAATTTTATCTTTTCCGACAACGAGTGCGAATCCACCCCACACCAGCGTACTCCCAAGGGCGTGGCCGCTCGGAAAACCATACCCCCCTCCCGTCGAAATACTAGCGAACACCCCTTGAAGGGCAGACGGGATCCATTGAATGTCCGGTGGGGTACCCGCTCCCGGCGGTCGTGCGAGCATGAAGGACTGCTTGAGGATTCCGACGAGAACCACGTAGGTCAGCAAGAGTCCGAGAACGAACAGTCCACGTCGTCGGTCGATCCCCCACTGCGGGAACTTGTCACCGACGACGTAGTGTACGCCGCCCAGCAAAAAGAGAAACCAGACATCGCCGAGTTGGGTCAACAGCGCAAAGATGACGAGAACCGGATCCTGTGCCAACCCGTGGAGTGCCTCGCTGATCCCGATTCCCCGGTAATCGCTGAGCATCTTTTTGCGGCAGTGTGCGGCTCCGGTCATTGTTAATACTTCGACCTGGCCTTGGTGAATCTCTTAGTCGGTAATAAGTCTCAGAATCCGTTCTAAAAAAGAGCGCATATTTTGCAATAATTTTACCTATATAGTGAATTCGGAATAAACGGGTGTTTCTAATGGAACTCTACAGTGGCCTACTAACAGAAGGGACCAGACGATGGATGGCCTCCGGTCGCTATCTACTGGCATCGCCGCCGAACTAAGTAGCCAGATCACTGTCGAGAGGGTCGGAAGCATAGTTCCCTCGACCTGCCGTCGTCGCCGGTTGTGTAGCGGCGTCTAGCCGCGTTGGACGAGACAGCATCCACCCTCTGGTAGTCGTGCCTCCCCTACTACTGTTTTTGGAGACGCAAGATATAGGTGTGGCCGGGGAAAACTATGAATTAGACACATCTAATCAATTGGTTTGAGAACCACTATGTTATCAGATTTTCGCAACAAACGACCGGTGACACGACGGGACGCGCTACGGGCCGGCGGTGCGACGGCGCTGGCAGGACTGGCTGGGTGCACGGCGCTGCCGAGCCCACCGGTAGAGGCCAGGAATGACAGTGATGACGAAAACGACGGGCCGGTTGCCGTGGCCTCGTTCTTCAGCTTCTTCGACTTCGGCCGGCAGATCGCCGATGGGTCCCCACTGACGGTGGAGAACCTCGTCCCGGCGGGCCTGCACGGCCACGGTTGGGAGCCCAACGCCAGTATCACACAGCGCATCATCGAGGCGGACGCGTTCGTCCATGTCGGTGAGGACTTCCAACCCTGGGCCGACCGCGCCATTCAAACAATCAAAGGTGACAACATCGATACGGCACTCATCAACGCCCGCAAGGACATCGATCTAGTGGACCTCGCCGCGACCCTCGACCGCGACGAGGAGGGCGTCGGCGCTCAGCGCGGAAAGGATCCGCACTTCTGGCTGGATCCCCGGCGTGCAAAGCAGTCTGTGGACAACATCGCTGACGGGTTCGCCGAGGTTGTCCCCGAGTACGCCGACGTGTTCCGCGAGAACGCCGAGACGTACAAGTCAGAGGTACTCGACCGCATCGACGCAGATTACGAGGCCATCTTCGACCGAGCCGAACGCGACATCGTCCAACTGGCTGCGCACAATGCCTTCCAGTACATCGGCGTCAGATACGGCGTTCGGATGAGACCATTGGTGACTAACCTCGCGGCGAGCGGCGACGTCAAACCCGCGGACATCCGCGAAGCGGAGGCGGTCATCCGCGAGAACGACATCGAGTACATCGCCAACGGTGTCTTCGAATCCCAGCGTCCAGCCCAACAGCTCGTCCGTGAGACGGCCGTAGAGGCGTACTTCCCCGTGACGCCGTACGCCGGCGTCCGCGAAGAGTGGGTCGAGGAGAACTGGGGCTACGAGGAGATCGCCTACCAGATCAATATGCCTACATTCGAGATCGTCGTCGGGAACAAGACGCCCCAGGAGGCGGCCCCGTCGGAAGGGTGGGTCGAACAGTGGCGGAACTTCAAACCAATATGAGAATGCAGGACACTGGCCCCACGACGGCGGCTGGCACAGGCGAGCAGGCATCCAGCGAGACTAACCTGGATGCCACAGCAAGCGAGCCCGTTATCGACCTCACGGGCGTCACCTTCGGCTATACGGCGACACCGGTGGTCGAGGACATCTCGCTGACCATCGAGCCAGGTGAGTACGTCGCCATCGTGGGGCCGAATGGATCGGGAAAGTCGACGCTGATGCAGTTGATGCTGGGGCTGCTTGAGCCCGACGCGGGCACAGCTCATCTGTTCGGCGAGCGCGCCGACCGCTTCGACGACGGCGAACGGGTCGGCTACGTCGCCCAGCAGGCCAGCGCCTCAAAGGAGATGCCTATCACCGTCCGCGAGGTGGTGAAGATGGGTCGGTTCCCGTACGTCGGGTTTGGCCGCCTGTCGAGCGAAGACTGGGCCATTGTCGACGACGCACTCGCGACCGTCGGGATGAGTGCGTTTGCCGACCGGCGCGTCACGCAGCTCTCGGGTGGCCAACGCCAACGCGCGTTCATCGCGCGGGCGCTGGCGAGCGAGGCCGACCTACTCGTGCTGGATGAGCCGACCGTCGGCGTCGACGCCGAGTCGGTCGACGCCTTCTACGATCTGCTGGCAGCGCTCAACGCCGAGGGCATCACCGTCCTCCTCATCGAGCACGACCTCGGGGCGGTTGTCGAGCACGCCGAACGAGTCGTCTGCCTGAACCGCGAGGTCTACTTTGACGGACCGACCGACGAGTTCGTGGAAAGCGACGCGCTGGCCCGGGCGTTTGGGACCGAGGCGCGGTTCCTCGCGGGGGTGGACGAATGAGCGCTGAGGTTGCGACTACGCTCGTGACGAATGTTGGAGATCCGTTACTGCTGCTGCTCCCGATGCAGGGCGTACTCGGCGCCGTCGGCAACCTGGTCTTCGGCGTCCTCCTGTGGTTCCTGGAGCAGTGGTACTGGCTGATGGACTGGGCGTACTACTTCACGGGTCTGGAGATGCTGAACCCGCGCTACCGGTTCATGCACCGGGCGATACTCGTCGGGCTCTGCGTCGGCGTGATGGCGCCGCTCATCGGGACGTTCCTCGTCCACCGACAGCTCGCGCTCATCGGCGACGCGCTGGCCCACACCGCCTTCGCCGGGGTGGCCATCGGCCTGTTCCTGAACGCCGTCATCGGCCTCGGCGTGTCCCCGTACCTCACCGCGGTCGTCGTGGCGATGATCGCCGCGCTGTTCATCGAACTCATCTCGGAGGTCACGGACGCCTACAACGACGTCTCGATGGCCATCGTCCTGTCGACGGGGTTCGCGCTGGGGACGACGCTCATCAGTCTCAACGCGGGCGGGCTCGCCGTCGGCGTCAACCAGTTCCTCTTCGGGAACCTCTCGACCGTGTCGCCCCAGAGCGCAGCGATTCTGCTGGTGCTGTTCGCCGTCATCGTCGGGACGGTAGCGGTGACGCGCAACCAGCTCCTCTACGTCACCTTCGACGAGACGGCGGCCGCCGTCTCCGGGCTCTCCGTCAACTGGTACAACCGGGTGATGGTGATGCTGACGGCGATGGTCGTCGTCGGCGCGATGCAGATCATGGGCGTCATCCTCGTCGCCGCGATGCTCGTGGTGCCGGTCGCGGGCGCGACCCAAGTGTCCCGGAGTTTCTCCGAATCGCTCGTGGTCTCGGTTGTCCTCGCGGAACTCGCGGTGTTGCTCGGCATCGCCGTCGCCTACTACGCCGGCGTCACGGCCGGCGGCGCCATAGTCTTGGTCGCCGTGGGCATCTACATCTGCGCCGTCGCGCTCGGCAAGGTTCAATCTGCCCGTGGAGAACAGGCCACGCCCGACATGGGTAGCATCAAGGCCGACAGCGTCGATGTCGGCGCGGGGACGGAGGATGACTGATGGTCACAGCCAATAATGGCGACTCGCCAAGCGGCGGTCGTGCCCGAAGTGGCAATGGAGGTCAGTCGGACGTGTCGGCAGGAATGCTGAGCGCGGTCATGGAAGACTACATCAAGGCGATTTACGCCATAGAAAGCGACAGCGGCGAGCGAGTGTCGACCTCAACTCTCGCCGACCATCTCGAGGTCACCGCGCCGACCGTCTCCTCCATGCTGAAAAAGCTCGAAGAACGCGGCCTGATCGACCGCAAGGAGTATAAGGGTGTGACGCTCACGGAGGAGGGCGAACTCGTCGCTCTCGAGATTATCCGGCACCACCGTCTTCTCGAAGCGTTCTTGACCGAACTGCTCGACTACGATTGGGCCGACGTCCACGACGAGGCCGACAGACTTGAGCACCACGTCTCCGAGGAACTGACCGACCGCATCGCCGAGGCGCTGGGCAACCCCCCAGTCGATCCGCACGGCGACCCGATCCCCGACGCCGACCTGTCCTTTCCCGCTGAGAGCGAAACCACCCGCCTCGCCGACGCCGACGAGGGCGAGCGCGTGACCGTCCGGCGTATTCGCCACCAAGGCGATACGGAACTACGTTACCTCGCCGACGCCGGCGTCCGTCCGGAGGTCGAGCTCACGGTAGTCGACGTTGCGCCGTTCGGGATGGTGACCGTCGAGACGCAGGCGGGCGAGCAGAGCCTTCCGGAGGAGATCGCCCAGCTCATCGAGGTCGCCCCGGCGGCCGCCACGGAGGATAGGGCGGCTCACACCTCGGAGAAGGAATCCTGACAGATTCGATCTGGCGGTCTGGCAGGTTCTTCTCAATCTCTCTGTTTCATTGCCCCCGACTAACGGTATTGTGGGGATTGACGCTTCGGGATTCGACCGTGGTCACGCCTCGAAGCACTATACGAAACGGACGAAATTGGAGATTCAGCGGCTGAAAGTTGCGCTCTTAGCCGATACGAGATCAAACGCAACCCTCGATCTCCACGTCATAACGACCCGAAAGCACGATACACAGGTCACACTATCGCTCATCAACTGAAATGCAGCTGAAGTCGGAGTTCTGCTTGGAGACAAGGGATACGACGATCAGCAGATTCGAGCGAGGCCCACGAGAACGGGCTTCGTCCACAATCTCGACCGATTCATCTAACGATCAGTATAGGAGATTCATTTGCCGGGAGCTACCAACTGTCATAGTTGATGATCATCTACTTTAATTCACGGTCAAATTATAACCGGGGCCGTCAAACTGAATCTCAAATGGGGAATCTAACGAAGAGTACACGGCACAGTCCAGCCCTTGAAATTGTATATAGAGTGGCTGAAATGGAGGAACGGGATCCGCTGGACTTGCCACCTATCTATGATAGCGTTGACCCTGAGGCACTGGACGATCTTGCTGAATCAAATGAGATCCAATTCGAGTATGTTGGACACAAAATAACTGTAGATAGCGGCACGATCAGGATCGATCAGTAAGCACGCTCATCCTTGCGGCTGATTCGGTCAGATGTGCTTGCACAAAAGATCCTCTCGGTGCTGACTACATCCTCTGTATCCAGCACGACTGTTAAAACAAACCCCTACATTAGGATTTCAACGGGGATGATTGTTACTACATACCAGGGGAATGAGCGATGCTACCCGTCACTACGATCGTCGTTGGGTGACACTGAGTTGGCCGCCTCAATGAGCGATTCTCCGAGCGCGCGCATCCCGTCAGCGTCAGTACGCACGGTCACCTGCCGATTCTCACCGTCACGAGCCGCGTTAAGAACAACCGCGACGTCTGCCGATGAACTCCCAGCAGGCGCAACTACCCGCGCTTGCGACAACGTTGGTCGAGAATCCTCACTAACGAGTTCGGTCCGGTCAATCACTGACATGAGCTTCGGAAGTGTCTCGTCGTAGGTCACGCTGCCTCACCCCCACTGGTGGCGGACAGATCGTCTCCCTCATAGTCGTCAATTGCGTCGTTCGGGGCGGCGTCGAGAAGCGCACGCGCGGTACCGTCATCTCGGCATGACCGCGCTCGGTCCTCAACGTGGTTGACCCACCGCTCGATCGCTCCGCGGGAGAGGCCAGTCTCGTCTGCGATCGAACGATATGACACGCCGTCGGCGCGCATCGCGAGCGCATCCACAACAGTGTCGAACCACTCACTTGCCACCAAATACTCGCGCGCGTCGTCGAACTCGAGACCAACCGGTGGCCGGGAGTTCCACATTGCTCGCTGTTCGCGGTCGTTCACGGCCTCACGAGCCTTCCTGATCTCCTCGCGTTTGATCGCAGTCTCGACCGTACGGCGAACACCGTGCTCCATACTGTCGACATTAACGTCTCCAGCGACGAACGCGAACTCGGCGCCGCCCGAGGCAGCTGCACGCCGCCATTCCGCGAAAAAGTCGTCGCGGGCCAGTCGGGAGTCGTCCCAGGCGACCACGTGGTCGTACTCTCCAGTTCGCACCCGATCAATCGCGTTCAGGATCTCGTCGTTATCGTCAATTCTCGAGTCATCCTTGTCCCGTGATAGTATGCTAAATCCGGTGTGGACACCTAGGTCGACGACATCGTATTCATCGGCAAGATCGCTCGCGAGCTCAGGTACCTGTTTGCGCTGGAGGCGGAGGCTGGCACCATCCTCGTCGCCTTGTGATCGTCGAATGACCGCGAGCGCCTTGCTGGTGGTAGCGTCACTCATCGGTGATTGTGATTTCGAGTGTGTTCCCGCTCTTGATGTTCCACTCAACACGGGCTCCCGCGAGGTCCATCGCCTCGGCGATGCCCTTAGGAACAGTCGTTCGGTACTGCTCAACAGTTCGGTCTTCACCGTCGGAGTTGGTGGTGGTACTCGTGGTCTTCGTAACGGTCGTCTTGGGCATCAGTAGTTAGTGCTAAAGATTGCACTACACTTAGTGCTAATTACTGGTGTCTCGGAACCCCCGGGTAGTGGGACACACTGCGCAACCACCTACCACCAGTTCCTCTGTTTCTAACCATTTTGACTAGAGCCATCATCGCGGCTCACTTCCTCAAGTATGGTAAGTAGTTCAAGACTTGTTGTTCACCTAATAGTATCAAGAAATCTCTTTTATATGTAGCTCACAAAGAAGCCTCTAACTACACTGGACACCAGTATGGCTGATCAGGAAGAATACCGTGATGCAGCCTCCAAGTCCCTAGCTCAGGCTAATGAAGCTGAAACCTGGAGAGAATGGGTCTCCATCTACAGGGATTTTTTCAAAGCAATTCCTGGCCAGGTCAGAGACCGAGACGCCCCTGTAACTGCCATCCTGATTCTAATCACCATAACCGTCTTCATACTCCAATCAGTCCTCTACCTCTACATAACCGAGAGTTTTCCCATCGGAATCCTCGTCATCCTCACCCAACGCAGCGCCCTAACAGGTCTGACCGCCTACCTCTTCGTCGACTTCCCGTGGATAGCATGGCCTCTCGCAGAATTCCTCCACAAAGGAGTAGGCCACTTCGTCGCCAATATCGCTCTCCTAGCGCTGTTCGGGAAAATAATCGAATCCCGATTTCAGACCCGTTACTACATCCTATGGTTCGTTGGAGTCGCGATAATCGTCAAACCCATAGATGCACTTATCACTCTTTCAACGAGCCCGAAACCAAATGTCGCGGTATACGGTATCAGCGACTTCGTCTACTCTCTTGGAATCTACACTGTAATGACAGTATACAGTTCTGAACACGGAGATGAGATAGAATATCTGGGGATGCTGGTAGGAGTGGCTGCTATAATCCAGATCCTCGTTCAAGCGACGACGGCGGTACACCATATGTCAATACAACCCCTAAACACCGCTCACCTGTTTGGCGGACTCCTGGGAATAGTAGTATTTGGTATCGTCAGGAAGCACGAATAGCGGGATCGAACTGGCAAGTTCTACCAAACAGTAGTTTCTGTCCGTCGGTGATAATTGGAATCTCCCTGTTGCTGACTATACCCTCTGTATGCAGCACGCCATTCCTATCAGATTCAGAGGGTTTGAACAGAGCCAAATTAGACTATCAGCCGTTTAATAAGACAGTCCGTCCTTGTGTGTCGAAGTCCTTGACGTCTACGGCGATCGCCTTATCTGGAGTCGCGAATCCATCCTCCTGATTGACGGGTCGGGCAGGAGCCTGCTTGCACACTTCGACCACGTCGTAGGAGATACCGCGGTTATCCAGGAACTCAAGGGCCGACTCAATTGGGTCGTTCATGAAGCCGTCACGATGGATTGCAATATGGTCGGGCGCGTTGCCGCGGCGCTCTTCGTACCCTAACAGCGACTGCCTGGCGATCCGGCAGAAGGCCGGTGTGAAAATGCGTTCCTATCGTGAAACAAATAATGGTTGGATAGCTATCACTCAATCACGATAGTTCAGTACGTCCTGAATCATGCCATTCACAGCAACCCGCGATGACGAACGTGTTCTTCCCCACGAAGCAGAATCTTCTGATGCGCTAGTCTGTCCCATCTGCGATGACGCGATGAGTGTTGTTGACGAGCATCGGCGACGCGGTAGTTTCGTTGCTCGGCACTTCCGTCATCAGACTAACGATGAATGCTCAGGTGAGTCAATTCCGCATCTACGAATGAAGGCGATCGCCTTCTCGAAACTCGTAGCCACCTACCCTGATGCGGACGTCAGTATCGAGAAATCAGTCGGTCCACGCCGAGCAGATGTTCTCGTCGAATTTCCAGAACCACGGTCTCCTCTCGGGAAGGGAATCGCCGTCGAGGTTCAGCACCGGAACAACTCGAAAGACCTCTTTGCGACTGACCAAGATTACTACGACGAAGGTTTCAGTGTCCTCTGGCTATCCGAACAGCACTATGCCGAGTACGACGTCGCTATTGATCATGTCCAGCCCGTTTGGCCGAAAGCTCTTCCTCAGCTTCGAGGGTACGATGGGCTATCATGGCCAGTTGTAGACGAGCCTTCGACTCCTGAGATCCAAATTCCACTCCCCCCTGACTACCTGGATCACCACCAGTCATCGATTCGCGACGCCTTCGAACGGGGGCAGCGCCAGCGGTCAAACAGGTCTTGGACGACGCATCAGCAAGTGTGGCTAAGTAAACCACATCAACCCACCAACCGATCTCTGCAATTCGCTGAAGCACCTGCTGGAGGGTTCTACCTGAAGCTGAGTAAAGGCAAGAAAGGACAGCGCCCCGAATTTGTCCACGTTCCGCTTAGAGAAGGTGACATCGACAGTTTTCAGCATGCCCCAGATATACTCAATTCGGCACTCGAAAAAAAGCTGGTCGAGGGAGAGTGGCAGGATCTGGATGTTTGCTGGATCAAAGCGTACGCCGATCCCATAACGGCCTGGCTGAAAGTCATTTCTACCCCTGATAACGGCTATCTCTTAGAACTGGGAAAGAAGGATGCGAACGGGCAATCAAATCGGGTAAAAACGGCGTTTACGCCCTCAGAGAGGTTTCACTACCGCTTTCGTGACTTCTTCGATAGCCTCGAGCCGTACCTCTCGAAAGAATAACTCACTCTGGGCATCAATAGTCCAAGACGAACCGAGAGTCCTTGACGCCAACTATTGACGAGTTGCTTAGGGATGTCTGACAAGGGTTTATCCTATAGGTTTCCCTATATCTGAGCATATAGGAATACATAAATGAGCGCAAGAGTGGCCAGTTTCCTCGATAAAGGAGGAACAGGAAAGACCACCAGTATCGCACATCTCGGCGTCGCACTTTCTGAGCAAGGACACGACGTCCTGCTCATCGATCTTGCCGGTAAACAGGGAGACCTCGCAAAATCATTCGGCGTCTGGCAGGGCACACAGGCCGCCATCGAGAACGACGACGCCTGGCCGAACATCTCGACAGTCTTCGACGACGCCTGGGAGACGATCGTCGAAAAGCTCGGCGACGAGGCTGTTGAGGAACTCATCGTGCAGACCGACGAGGGCGTCGATCTAATCCCGGCACATCCTGGACTGGATACGCTTGACGCGGAACTTGCGAACATCGACGATGCTTCCGACCGGTACTCCCGGTTCAAGCAATTCCTTGACGACTACATTGACCCGCTTGGCTACGACGCCGTACTGATCGACCTGCCAGGAATGACGACGAACGTGACCTACAACGGACTCTGGGCAGCACAGAACGTGCTCGCCCCCGTCGAAATGGGACCGTTCGAGGCCGAACAAGTTGGCGCGTTACGTGACGATCTCGCGAAGGTCGAGGCCAACTTCAACATCAATGTCGACTTGGCGATGGTCCTCCCGAACAAAGTTGACTCACGTACGAAACTCGCTGGCGAGTATCTTGATGCCTATCGCGAGGAGTACCCTAGAGCAATCGCGCCAAAGTATGTTCCCTCTTCGCAAGACATCCGGAACGCAACCGAGCAGGGACAGTCAATCTTTGCGCTGGACAATCCGAGTGGAACAGCCCGTAAAGCACGTGACGCATATCGTACCAACGCTGAAGCGCTCATAGAACGCGTCAGTGGTAACTAACCATGGATGACGAAATTGAAGAGCTGAAACAGCAGACCAGCCAAGGAGACCGATTGGACGAAGTGAGTGCAGAACAGAAACGGAATGACCTCAAAACCGCGATTCTTGAAGAACTGGAGAAAATCGACGAAGGAGATCAGCAGAAGGTCGTCAGTGTCTGGGACGGGCCAATGGCAGCATTAGTTCGTGCTCTCGAGAACCATCCCGAGCATCTGGATGATGTCGGTCATCGTCTTCAGGACGAGCTCGATGTCGACCAGGAGGACGTTGATCGGAGCGAGGTTATTCGGCTTGCGCTTCGGCTTGGACTTGGAACCGCCGCACCGGAGGCTATGAAAGCGACGCGCGAGGCGGTCAGCGATAAGGCGACAAAAAACCTATAGATGCCTCTATATCGTATCCTATAGGAAAACCTATATCCACATATTCTCGCCGTATATTGTCTCTCAGCCCATTCTAACTATAGATACAAGTGCTCGGAGAGGATCCGTCAGTGGGCTAGGGTATTTACCTGACCAATCAAAATCTCCACTTGCGATGAGTCAATCAAACGCATCACCCACCGCTGACGATCACGGCTTCCACGATGGTGGAGGCCCCCTCGAGCTACCGGTGGAACTCGACGCAACCAAGATCAAGAACAGGTTTGTAAACGAGCCAGAGTACAAAATCCAGGGCCAGATCCCAGTCGAGCAAGGATCCGACCTTGAAGTGGACCTGTCTGCTCTCTCCAGTACCAGTGGTTGGTACGTTGATCCTGACGCCGCCCTCTACATTCAGGGGACGGGCTACACGCAGGGGACGATAGACAGCTATCACGTCAAAATTCAACAAGTCGCGACGCAAAGGCCGCGTATCGTCCCGATCGAGTCAGCAAAGGTCCCGGTCGCCAGCATGGACATCGAAAAAAGTCTGAGCGATGTCGGTGTGTCGGCTTCCATCCCTGGATCCGCCGTCGTTGATCTCGTCGATCGCTACGTCACTAGCGCGACCGAAGTCATCACGCAGAAACTGCTCAACGGTCGTGGTGGAATCGTTGACCTCCTCACTCACGCTGACGGCACCCGTGTCAGCATTGACGTCGAGAAACCCTACGCTGGATGGCAACACGACGTGCAGCAAATCAAAAACGACCACGATCTCCAAGCGCTTGACCCCGAAGACTACGAGCACGTACGCGCTATGGTGCGACCCGTTCTCGGTGCCACTTGGGGAGATAGCGAGTATGAGGCGAGAATAGAAGTGCCCGACCCAGACCTCGACCGCCTCTACGAACTCGCAGACGACGAGAGCTACGAAGCTCTTACTCGAGTCTGACCGCTACGCCTCCTGCTGATCTACGGTTCTATTGGGAGAAATTGATCTTGGTGAATCGAACAAATGAAGATGGGTTTCCGAAATGTACGTAGGCGTATGCATGTATCGGATCATACGGTCTGGCTGCCGTATTGATGTCAGAGTGCCCATGAACCTAGCGGGATGTGTTTCTCCTTCTGAAACTGCCCATCCTCGACGCGGTTCAAAATGGCTTGAGGGACAGAAACCCCATAACTAGTGGATGTTCGTTCGGTAGGCCCCGTTTCACATTGATTCTTGAACGAATTCGGGTGTGACCCGCTCTTGGTTTTCCTCAACAGCAGAGTCCAATACGCGGCTACAGATAGCAAGGGCTTGGCGAACGTTACCCTGTGAACGTTGTAGGATCACATCCAACGCTTCATCAGTAAACGGGTCGATCGAAGAAGTTTCGGTCGGCCCATTGCGTTCTCGACTGAGGTAGTCTGATACCAGGTCGTTCAGATGCTCGTTTGTGAGGGGTTTCAGAGCGACCTCCTCGCCGATCCGCTCGCTAAAAGCATGATATTCACTCATGACGTCTTGCCAGACCTCGGGAGCACAGCCAAACAACATACACAACCCGGAACTATTCTGGTCCATCAGGTGTCGAATACTGTTGAGCGTGGCCTGCTCATTCTTTGGGCTGAGACGTGCGATACTCTCGAACTCGTCGACGAAAACGAATACGCCAGTGTAACCGAGTTCGAGTAGCATATTCTTGAAAGCGGTGAACGCCCGGACGCCCATCGTATCGTCATCGAGTGCGCTGTGGATTTCCATCTCCTTGCGCTGCTCATACCGGATACCCTCTGCGGTCAACCACTGCCAAGCATAGAGGTTGGTGTCTTCGTACACCATGTGTACGATCGCACGAGCAAAGTCGGCAAAGTGAGTCACATCGCTTAACCGTCGAACCGCCTCCGGGACGATCTCAGAGAGAAGGACGTCTCCCTCATCGATGAGCGATTTCATTGCGCTCGCGCTAATTGGATTCGCATCTGTGACGTCACGAGCAACCGAGGCGAGGTACTCGTAGGCCAACTCTTGGACTCGATTGAAACCTAGGTCGTACACGAACTCATGATAGATGTCGAGAAAGCCCTCTCCCGGTTGAGCGACGTACCCAACGACGACATCGTCCCGGTCCCGTAACAGAGAGCGGGTATATTTGAGCGTATGCGACTTTCCGTTGCCGTATTTCCCAGTGATAACGAGATGCTTAGACTTTCCAGTCGAAAGCATCGTGGAGACTGTGGAACTAATCTTTTCGGAGACGTGTTGTTGACCACAGTATATTTCGGGGTCCTCTGCGGGAACCGGGCTGTACGGAAACGGATTGGCCTCGAGGTCGTACTGTGAGTAATCTTGCTGTTCGTCTGAAATGTCGAATGCGTCGGCCATTATGTATCCTCCTGGTGGAACGTGACGTCGCGGTCGTGGACCGCGAGGTAGTAGTATTGTTTGTCGTACAATTCAACGCCAGACATCACCTGCTGTGTCGACTGCGACGTGGAGACTAACGTTCCCTCATCTGCCACGGAAATCCGCTTGATTCCGAGAGCAGAATCTTTAGCCTCCGTATCCATTGGAGCTCCCGAAAGCTCGAGTTTGCCGACGTTTTGCTGGCAGAGAGCGACTAGTGCCTCGTCGAAACCCGCACGTGAACATCCAATTCGTTCACAGACTTCCTCCCGAAGTTTCGGTATCGACAGATAGCGCTGTCGTAAATCTACGCCTGCTGTCTGTTCGAGGTGGTCATAAGCGTCAAGCACCACGAAAGGGAAGTTGTCCGGAATGCTGGATTGGCTGGTCAAATAGTAGCTCCCAGTGAAGGCATTCCGCTGAACGCGACCTAATCGTTCGGCCCAGTCGCCGACGACCTCTATGCCGGTCTGGTTGAAGGAATAGGGTGTATACTTCTGGTCTTCTTCCAGGCTCTCCAGAAGGGTATCGAGGTCTGTAGGTTCGAGTCGCTCCAGAACCTCGAGAAATGTTCCGTAGTGGGGGCTACGAGTTGCGAGGATTGAACTCACCTGCTGCCAGCTCTCATCCCGAATCGCCTCTAAGAAGGCTTCGCCGATAGCGGTGGTCCCGTAATAGGAATCGTCATCTGATTCGCGTTCGTCCAGCAGATCGATTCGTTTCGCTTCTAGAACCGTTTCTCGCGCTCGCCGATGACTTACATCGAGAGCGGTCTCGAGATCCTCTGTCGTTTTCTCGTCGTCTTCACAGGCATGTGTGAGTTCAACCAAACGACTCAGTGTGACTGGACGGATCGTCGCTCGTTCGTCACTCATGTGAGCCTCCTCACTTGCTGTTTTGCGGTCTCATAGGCCCGTCTAGTAACTTCGTTGCCCTGGAAGCGAAGATCGAGATAATTCTCGACATCCCGATCAGACTCAGCTATGTATTTGAATCGTCGAAGCTCCGTTGCAAGCGCCCAGAGGTTATGCTGAGTGAGTGCAGTTCGGTCTTCCCGAATGTCTTCTAAACTCCGTTGACCACAGATCGGACAGGGGCAAGGCAACCGATCTAAGTCCTCGATGTTGTGGAGTTCTTCCCCTCCAAAACCAGGTATCAAGTAATTACGATTGCCGGCACTTCTGATGAACGCCGACGAGTCGAAACTATCGACACCGAGATAAAGTAAAAGTGGTTGATAGACTAATCCGCCGAGACCATAGACGTGTAGATGCTTCTCCGTCGCATTTCTTGCAGCAAGTACCAACTTTGTCACCTTTTTGTAATCTGTCCGGATCGGCACCATGCTCCCGAGTGCATATCCATCAAAATCTCCGCGGTTCTCTAGGTACTGGATATTGTTACGAATCGTTTCTGGATCGTACCCGTGAACGCTCGCGAAGAGTAGAGCATCACCAGTATGGAGATCACTTGCCTCGAGAGCAAACTCGATGCTTCGGTCGATACGCCGTTGATTCTCTGCTGCACGGTTTTCTCTGGACAAAGGGATGTCAATTGTCCCGTGTATGTCGCTATCTAATTTCTGTTGAGTTTTGATCGTCTTTTCCGGCGTAGTGTCGATCTCCTGTTCCGAAAAATCGAATCCACCGCTATCAGCGAAGATGATGGTGTCTTCTGGAACGTCCATCTCTTCGCGGAGGGCCACACCATTCGTTAGCCGATTCCACATCGGGTCCCGGTTCCGTATCGATCGAGCGTTAATCATCGCCGCGGAAAACTCCGGGATAGTGCCGACGTACTTGGGAGTGTTATCACTCGATCGCTTCCCCACGTTCCTAACTGGGAAGAGAACTGGTGTATCCAGTTCTCCGTGGGGAAGATCGAGTTTCCGTTGTCTGTACAGCATCCCTCCCGCTCGGATATGCTGTTATCTTACTTAGATAATGGGGCGATAGACGATCAGAAGAGGTGAAGTATAGAGGTTCGCCTTAGTAATTTCTCGTCTAATACTTCTCGAAGGCCATCTGAGTAGGTTCCTCTTCTACACGACGACAGAGGCCCTCAATCGCTTCAGGTTCCAGTGATTCGACACTGTCTATACGGTGTGCGAAATTCTTCATATAGTGTCCTTTCAACCCTACTACGATTGTGCCGTGGTTTTTCGCGTCTTCTGTGCGGGCAGGCACTGACACGATATTATCGAACTGGTCGTCGACGAGTTCCCGGTTGAAGACGACTCCAATACGATCAGAACGAACGTCCTGGACCATATTATCGATGTCAATGCTGGTGTAGTAATCCTTCCCGAGAGTGAAGAAGACTACATCGTAGTCTGACTCGTTCAGCACCTGCTCTAAGTCGGCCTGAATGCTGAGTTGTTTAGATCGCTCCCTGATGTCGGCAACGCCCATCGAGCTGAACGTCACTTCGTATGGCGGCAACGGTTCGTCCTCGGAAACGAGGCCGAAGCCTGCACTTATGAAGTACCGCTCGACATCGTGACCTTCTCCTTTGAGCCGTCTAACCGCTTCCTTCACGAACTCCTGCTGTCGGCCCGTGTAGAGATCCTTGGCGTTGATTGCAGGAACATTATCGCGCTCCAAGAGCTCTTCTCTCGAGAATTGGAGCGTCTCTTTATCATCGAAGACGGGTGCACCTTCGGGGATGTCCTTCGAGCCAGAACATTGGTCGATAACCAAAATGTCGAGCCCATCCTGGACGTTGATTTTGGGTGGGTGAGGCAGGAAGTCATCCCCAGCTATGTAATTCTCTCCGCACGCTTCCAAAGCATTCTGGCGCAGTTTCGATGGATCTTGGAACGTCTGGATTGTGCAGTTACTTTCCTCCACGGCATCTACGATGTGCTCGTCGATTTCTCCGTCAGGTGTGTGGAGGAACACCTTCTGGTATCGCTCTGCTTGCTGACCAAGGTTTTCAGCCATGCGACTCCGGGCAAGCGAAACGCCGGTGGGGGTCTTGTCCCACCACTCTCGTACACCGCCGGCGTCCAAAACGCCAACTTCGGCAACTGGGAGATCATGCACCTGCTGCCAGAAGTCAGGATGCTCGGCTCGAAGGTAGTCCTCGATAGTTTCGTAGCCGTTCAGAGATGCCGTACCTCGAGTTCCGATGAGGATTTTCGGTAGCTCGTCGGTGAATTCGTCGTAGAACCGTCGGGTGTTATGGAATCCACGTCGACGGTTGCGGTCGTTACCACGGAAGATACAGACCTCAATACTGTTCTCGGTACAGATCGAGCAATCGCACTTCTCCCAAGGTCGGTTTTGCAGTGTACGCTGGTACTCTTCTAAGAGGTCTTCGTCGCCGATCCACGTCGCGTAATCGCGAACGACGGTCCAAATCGCGTCATAAGTAGTTTCAGGATCGTCGTTTTCAAGGATGGTAGTCATACGCGGGAAAGGCTCGAACTCCTGCTGTGCGACGGTTAGTAGATCAGAATACTCTTCGAAGCTAACCGGGTCCTCGGGATCGTCTTTCCGAAGAAGCTTGACCAGCTTTCCTCGAAGATTGTCGCTGAAACTCGCTTGTAGCTCTCGGGCGTACTCGAAATCGTCTCTAAAAGCGGTTTCGACTTCTTGGAGTAGCGAAGCGTCGTATTGCTCGTCGTGACGGTGTTCACGCAGATATTCTCGAGTGGCTGGAAGGACCTTTTCTGCTTTCTTTTGCCACTCATAGAGCGCGTCAACGATGGGTTCCTCAGAATCGAAGGCTCTCAACGCAACTAGCGTCTCGCGGCCTCGAAGGGACTTCTCCACGGCCTCTGCAAGAGAATCGCGGTTAGATGGGTAACGCACCCGAATCGCGTCGTATCGCTCGTTGTTGTCAAGCCGGTAATTCTGCCCTCCTGTCCATGCCGAACGGAGCATACTCGCACTATCGAAACTGGTCATCCCCGATCGACCGACCGTCTCGAATCCTTCGCTCTTCGCAAACCCGAAGACGTGCGAGTCAATGCGAGTGTTATTCTCGCGTTCAAACTCCTTTACAGACTTTCCGACGCCCTTCACGATTTGCCTGACGTCATGGATGGGACTGCCAGCGACGCCACCGATACCGAGATAATCGTATCCAATGTCGAGCACTTCTTCCGTGGCCTCGATATACGTCTCGGGGTTCCAGCCCTGGATCGCTACCATTAGCCGGAACGGGTAGTTACCTCGGTGGTACAGGTCGTACATCTCCTGAGCGTTCCGGAGAGTAAGCTCGTAGCGGAATGCTGCGTCGTCCTCTCGGTACACCGCTCTGGGATCGCGAGCCAATCGCGCAAGTACCGTATCGACGTCACCCTGGAAGTCTTCTGGAGCAAAGGCCTCGACCTCCTTCTTCGATTGAGTACAGATGGTCGGTTCGTACTCCTCGACGTAAGTAGGCCATTCGTTGGGCCACTCGTCGACCATCAAATCGACGACGTCAGTCAGTGCGTCTGGGATGTCACTCTTCTTGAAATCGGTATGGAAGGCGCGTTCGTCGAGGTACAGACGACCCTTGTCTTTCCCCGAGCCCAAAACGAGGTGATCGATAGTAACGCCGACTGTGACCTCCAGCGTTTCGTAGAAGTCGAGCATCTCGGCGTTCCCGTACGGAGGGAACGGGAGTGACTTGTAGCCCCACGCGCCGCAGTCGCTGATCGTAGGAAGCCATTCTGGAACGGACAACACCGGGTCATCGTAGACCCCGTACTCGGCGAGACGATTTGCTTTGCGAGTCGTCTCTTCGACTTGTTCACGCGAAATTAGCACGCCATCGATCGGGGTTGTGTCGCGCTCGAAAATGTCCCAGATGTAATCTAGATCCCGCTCCTGACGGTCGAGAGTAGAGAGTTCGTCGTGTCGGAAATCGTAGTGGGAATCGACCGCGTCGTCCCACTCAGGAACGTAAAATCTCACAGATTCTATTCACCGTCTTACGCTAAGTTGGTTCCTCCTTATGAATCTCCCTTTCCGCTTCGTCGAAGTGTAGTTCCGGAACGGATGAAAATATTATCACGTTAGGACGTACCCGAGCCCGAGGTGGGCTTTTCTGGTCTTGTTGAAACCCACAGCAGGTGATGGAGATTAGCGGTCGTGCTGTATAGAGCGCACATGTCGGTTATAGAGTAGGACGTCATCGATCGTCGGGAGAATCACTAAGTGCAGATTGGTTATTCAACTATCTGAACTGCCTCTTCCGTCGGCTCAATACGACTATTTTTGTTCCGATGGTAGTAGTCCTCCAGATGCTGAGAAAGGTACTCCCATGCCTCTTTTCCTGTCTCGAGACCCCAAGAAGAAGCAAGTTCCCCATTCGATGTTGGCGCCAAGCGAACAATATCTGCCACTCGTTCCTGTTCCTGCTCCGAGAGCTCACGTCTCGCCGAAGAACCAGCACTCACCGAACCAGAGTCATCTGTCATTGGTGCCGGTACCTGCTGCGACTCAGAACCACTCTGCGTAGATTGTGAATCGTCCTCCGTAGTCTGCGTCGAAGCCGGGGTGTCTTCCACAGACGCGAGCGCTTGCAACGGTGTTTCTTCTGGGACTTCGTCCATCAATTCCTGCGCGATAAGCGAAAGCATCTGCTGCTGCCTCTCCGGAGTGATCGAGAACTCATATCGAATCTTTTCCTTCACAACCCCATCGGTCTGATGCCCCTCAAATACACTATGAGTATAAGACACCCGCTGAATATCCACCTGCCCGGGGAGGTTCGGTGCGACCGTTATCCCAAGCGTCCATGATTTCGGTTCAAGTTTACTGTAGTTGGTGGAGAACTGTGGAGATAGCTGCGTATCACGTTGGTCTACACTGGGCGGAATATCTGTTTCTGTCGATGCTAAATCATGAGTCGGTGAATACGTTTGCCCGTCACTCCCGACGAATTTCGTTTTACTGAGTCCGTTCCACTTTTGCACGTACTCGGAAGTGTTCTCGATGCGAGTTACACAGAGAAACCGGTCCTCAGTCTGGATAGAATCAATCTCATGAGGCCAAGCGAGTGGTTCGATGTCGGTTCGGAACAGTCCGATAAGAGACACGCGCAGCGGGCCCTTCTCGACTGTCAAGTCATCTGCAAGCGTGCCCTCTATCGACGCTACGCTAACGGGTGTACCGAGCGCCGCGAGTCCACGAGCAAACCCACTGAACGTACTTGTACCGTCCGCAGTACCAGCAGTTGGGTCACCGTTCTGTATCTGCTTGTACGCATCCCGAATCTCTTGGAAACGCTCCTTGCTTCCACCCTGATCTGGATGGTGTTCCTTTACCAGCGCTCGATATGCAGCTTCAACAACTACCTCATTTGCATTTTTTGTTATTCCGAGGACATTGTACGGGTTGGGCATACGCATCGATACGAGTCAATCAAGAAATTTGTTTTCCTTCTTATAGATGCACGGCTATCTAACGACCGCATTGCTCTAACCGGCTGAAACAAACGATGACTTCTTACTGACCAAACGCGCTGTATTCAGCATACCATTCCTAGCAACTGGAGAGTGTTTCGACAGAATCAGGATCCTCCAAGAGAGGCGAACCCCAAAGCTTGGTTTGTTGGCCACTGAGCCGATTTACCTACGGTTAAGACGGTTCCCGACCTACACGTTTTTGACGCGCGGTGGTCCACAGAAGTGGGCCCGGTGGTGAAGACACCGAACCCGCGCTGTCTGGAGCAGACAGCATGTACATAGTCGAGGACGATTCGCAAAAGTCCGACGATGGAATAGTAGATGCAACTATCGCATTGCCCTCAACGGAGGTGGAGAAGAATGGCAGCTAAGAGTGACGTCGACACCCGACCGGCTTCGGTTCACAAACTCCTCGGCAACGAACGGCGTAACCTGCTCATTCGGTACCTCTCTCTGTTCGAGGAGAACGCCTCTGTAACAGTCCGTCACATCGCGAGGGTCATTCGAGGGATAGAGACCGGAACTCCGCCCACTCAGGTCAGTACAGGCGATTACGAATCAGCCTACAACGGACTGATCCAAACGCACCTCCCGAAACTCAGCGCGAAGGGCTTGATTGAGTACGATGAATCAGCGAAGGAGGTAGTGGTAACCCCCCGTCTCCAGAGGTACGCATCGATCTCTGTGCTCGCTCAACTTGCCATCTCGGTCTAAGGTCACCTCTTCAGAATAAAGTAAGTCACCAGTCTACGCGGCCAATATCTTTATCTCTTGACCGCATCTGATCCAGTGGACGACGGTCTACCGCGTAGTGGGATGCGTGGTATGCTCTAAAATTACGTCGTCCCCACCTGGGAAGCTTGGGAGTTGCCATCCTCCATCGGTGGCACGAACTTCCCTTTTGAAATAGTGACACAGCGCCGCCAAAGTAGCCGGTATTAATTTGTGTGAACACAGAACACTCGACCATGCCAAGAATCTCTCAGTCAACCACGCTGGAACAAGTTGAACACATTCTCGGGAGTGGATCTGGGATCCTTGATTTTGCAGTTGAAGGCGAGAATGACTACTACACATGGGAGGATGGTGAAGATGCGAATTGGGAGATAGAGGACGTTGACTGCGTCAAAAACGTTGAAGAAGATCGGTTCATCATGTTCCCTGAAGGAGATTCATTCACGTGTGAGGTCGAAACCGAAGAGGATGAGAGTCGAGTTCGCTGCTGGTGCGAATGACCAATTTTGTACGAGTTGGCTCTGATGAATCACTGGGCAGCGGCGACTTTCGGTAGGAAACCACGTCGCTCAAGACGTCACGCTGGAACGCTCTTGTGTGCAATCTCGAAGGATCCGTATTGGCGAGCCAATTAGACGTTCTCACGATGACTCCAACACACTAGACCCCTTGCAGTATGGCGATTCGCCAAAACCTACGAGTTAATAATAGCAGTGGGGTCTGAAAACGCAGAAATAACAGATGGAGTTCAATTTGGTGGCCAATAGTGTATGGGTGTTTATGTAATACTGACAAACATCCTAATACCAGAATTTTCATACGATACCTCTTGCCACGTCCACCAATTCTCAAGGAATGTGTGCAACCTGCCCACATTATGATAATCAGTCAAACTATTCCGGGCGCGAATTAAATCTGAGTTATAAAAACCATCTTATGTATAGTGAGCTACCTAGCACATGTCTGATTTTGAATATTGTGTTTCGGATTTCGTCTTGCGATTTCTAGAACTCTGTGGGCAATCTGCCCACATTACAGTAAAAATTCTCTCATGATGTGTGCCAAGCGTGCTGCATAATAGTAATATTATTTATAATACGGGAGTTGATACACAGAATATCATTTGGATGATTTCAGAGTCGTCTCGATGGCCTGCGATTTTTAGACCGATGTGGGCAGTTTGCACACATTTGTGTCATCCCGAGAAGCTATATTTGTCACCAGCATCGTCTTTCGGCAGTTTTAGTGGGAAACAAAAACCCAAATCCTATTTCGGCCCCTATAAACTCCTTAGAAAGTGTGAGGTCGACAATGGCAAAAATCGGCGTAACCTCTCACGCTTTTTCTCGCCATTAGATGGGATATTATCGTTTCTAATACGCTTATATAGCAAAAAGTGGAGTCGTGAGGGTGGTTTTGAGTCCGTAAGAACCCATGCCTATGAGCCATTAAGGCGACGAATCGACTGAGCCAACTT